>JANXXS010000272.1 GCA_025350505.1 Burkholderiales bacterium
TCGACCGAGCCCTTGGCGACGCTTTGCAGCGCATGGCCGTCGAACTCGTAGAGGTGCGAGAGCAGCCATTCGTCGACGCGGTCGGTGAACAGCAGCACCTCGATGCCCTTCTTCTTGAAGATCTCGAGCTGCGGGCTGTTCCTGGCCGTGGCCAGCGTGTCCGCGGTCACGTAGTAGATCGCTTCCTGGCCTTCCTTCATGCGGCTCACGTAGTCGGGCAGCGAGACGCTCTGCGCGCCGCTCTCGTCGTGCGTCGACGAAAAGCGATAGAGCTTGGCCAGGCGATCGCGATTGGCGAAGTCCTCGCCGATGCCCTCCTTCAGGACGACGCCGAAGTCCTTCCAGAACCCGGCGTACTTGTCCTTCTCGGCGGCGTCGGCGTTGTCGGCCAGACCTTCGAGCATCGACAGCACGCGCTTGGTCGAACCCTCGCGGATCGCCTTGACGTCGCGGCTTTCCTGGAGCAGCTCGCGGCTGACGTTGAGCGGCAGGTCGCTCGAATCGATCACGCCCTTGACGAAGCGCAGGTACACCGGCATCAGGGCTTCGGCGTCGTCCATGATGAAGACGCGCTTGACGTAGAGCTTGACGCCACCGCGCTTGTCGCGGTTCCACAAGTCGAACGGCGCCTTCGCCGGGATGTAGAGCAGCTGCGTGTATTCGCTGCGCCCTTCGACGCGGTTGTGCGTGTAGGCGAGCGGCGCTTCGGTGTCGTAGCTGATCTGCTTGTAGAACTCCTCGTACTGCTCCTTCGTGATCTCGCTCTTCGGCCGCGCCCAGAGCGCCGCCGCCTTGTTCACCGGCGCCCACTCGTCCAGGGTCTTCTGCTTGCTCGCCTCGGCGTCCCACTCTTCCTTCTGCATCAGGATCGGCAGCGAGATGTGGTCCGAGTACTTCGAGACGATGGACTTCAGCTTCCAGCCGGAAAGAAACTCTTCCTCGCCCTCGCGCAGGTGCAGCGTCACGCTCGTGCCGCGCTCCGGCCGAGTGATGGTCTCGACCTCGAAGTCGCCGGCGCCTTCGGAGGTCCAGCGCACGCCTTCTTCGGCAGGCAGGCCGGCGCGGCGCGACCCGACGACGATCTTGTCGGCGACGATGAAGCCCGAGTAGAAGCCGACGCCGAACTGGCCGATCAGCTGCGCGTCCTTCTTCTGGTCGCCCTTCAGTGCCGACATGAACTCGCGCGTGCCACTCTTGGCGATCGTGCCGAGGTTGGAGACTGCCTCGTCGGCCGAGAGGCCGATGCCGTTGTCGGTGATGGTGATCGTCTTCGCGTCCTTGTCGAAGGCGACGCGCACTTCGAGCTCGGTCTTGCCCTCGTAGAGTTCGGGCTTGTCGAGCGCTTCGAAGCGGAGCTTGTCGCAGGCGTCGGAGGCGTTCGAGATCAGCTCGCGGAGAAAGATCTCCTTGTTCGAGTAGAGCGAGTGCGTGACGAGGTGCAGGATCTGCTTGACCTCGGCCTGGAATGAAAGGGTTTGCTTGTCCATCGGCGTCTTGTTCGGTTCGTGGCTGAAGGTGCCCGGCAGAGCGGCTGGTGGGCGTGGCGGGACTTGGTGCCGCGGCGCCGATTTTCAAGCGTACGGCTCCTAGAATCCGCCGCAGTGCGAACCGTGACTGCCACCCGCTACGTCACCCCGCTGCGCGAGGGCGGATCGCTACCCGCCGTGGTCGAGGCCGACGACGACGGCCTCTACGTCCTCAAGTTCCGCGGTGCCGGCCAGGGCGTGCGGGCGCTGATCGCCGAGCTGATTGCCGGCGAGATCGCGCGGGCCTGCGGCCTGCCGGTGCCCGAGATCGTCTTCGCCGAGCTGCATGCCGACCTCGCCCGCACCGAGCCCGACCCGGAGATCCAGGACCTGATCCGCGCCAGCGCCGACCTCGCGCACGGCAGCGTCGGCCTCAACATCGCCATGGACTACCTGCCCGGTGCCGTCACTTTCGACCCGCTGGCGATGCGGCTCGACGCCGAACTGGCCTCGCGCATCGTCTGGTTCGACGCCTTCGTGACCAACCTCGACCGTACGCCGCGCAACACCAATATGCTGGTCTGGCACGGCAAGCTCTGGCTGATCGACCACGGCGCCGCGCTCTACTTCCATCACGACTGGCGTGGCTCGCTCGAGCGGAGCACGAGTCCGTTCGAGCTGATCAAGGACCACGTGCTGCTGCCTCTGGCGACGCGCCTGGCCGAGGCCGACGCGGCGCTCGTCGCACGGCTCGACGAGCGAACGCTCGAAGCCATCGTCGCCCTGGTTCCCGATTCCTGGCTCGAAGACGAGCCCTCGTTCGCGAGCACCGCTGCCCACCGCGATGCCTACTTCCAGTATCTGAAGCGCCGCATCGCCGCGCCGCGCGCGTTCGTCACGGAGGCCGTCCGTGCCCACGATGCACACGTATGACTACGCGATCGTCCGCGTCGTGCCGCGCGTCGAGCGCGGCGAGTTCGTCAACGTCGGCGTCATCGTCTCGTGCGACGCCACCGATTCGCTCGAGGCACGCATCGAGCTCGACCCGTCGCGCGTCCTCGCGCTCGACCCGGGCGCCGACGTCGATGCCATCCGTGCCGCGCTCGGCGCGATCGACGCGGTGTGTGCGGGCAGCGGCGCCGCGGGCGCGCTTGGCACGATGAGCGCGCGCGAGCGCTTCCACTGGCTGGTCGCGCCGCGCAGCGCCGTCATCCAGACCTCGCCGGTGCACACCGGCCGCAGCGCCGCGCCGGACGCCGTGATCGAGCATCTGTTCAAGACGATGGTGCGCTCGCCGCAAGGCCATGCGGCACGCGAATAGGCGGAGCGGATCGCGACGCCGAACGGCGCCGGGCGATCAGCGCGCGGCTCGGCGCCCCGACGAGCGGCTGCCGACGAGACGAAGCGCCGGCCGCGGTGCCGGCAGAGGCGGCTCGCTCGCCGCCGGCAGCGAGTTCGCCGCGGGCACCGACGAGCCGGCTGCCTCATCCGCAGCGCGGCGCCGCTTCGACGAAGGCCGGCTCGGTTCCGGCACCAGGTCACTGCTGCCGAGGCTGCCGACCGCGGCCAGCGATCGCGCCAATCGATCGGCCCAGCCGCGGCTCCCGGGCTCGACCTTGCGCGCCGCCATCGCCAGGATCGTGAAGACGCCCATCTGCGCGACGATGTAGAGACCCGCCGCGATCTCGAGGATGTCGCGCATCGGCATGCTGTCGTTCCAGGCCCGCGCGATGCCGAGGAAGGCGACGAACATCCAGAGAAAGTTCGAGGTCGCCACCGGCACGGCCACCAGGATCCAGTCGGCAAAATGCCAGCGCGCCACGCGTCGGCCCCGCGCCAGGCGCGGGAAGGTGACGTAGTGCAGGAGGAACGCGTTCAGGGTGAGCAGGACGACGAGGAGGATCTTCGCCTGCAGCTTCGGGTTCTCGAGATAGTTCGCGCGTTCGCTCAGGCCCTGCAAGACGATCGCGCCGCCCGTGGCGTAGAGCAGGAGCAGGGCGACCATGACGATGCGCGTCACGAACTCGTTCGGCGGCGCGATCCGCACCTTGTCCTGCGAGAGCTTGGAGAGCAGCCTCAGGTCGGTCGCCACGATCGCGCCGAGCGCCATCGAGGCGGCGAGCAAATGGCCGAACACGAGCAGCATGTGGAGCAAGGGGATCGGCTTTCGGGGAAGAAACGGTGGCGAAAGGGTCGGGGCGAGGCACGAAAGACGCACGGCCCATGCCAGCCGGCGATGGGCCTGCAACGCCCATGTTTTCGTGAGCGAATCGTCATCTTCTGACCATAGTGCGCGCGGCGCGGCGGCGTGACGCCCGGGCCGGCGTCGGGAAGCGGCAGTGTTGCAAAAACTTGCGGCAGTTGTAAGCAATCGCGACGACGCGTCGCGGCCCTCGACGCGACACCATTCAGCCGTCGAGCGACTTCGGATTTCGCTTCTCGAACCAGTGCGTGATGCGCTGTCCGTCCCAGTGAAGCGCGATATGCGCGCCAGCCTTGGCGTGGCGCAGCGCGCGCGGCCGGAAGATGCCCGCGCATTCGCCACCCGGATCGCGAACGCTCGGAAAGCGCAGGCCCCAGCTGCCGGCGTCGCGCAGTGCCTTGCCGAGCCGCCGCGGCGGGCCGTAGTCGTCGGGATCGAGGGCGGCGGCGTAGCGCCCGGTGCGCGCATCGACGGCATCGGCCTTGCCGAGATCGTGCAATTCGGCCTCGACGTTGGCGGTGATCAGGCGCAGGTCGAGATCGATCGCCGGCTCGTCGGTGCGGCGCATGAACACGGCGCGATGGTGGCTGACCTCGGCGACCGCGGTGACGAGCGAATGGGCGGCGTAGTAGACGCCGTAGCTGCCGTCGGAAAAGCGCGAGCCTTCCGGGTTGAGGTGGGTGAACGCGGCCATCACCGGCGTCGCGCCCGGGCCGCTGACGCGCTCGGCCGGCGGCACGAGCTGCAGCTCGCCGATCTCGTCGCGCAGGCGCGGATTGGCGAGCGCCTCGATCGCGTAGACAGCGTCGAGGTCGGCCGGATCGGCGATCGCGTCGTAGAGGCCGACGGTCGGATAGCGCGAGGCGATCAACCGATACGAGGGACGCCAGGAGACTCGCGCCAGCGGCACGTCGGTGGGTTCGATGGCCATGCTCGGGGCCCGCTGACCCGCCACAGGCCCTCAGGCCTTGCCGCCGCGCTGCGCGTCGAGGTACTGGCGGACGACGTAGAGGTCGGCGACCTGGCCGCCGAGCATGCGATCGAGCGCCGAACGGCCGCCGAACAAGGGCGCGCTGTTCGGCTTCTTGATCCACTCGTCGGCACGCTCGCCGACCGGAAAGAGGATGTGCAGCGCGGAGTAGATGCCGAACAGATGCGACAGCCTCTCGAGCTGGTGCCGGTCGAGCGGCGCCACCTTGCCCTGCTTCCACTGGTAGAGCGTGGTGCGAGCGACGCCGAGCAGGGTGGTCTGCTCGGCAACGCTCAGCTGCCACGCCTCGGCGAGGCGAAAGAAGGTCCGCAGGGCCGAACCGGCTGCACGCGCCGAACCGGGATCGACGCCGGCGGAAACCGGCTTGAGAAGAGCGCTCATCGCTTGCGGCAGGATCGAGGCGGGGCCTCCGGAAGGCGCCGATTCTAGTCCGTCAACGCACAAATCGCAATATTTCGTCCGGTCGCGAACTCTACGCGACGACCGGGCGTGTCCGCCCCGCCGCAGACGCGGCTGCGTCCTTGCAGGCAGAGCAGCGCGGCGACGACGCGTCCGGCCTCGATCTCGCTCCGTGCCTGCGCGGCACCGTTCCGAAGCGCCCGCTCGGCAAGCGGCGTCGACAGCGCCGGCACGGCGCAGGTGACGAGGCGACGGCCGAGATCGCTGTCGTCGCGCACCTCGTTCGCCGGGCGGCGAACGATGCGCGGATCGTCGACGTCAACGGCGTTGCCGATCACCGTCGCCGCGGCGTCGGCCGCCGACGCGGTCGCCGCGAGCACGGTGACCGAATCGGCGATGCCGAGCGAGAAGCTGCGCCCGCGCCAGCCCGAGGTGGCGATGCCGCGCACCGGCGAGTGTGAAGCGATGGAAAACCGCCCGTCGAGCGGCAGCCCGGCCAGGCCGTGCGCGGGGTCGGTGAACAGGCCAACGTCGAACGACGCGCCCGGCCCGAGATGAAGGGCGACATCGCCGCCGTTGTTGACGAAGGCGCGCCGGATGCGCGGCTCGTCGAAGCAGCCGATCAGCTCCTCGGCGACGCTGCCCGCCACCGCCGCCATCGCCGTCATGAAACGGCCGTTCGTCGCATGCGCTCGACAGGCCGCGACCATGCGCCGTGCGATCGGTCCGTGCGGCCCGACGCGTACGCCGGCCGCCGACGAGAGATCGGTGCGCAGCAGGGTCAGCTCGGCGACCAGTTCGTCGAGCACGCCGCGAAAGCGTTGCCAGGCCCGCTCGACGCACGCGGCGACCACTTCGGGGTCGCCCTCTGCCGAGACGATGCAATCGATCGGCCCATGCTGAAAATGCCAGCGGCCTTCGCCGAGTCGTTGTCGAACGGCGCCACTCATCGCCCGCTGCCTCGCACCACGCCGAGCGGCCACGGATTGCCCGGCGCCGCGTCGACGACGCGATAGGCGCCCGGGGCCAGCACCTCGTCGAGCCGACGCACGCGGTCCATGTGGCCGCCCAAGGCGCGGTAGTCGGCCAGCCGCATCGTGAACTCGATCGGCGAGACGATGGCCGGCGTCGGCACCGAGCCGAAACTCATTGCCGGCATCTTCGCGACGTCGACCATCACCGTGATGCCGCCGCCGGGCCAGACGTAGACCGGCGCTCCGCCGCAGGTGACGTTGACGAGCAGGCTCTTGATCGATCGGGTCAGGCGCACCGGGTTGTCGGTGACGCCGGCACGCAGCGACCCGCCGGCGCCGGCAACGTAGAGCACCGAGCAAAGCGACGGCTCGCAGTTCTCGCCGATGCGGTCGACGACGCGCTGAACTTCGAGCGGCATCTCGGCCGGCCGCGGTACGAGCTGATCGTCGAGCACGAACCAGGCCGAGTCCTCACCGGTGGTCGAGACCATCAGCATGCGCAGTCCCGGCCGCGCGCCGTGTCTCGCGTCCCAGCCCTCGACGATGGTGAGCGGATCGACGATGTCGGTGCCGCCCCAGCCCGAGCCGGGATTGGCGACCTGGAAGTAGCGGCCCGGCGTCGACTTGCGGCCGCGCAGGCGAATGCCGGTCGGCGCCATGTCGAGGAACTTGCCGGCCTGGTGCTCGGAAAGAACGCCGGTGATGTGGTCGTCGATCACCACCACTTCGTCGGCATGGCCGAACCATTGCGGCGCGAAGATGCCGATCGTCGCCGACCCGCAGCCGACGCGCATGCGCTGCTCCTCGACGCCGTCGACGATCGGCGGCTTGTCGGCGGCGACGATCACCGACGCGCCGCCTTCGATCTGCAACTCGACCGGCTCGCGGTTGCCGAGCGCCATCATCATTTCGCAGGCGATGCGGCCTTCCTTTTTCGAGCCGCCGGTGAGGTGGTGCACGCCGCCGAGCGCGAGGAACTGCGATCCGTATTCGATCGTGCTGACGTGGCCGACCGCTTCGCCACGATGCCGCACCGTCGCCTGCTCGGGGCCGAGGTAGCGGTCGGTGTCGATCTTCACCTTGAAGCTGCAGTAGCTGAAGATGCCCTCGGTGACCACCGTCACCATGTCGACACCTTCGTGCTGCGAGGCGACGATGAAAGGCGCCGGCTTGTAGTCGGGATAGGTCGTGCCCGAGCCGATGCCCGAGACGAACACCGGCGCATCGGCAGCGACGAGGCTGCCGTCCCACTCGCCCTGCTGCGCCGCCTGCCAGGCGACGAGGTCGGTGCCGGGCCGGGCGACGAGGGCGAGCGTGTCGAGCCGCGTCAGCACGCCGTCGACGTTGCCGTAGCGGTCGCAGGCGCCGAGCTTGCCCGGGCTGATCTGGCAGAGCACCGGGCAGGCCTCGCAGCGCACCTTGTCGGCGGCCATCTTTTCCGGCGCGCGCGAGTGCTCGAGGACGACCGGCTGGCCGTCGGAACGAAGGCCGACACCTCCCTCTCCCGTTCGCGGGAGAGGGTCGGGGTGAGGGTCGACGCCGGCCACCACCCTCACCCCTGCCCTCTCCCGCCCGCGGGAGAGGGAGCGAGAGCAATGATCGCCGCGCGCAGCCGGCTCGGCGTCACCGGCACCTCGCGCATGCGCACGCCGGTCGCGGCATGGATCGCGTTGAGGATCGCCGGCGCGGTGGCGACCAGCGCCGGCTCGCCGACACCCTTTGCGCCCCACGGTCCGAGCGGCTCGGGGTCCTCGATCAGGTGCACGGTGATAGGCGGCACGTCGCCGACGGTCGGGATCAGGTAGTCGTGCAGGTTGTCGGTGCGGCCGTTGACGTACTCCTCCATCAAGGCCATGCCGATGCCCTGGGCGATACCGCCATGCACCTGGCCCTCGACCAGCGTCGGGTTGATGGCGCGGCCGACGTCGTGCGCCGCGTGGACGTGCAGCAGCCGCACCGTGCCGAGCTCGAGGTCGACTTCGAGCTCGGCCATCTGCGCGGCAAAGCCGTAGGTCGCGTAGGGCACGCCCTGACCGTCGGCGTCGAGCGGGATGGTCGGCGGGTTGAAGTAGCCGCTTGCCGAGACAAGGTCGCCGCCGCTGTCGGCAGGCCACTCGCGTAGATCGGCACTGCGCCTTACGCCGTTCGCCACGCCGAGCAGGCGAAAGCCGTCGAGCGCGAGCTCGACCTGCGTGCCTGCCGCAGCATCGAAGCCGAGCCTATCGAGCAGCTGGCTGCGCAAGGCGGCACCCGCCGCGCGCGCCGCATTGCCGGAGACGAAGGTCTGCCGCGACGCCGACGACTTGCCGGCGTCGTCCGTCAGGTCGGTGTCGCCCATCACCTGGCGAACGCTGGCCAGCGTCAGTCCGACCGCGTCGGCAAACATCTGCGGCATGATGGTCGCGCTGCCCTGGCCGATCTCCTGCGCGCCGTTGTAGAGGAAGAGATGGGCGCCGCGCTCGGCATCGAGCCTGAGCGCGCCGCGCATCGTCGAGGGATTGGCGATCACCGTGTTGCCGATGCCGTACCACATGCAGGCGATGCCGGCGCCGCGGCGGACACCGCTTTTCGTCCTGAGCGAAGCGAAGGACCTCGACACCGGCTGGGATCCTTCGCTTCGCTCAGGATGATATTGGGCTTGGTTGAATGCGTTTGCATCGGCAAGCGCGGCCCGCCACGCTGGCCGAAGCGCATTCAGGCAGGCGCGCAAGCCAACGCTCGCTTCGAGCAGTTGCCCGGTCGGCGTGCGGTCGCCGGCGCGCAGCGCATTGGCGTAACGGAATTCGAGCGGATCGATGTCCGCCGCAGCCGCGAGTTCGTCGACGAGCAGCTCGCCGAGCAGCGCCGCCTGCGGCACGCCGAAGCCGCGAAAGGCGCCGGCGATGCTGTTGTTCGTGAGCACCGCGCGCGTCAGGGCGCGCAGGTGCGGCACGCGGTACGGACCGGCCGCGTGAATCGGCACACGGTTGGCGACGGTCGGCCCCCACGACGAATAGGCGCCGGTGTTGAAGTCGCCGCTGAAGTCGAAGGCGGTCAGCGTGCCGCTCGCGTCGCACGACGCCGTCGCCCTCATTTGCGCCGGATGCCGCTTGGTGCTCGACCGCATCGACTCGGGCCGCTCGTAGACCAGGCGCACCGGCCTTCCCAGTTTCCACGCAGCGACGGCGATGAGCGGCTGCACCGAAAGATCGAGCTTGCCGCCGAAGCCGCCGCCGATCGCCGACGGCACGATGTGCACTCGCCCGGGCGCGATGGCCAGCACGTGCGCGACCTCGTCGCGGTCCATGTAGGGCGTCTGCGTGCAGGCAAAGATGCGGATGCGGTGCGGCGCGTTGGCCGCCACGCCGGCGACGACCTCGGCATAGCCCGCCTCCGGCTCGATGTAGGCGTGCTCGACATGGCGAGTCTCGAAGCTCGAGGTCGCGCGCCGCGCCGAGCGCAGCGGGTCGGCGAGCGCCGCCTCGACGTCGCCCGAGACGACGCGGCCGTGGCACAGCACGTTGTCGGGGTAGCGACCGTGCAGCGCCTCGCCGCGATCGGCGGCAGCCAGCGCCGTATCGATGCCTTCATGCGCGGGAAGCGCGGCATAGCGCACCGGCATCTCGCCGTCGGGCACGGCGAGCACGGCCTCGGCATCGCCGACGACGGCAAGCACCGCCTCGCCGCGAAAGCGGGCCACGCCATCCGCGAGCACCGGCTGGTCGCGCAGGTCGGCAAAGATCGCGAAGGCGTTGTTCGGCACATCGGCGGCGGTGATGACGTCGACGATGCCCGGCCAGCGGCGGCGAAACGCGTCGAGGTCGCCGAGTTCGAACGAGGCATGCGCATGCGGCGATCGCACGACCCGCATCGTCAGCACCGAGTCGCGCGGGGCCGGCCACTGGTCGGCGCCGAAGCGCTCGTCGCCGCGCACCTTGGCGGTTGCATCGAGGCGCGCCACGCGGCTGCCGACGGAAGCGCCCGCGTTCGCGACCGGCGCATCGCGCGTATCGCCGGCCGTGACCGCCAGCACCGCCTCGACGATCTTGGTGTAGCCGGTGCAACGGCAGAGCACGCCGGCCAGCGCGTCGCGCACATCGCTCTCGCTCGGGCTCGGGTTTGCGCGCAACAGTGACTCGGCGCTCATCAGCATGCCGGGCGTGCAGATGCCGCATTGCGCCGCCCCGTGCGCGACGAAGGCGCGCTGCAACGGCGAGAGCGCGCCGCTGGCATCGGCCAGGCCCTCGACTGTCGTGACGGCACGGCCTTCGCACTGGCCGACGGCGAGGATGCAGGCGCAGACCTGCGCGTCATCGACGAGCACGGTGCAGGCGCCGCAGTCGCCGGCGTGGCAACCGATCTTGGTGCCGATCAGGCCGAGCTCGTCGCGCAGCGCGTCCGATAGGCGTCGCGACGGGTCCCCGACGAGCTCGCGCTCGCTGGCGTTGACGCGCAGGCGCACGATCTGGCGCGCGGCCAGGGCGCGCGCCGTCATGGCGCCACCGCCGCGAGGGCGCGGCGCAACAGGGTGAGCGTGGCGTCGCGGCGGAACTCGGCGCTGCCGCGAACGTCGTCGATCGGCGTGAGCGGCGCCGGGTCGGCGGGCTCGAGGCAATCGGCGAGACGGGCGGCGTCGCAACCGAGCAGGCGCGCTTCGAGCGAAGGCAGGCGCTTGGCGACCGCCGAGCAACTGCCGACCGCCACGCCGGCGCTGACGACGCGGTCGCCTTCGTCGAGGTCGACGACGACCGCGACCATGGCGATCGAGATGACAAGGTAGCGCCGTCCGCCCAGTTTGGAAAACACCGACCTCGACCGCGCGCTGCGCGAAGGAATGTGCAGCGCCGTCACCAGCTCGTCGTCGCGGCGCGCCGTGCGCCGGCTGCCAAGCACGAATTCGGCGAGCGGCAGGCGACGCGGGCCGAGCAGGCTGTGCAGCTCGACCTCGGTGCCGAGGGCGAGCAGCACCGGCATGCCGTCGGCAGCCGGCGACGCATTGCAGACGTTGCCGGCGATCGTGCCGGCGTTCTGGATCTGCACGCCGCCGACTTCGCGGGCGGCGGACTTCAACGCATCGAAGAGCGGCGGCAGGTCGGCGCGAATCACGTCGGTCCAGGTCGTCGTCGCGCCGATCGCCCAGCCGGCGTCGCTCTCGCGGATGCCGCGCAGCCCGTCGACGCGCGACAGGTCGAGCAGGGGCCGGGTGACCGGCCGGCCGACATGCGCCGGATAAAGATCGGTTCCACCAGCGAGCAGCGCCCAGTCGCCGGCCGCGAGCAGGCTCGCAGCTTCGGCCATCGACCGGGGTCGCTCGAAACGGGTCATCGCGGCGCCTTCCCTGGGCAACGAAGCCCAGCCCTCATTGCAGGGACAATCTAGCATGCGCCATACCGGCGCGAGGGGCGCGGCCTGCCTTCGCCTCATCCCCGATCACGAGGTCTTGCATCGCATGGCGGCTTTCGACTCCCAGAAGGTTCTCTCCGTCCACCACTGGAACGAATCGCTCTTCACCTTCACGTGCACGCGCGGCGCCAGCCTGCGCTTTGAAAGCGGCCACTTCGTGATGGTCGGCATCATGGTCGACGGCAAGCCGCTGATGCGCGCCTACTCGATCGCCAGCGCCCACTACGAGGAGCACCTCGAGTTCTTCAGCATCAAGGTGCAGGACGGGCCGCTCACCTCACGCCTGCAGCACCTACGCGTCGGCGACGAAGTCCTGGTCGGCCGCAAACCCACCGGCACGCTGGTGCTGACCGACCTGCTGCCCGGCCGCTTTCTCTACCTGTTCGCGACCGGCACCGGCCTGGCGCCGTTCATGAGCATCATCCGCGACCCCGATACCTACGAGCGCTTCAAGAAGATCGTGCTCGTGCACGGCGTGCGCAAGGTCGACGAGCTGGCCTACGCCGACCTGATCGCCCACGACCTGCCGCGCCACGACCACCTCGGCGAGCAGGTGCGCGACCAGCTCGTCTACTACCCGACCGTGACGCGCGAGCCGTTCCGCAACCAGGGGCGCCTGCCGGACCTGATCGCCAACGGCAAGCTGTGCGGCGACATCGGCTTTCCGCAGATCGACCCTGCCCATGACCGGGCCATGATCTGCGGCGGCCCGGCGATGCTGAAGGACATGCGCGCCGTGCTCGACGGCGCCGGCTTCACCATCTCTTCCGGGATCGGCCAGGCCGGCGACTACGTGATCGAGCGCGCCTTCGTCGAGAAGTGATTTCGCGGCGGGCCGCAAAGTCTTCCCGAGCGCAGCGAAGCACCTCGTCCTAACGCCTTCATAACGGCGCGTTGCCTACAACCTCTTCCGTCGGGGACGTTCCCGAGGGGAGTCGGTCATGGTTTCAGTTCTTCGCCGCGTCGGTGCCCTGGCGCTCCTCGCGTTGGTTTCGGCCTGCGGCGGCGGTGGCACCGCCCCCGACACTTCGACGCACACCGTGTCGGTCACCGTGACGGGCCTGCGCCACTCTTACAACGGCGCGACCTTGCGCAACAACGGCGGCGACGATCTCAAGGCCTTCGGCGAGGGCTCTTTCACCTTCAAGACCGCGCTCGCCGCCGGCGCCGCCTACGCCGTGACGGTCTCTTCGCAACCGACCGGGCCCGACCAGACCTGCACGGTCACCAATGGCAGCGGCTCGATCGCCGGCGCTGACATCAGCAACGTCGCGATCGACTGCCCCTACGCCACTGCCTACGCGGTCGGCGGCACGGTCACGGGCCTCACCGGCACGGGCCTGACGCTGCAATACAACGCCGACAACGTCAGCCTGCCCTCGATCGACCAGGTCAGCGCGAACGGCGCGTTCGTGTTCGACGCCAGCCGCACCAGCGCCGTCAATGGCACCGTCTACGGTGTCTCGATCGTCAATCAGCCGACCCACCCGGCGCAGACCTGTGTCGTCGTCAACGGCAGCGGCGCGGTCGCCGCGGCCGACGTCAACGGCATCAATGTGGCCTGCGGAACCCACACCGTGTCGCTGACGATCACGGGGCTCAGGCAGCACTCGGCGCACGGCATCAAGTTGCAGAACAACGGCGGTGACGACCTGACTCGGTTCATCGACGGAACCTACGCCTTCGCCACGGCCTTGCCGGTCGGCAGCGCTTACAGCGTGACCATCGCGTCGCAGCCGCAGACGCCTGACCAGACCTGCGCGGTCACGAACGGCAATGGCACGATCGGCAGCGGCGACATCGCCGACGTCGTTGTCGACTGCCCCTACCCGCCCGCCTATTCCGTAGGCGGAACGATCACCGGCATGACCGGCACCGGCCTCGACCTGACCTACTTCGCTCCGAACCTGGGCGTTCAGCTCGGCACTGCGGCGATCACCAACAACAGCTTCGTGTTCGCGGCCAGCGACACCAGCGCCAGCAACGGCACGAGCTACAGCATCAGCGTGCGCAATCAGCCGACCAACCAGACCTGCTTCTTCACCGGCCCCGGCGCGATCGCCGGCACCTCGTTCGTCAGCGGCACCGTCGGCAATGCCGACGTGACCACGCTCAACCTGACCTGCGGCGCGGTCGGCGGCGTGCTGCCCTGCACGGCGCCTAGCGGCGCCGGCACGACGCACGGCAGCATCAACGCCGCCGAGACCTGGACCGAGGCGGGCAGCCCGCACATCATCCCCTTCGACATCAACGTCTCGGCGCCGGTGACGATCCAGGAGTGCGCGGTGGTGCGCATCGTCAAAGGCGGCACGGTCACGGTAACGCCGGCTGGCAGCCTCGTTGCCAACGGCAGCCAGGGTCGTCCCGTCGCCTTCGAAGCCAAGGTGGCCGGGCAGGCCTGGGCGTCGATCCGCAACCTCGGCGGCAACCTGTCGTTGACGCACGCGGTGCTCGCCGGCGGCGGCGATCCGCTCAGCACCAACCCCGCCTACGCCGGCGTGCTGCACATGCAAAGCCCGGGCCTGAGCGGCAGCTTCCATGTCGACAACGTCGACATCGGCGGCTCACTCAGCCAGGGTGTCTACATCAACGGGCCGGTCGGCTTCGACGCCACCTCGCAGCAGCTCTCCGTGCATGGCTCGGCCGGCTATCCGGTGCACGTCTATGCTCGGGTGATCGGCTCGGTGCCGAGCGGCACGTACACCGGCAACGGCCACGACGCGATCGCCATCGCCGGCTCGGGTGGCCCGGTCGTCGACGACCAGACGGTGCACAACCGCGGCGTGCCGTACCACGTCGGCAGCGGCGCCGACGGCGGCCGCATGGACATCAACTCGCAGGTCACCAGCCAGGTCGCGGTGTTGACGATCGACCCCGGCGTCACCATCCAGTTCCCGCCGGGCGGAACGTTCAACGTCGACCCCGGAAGCGGCACCAGTGCGGCCAAGGGCGCGTTGATCGCGATCGGCGGAGCGGCCGCCGACCAGAAGATCGTGTTCACGTCCGACCAGGGACCCGCGTCGAAGGCGGGCGACTGGCTCGGCATCGCCTTCAGCGGCACGGTCGATCCACGCAGCACGATGCAGAACGTGCGTGTCGAATTCGCCGGCGGCGCATCGGTTTCTGGCGGCAATTCCTGCCCCTTCCCCGGCATCGCCATCAACAACGCGGCGATCCGCATCTTCGGGCCGCCGCCGAGCCAGTTCATCACCAACACCGAGATCGTCTCGAGCGCACTCTTCGGCATCGATCGCGGCTGGCGCGCGGACCTGCAGCCGGACTTCCTGGCGAGCAACACCTTCACCGCGGTCGCCTCGTGCAAGGAGACGACGCCGCGCACGTTCAACGGCGTCTGCCCGGCCGTCGTGCCCTGCCCGTGAGTCGGCCCGGCCGCCCGCTTTCGTCGCTACCATCGCCACCACCCTCAAGAGCCGCACGCCGCACGCCGCAGGCCAATCGGCGTGCGGCACCGGTTGCCATGCGCCTGCACCTGGTCGACTTCGCGTCGGCCACCCTCGCCGACGGCTCGAACAGCGCGCTCGCGCCGCGCGACGCGGCGCTGCTCGCCTGGCTGGCGCTCGAAGGTCCGACGCCGCGGGCCCGGCTGGCCGAGCTGCTGTGGCCGGGCAGCGAGCCCGAGGCGTCGCGCAACACGCTTCGCCAGCGCCTCTTTCACCTGAAGAAGCATTGCGGCGAGCTGGTCGTCGGCGGCGGCGCGCTGCGCCTCCGCGAAGGGGTGCGGCACGACCTGGGCGCCGACGTCGGCGTGCTCGGAGACCTGCAGTTTCCGGATGCACCCGACCTGAACCGCTGGCTGCACGAGCAGCGCGAGCGCCGCTTGACCGGCCAGCGGCGGGACCTCGAAGCGCAGGTCCGCGCGCTCGAAAATGCGGGCGAGCTCGCCGCCGCGCTGCCGGTGGCGCAGACCCTGCTCCAGCTCGACACCCTGAGCGAAGCGGCGCATCGCCACCTGATGCGCCTGCATTACCTGCGCGGCGACCGCGCCGCCGCCCTGCTCGCCTTCGATCATTGCGAGCGCACGCTGAAGGACGAAGTCGGCACGCGTCCTTCGAGCGACACGCTGGCGCTGCTGCAGACGATCGAGCAGGCGCATCCGCACATCTGGATGCCCGGTCAGGCCTTGCCCGCGTCGGCGCTGCGACCGCCGCAGCTGATCGGCCGAGAGGCCGAGCTGCGTGCGCTTGCCCGTGCCTGGGCGGCCGGGCGGCTTTTCATC
The DNA here is from genome assembly GCA_025350505.1 of Burkholderiales bacterium. GTDB lineage: Bacteria > Pseudomonadota > Gammaproteobacteria > Burkholderiales > Burkholderiaceae_C > Schlegelella_A. The sequence goes on from JANXXS010000272.1 coordinate 15,653, forward strand.
GTCGCCGGACAAGCCGGCTCGGGCAAGAGCCGGCTGCTGGGTGCGATGTCCGAAGGCCAGCCGGGCACGCTGGTCCTGCGCGCCCGTCCCGGCGACGACAAGGTGCCCCTGGCCACCCTCGATCGACTGGTCCATCGCCTGAGCGAGCGCTGGCCCGCGCTCGGCGCCGTGCCCGCCCGGGCGCGCTTCAAGGCGCTGATGTCAGGGCCGGGCGAGGACCGTGAGCCGAGCGTGCAGTCGGCGGTGCCGATGCTCGCCGACCTGTTGCGCGCAGCGCGCCAGCACGGCCTCGGCGGCCTCGTCCTCGATGACTTGCAGTTCGCCGACGACGCCAGCGTCGACACCTGGCAGGAGCTGCTCGACTGGCCGGCGCTCGCCGGCCTGCGTTTCGGCTTCGCCTCGCGCAGCGACGGCGATCCGGCGAACCAGCGCATCGACGGCCTGACCAAGCGCAGCGACGCCCTCCTCGTGCCCTTGCAGCCGCTCGCCGCGGCGTCGATCGAGCCCTTCGTCGAATCGCTGGCCTTGCCGACGGTCGACGCCAGGGCCATCGCGGCGGCGCTGGTGCGCCGCATCGGCGGCAATCCGCTGCATCTGCTCGAGACGATCCGCCACGCGCTCGAGAAGCATGGCCACCTGAGCGCCGACAAGCTCGAAGCGCCGGCGCGCGTGACCGAGCTGCTCGAGAAACGGCTATTGGCGCTGCCGGCCGATGGCCTTCTCGTCGTCCGCATTGCCGCCGTCGCCGGCAACGACTTCGAGCCTGAGCTGGCCGCCGCGGTGAGCCGGCGCGACGTGCTCGAGCTTGCCGATGCCTGGCATGCGCTGGAGCGCCAGGGGCTGCTCGATGCGCGCGGCTTCATGCACGACCTGATCGGCGAGGCGGCACATCGCCTGCTGCCGCAGCCGATCGCGCGCGTGCTGCACGCCCGCGTCGCCGCCTACCTGGCAGAGCGCGGCGCCGGCGCGGCACGGTTGGCGCATCACTGGCTGTGCGCCGGTGACGAAGCGGCGGCGGTGCCGTATCTGGCGACCGCGGCGCGCCAGGCCTGGCAGCTGGGGCGCAGCCGCGAGGCACGCGACGCGTATGGCCGCGCCGCGTCGATCGAGCTCTCGCGCGGCCGACCCGACGTGGCGTTCGACCTGCTCTTCGACTGCGCCGAGTCGATCACCGAAATCGGGCCCTCGACCGAGTTCGAGCAGGCGGTCGACCGGCTCGAGCCGCTCGCACGCACGCCTTCGCAGCGGGCCCGTGTCGCGTTCCTGCGCATCGTCGGCCTCCACCAGCGCGGCGAGCACATCGCGTGCCGCGAACGCATCGACGACGCGCTCGCCATGGCAAACGACAGCGCCGACCGCGTCATCGAGGCCGAGTGCCGTTTCAGCAAGGGCGTGTACACCACCCACGACGGCCACCTCCACGATGCGGCGAAGCACTTCGCCGCGGCCGTCGCGCTGCATCGCAGCGTCGGTCGCGAAGCGCGCGCGCTGGCGATCGAGCTGAACATCCACACCGTCCTGCTCTGGACCGGGCAGGCCCGAATCGCCTTCGACGGGCAGCGCGACGAGCTGCAGCGCGTGCTCGATTCAGGCTCGCCGAAGTTGCTGGCCATGCTGCTGGTGCGGCAGGCCGAAGGCGAGCTGCATCTCGGCAACGTCGGCAGCGCGCGGGTCACGCTCGCGCGCGCGCTCGAAGCACTGCGCGGCACCGACATGATCGGCGCCGAGCTCGCGTCGAATGCACGCAACATCGCCGACATCGAGCGTCGCTGCGGTCACTGGGACGGCGCGTTGGCGATCGCCGACGAATCGATGCTGCGCCTCGGCGCGCAGAAGGATCCCGAGCAGTCGCTCGCGTCGGTGCTGGCCGACATCTATCTCGACCTCGGCCGACCGGACCTCGCGCATCGCCACGTCGAGGCCTTCGCCACGGTCTCGAGACACTCGATGCGGCAGCGCCAGCGAGCACTCGCCTTGCGGTGGCGCTACGGCCTGGCGGTGGGCAGCGCCATCGAAACGAGCGCCGCCGTCGCCGCTGCCATCGGCGACGAGAACCTGATGCAGGCATGTCGGCTGGCGTTGATCGCCGGGCAGGCGGGCGACCCGGACCTGCGGGCCCAGCCCTGCGCCGCGTTGATCGTGCGCGGCCAGGCCCACGAGCTGCGCGAACAGCTGGTGCCGTTGCACTCGCTGCTCGCCTGGCTGCTCGCCCGATCCGGCGACATGACCGCCGCGCTGGCCAGCGTCGGCTGCGCCGAGCGCGAGCTGGCAAGAGGCGAGCTCGGCGCCTGGACGCCGCACTGCGGGCTGTGGCTGGCGAAGGCGTTGCAGTGCGCGGGCCGGGCCGACGACGCCGACCGGCATGCGCGGTCGGCAGCGGCGTGGCTGACCGAGCGCGCGCAAGGCGCCGTCCCAGCGGAATTTCGCGACAGCTTCCTGCGCCGCAACCCGGTGCATCGCGACGTCATGGCGTGGTCGACCCGGCCGCATTGACGGCAGCCTGAGCGGGCGACGCGTCGGCGCTTCGCTCGGGAAACGGGACGGATCAACCCGACGCCGTCGCCGCCGCGGCGCGCTTGGCGAGCAGGGCGTTGGCCGAGCGCGAGACGGGCCTCCTGCCGAGCACGCCGGAGATGAACGCCGCGGCGTCGACCAGGCCGTCGAGCGAGATGCCGGTCTCGATACCCAACCCCTGGAGCAGGAAGACCACGTCTTCGGTCGCGACGTTGCCGGTCGCACCCTTCGCATAGGGGCAACCGCCGAGCCCGGCGATGCTCGCGTCGAAGGTCGCGATGCCGACCTCGAGCGCGGCATAGACGTTGACGATCGCCTGCGCATAAGTGTCGTGGAAATGGCCGCTCACCTCGGCTACGGAATAGTGCTTGAGCGCCCGCTCGAGCGCCGCCTGCACCTTCTTCGGCGTGCCGACGCCGATCGTGTCGGCGATGCCGCAATGGTCGACGCCGATGCCTTTCATCAGCTTGACGACGTGCTCGACCTCGTCGGCCGATACCTCTCCCTGGTACGGGCAGCCGAGCGCCACCGAGACCGCGCCGCGCGCCTTGATGCCCTGCGCCTGCGCCGCGGCGACGACCGGCCGGAAGCGCTCGACGCTCTCGGCGATCGAGCAGTTGATGTTGCGATGGCTGAACGCCTCGGTCGCCGCGCCGAAGACGACGATCTCGTCGGGCCACTGGTCGCGCGGCGCGGACAGCGCGGCGTCGAGCCCCTTCATGTTCGGCACCAGCACCGAATAGCGCACACCGGGCTGGCGCGCGATGCCGGCGAGCACGGCGGCGTTGTCGGCCATCTGCGGCACCCACTTCGGGCTGACGAAGCTGGTGACTTCGATCTCTCTCAGCCCGGCTGCCTGCAGGCGATGGACGAGCTCGACCTTGACCGCCGCGTCGACCGTCTGCTTCTCGTTCTGCAGGCCGTCGCGCGGGCCGACGTCGACCAGCGTGACCTTGCTCGGCAACAGGCTCATCGATTCACCTCGATATGTGCGGCAGGCGGCATGGGACGACGATAGCGCAGCGACACCGCGCTTGCCGCGCGGCGCAGGAATCGCCCCAGCATCCAGATCGTCGCGACCATGGCGACGAGGGCGAGCGCGAGCGCGGCGAAGAAGGCGACCGGATGCGTCCACGAGAGCCAGAGCGCAGACGGCACGAGGCCGTCGCCCAGCAACGACAGGGCGATGTTGGAGAACGGCTCCGGCGAGGTGTTGGCGGCGGCGCGCGTCGTTGCCTTGGCGAGATGGCTGGTCGCGGCCAGCGTGCCGCCGAGCAGCGCGGCGATCGTTGCCCAGGTCACGTGGTCGCCGCCGAACACGGCAGCGGCAAGTACTGCGCCGGCGGGGATGCGGATCAGCGTGTGCAGCGCGTCCCAGACGCTGTCGAGGCCGGGGATCTTGTCGACGAAGAACTCGACGAACAGCATGACGCCGCTCGCCCCGAGCAGCCACGGGCTTCGCAGCAGGTGCAGACCCGGCGGCAGGTCGACCCAGCCGAGCGCACCGGCCGCGCCAGTGAAAAAGACGACCGAATACAGGCGCAGGCCGCTCGCCCAGCCGAGCGCGGCGGCGATGGCGAGAAGGTGCGACAGGTCGAGGTTCACGGCAGGAGCCAGGCCGGCTTGCGCTTTTCCAGGAAACTGGCCACGCCCTCCTTGCCTTCAGCGCTGGCGCGGATATCGGCGATGCGGCGCGCCGTCTCGGCGCGCAGGGTCGGCGTGATCTCGCGGCCGGCGACGTCCTGCACCAACTGCTTGCAGGCACGCGTTGCCATCGGCCCGTTGGCGACGATCGCGGCGACGACGGCGTCGACCCTGGCGTCGAGTGCGTCGGCGGTGCAGAGTTCGTGCGCGAAGCCGATCGCCTTGGCCTCGGCCGCGCTGAAGCGCTCGGCGGTAACGAAGTAGCGGCGCGCCGCCTGTTCGCCCATGGCGCGCACGACGTAAGGACTGATCGTCGCCGGCAGCAGGCCGAGCCGCGCCTCGCTGAGGCAGAAGGTGGCAACGTCGGCGGCAACGCGGATGTCGCAAACCGAGGCGATGCCGAGCCCGCCCGCGTAGCAGTCGCCGTGAATGCGCGCCACCACCGGGATCGGGCAGCTGTAGATCGACCACAGCATCTCGGCGAGCACTTCCGCGTCGCCGCGGTTCTGCTCCCAGGTGTAGCCGCCGACCTCGCGCATGAAGGCGAGGTCGGCGCCGGCGCAGAAGGCCTTGCCGCTGCCACCGAGGACGATGGCGCGAACGCCTTCACCCTCGGCCGAAAGCGAAGCGAAGGTTGCGGCCAGCTCGCGGATCAACGCGCCGTTGAGGGCGTTGCGAACGCCGGGCCGATCGAGCCAGACGCGGGCGACGGCGCCAGCCCGTTCGACGCGAAGCGTGGTCGTCATGTCGTCTCCTTCGGTCGTCGGTAGAACGGGGCCGGCTCAGTAGCGCTTGGCGACTTCATCGAGCATCACCTCGGTCGCGCCGCCGCCGATGGCGAGCACGCGGGCGTCGCGCCAGAGCCGCTCGATCACGGTGCCGCGCATGTAGCCCATGCCGCCGTGGAACTGCTGGCAGCCCGAGACCACCTCGTTGACAAGTTCGCCGGTCAGCGCTTTCAGCATCGAGACTTCCTGCACCACGTCGTCGCCCCGCGCGACGCGCCAGGCGCAGTGGTACATGAAGGCGCGCGCGGCGCGCGTCTTGGCGTCGAGCATGGCGAGGCGCTGGCGCACCACCTGCTTGTCGAACAGCGTGGCACCGAAGGCGCGCCGGTCGCGCACGTGCTCGAGCGTGACGCGCAGCGCCTGCATGCAGTGGCCGATCGCCATCGCGCCGAGAGCGATGCGCTCGGTCTGGAAGTTCTTCATCACCGAATAGAAGCCGCGGCTCTCCTCGCCGAGCAGGTGGCCGGCGGGAATGCGAACGTCCTCGAACACCAGCTCTGCCGTGTCGGAAGAAAGCCAGCCCGACTTGTCGAGCGCGCGGCCGACGCGAAAGCCGGGCGTTCCTTTCTCGACCGCGAACATCGACATCGCATGCCGGCCCTCGCCGCCGGTCTTGGCGGCGACGAAGTAGAGGTCGGCGAGCACGCCGTTCGTGATGAAGAGCTTCGTGCCGTTCAGGATCCACTCGCTGCCGTCGGCCGAGCGCTTCGCAGTCGTGCGGATGCCGGCGACGTCGGAGCCGGCGCCCGGCTCGGAGATGGCGACGGCGGTAATCGTCTGCCCCGCCGTGATGCCCGGCATCCAGCGCGCCTTCTGCGCCGGCGTGCCGGCATGATGCAGGTGCGGGCTCGCCATGTCGGTGTGCACGAGCACGGTGATGATGAAGCCGCCGAAGGTCGACTGCGATAGCGCTTCGGCGAAGACCAGGTTGGTCAGCGCGTCGGCCTCGGCGCCGCCGTATTCGCTCTCGTACATCAGGCCCAGCAAGCCGGCGCTGCCGAGCTTTCTCAGCACCTCGCGCGGCGTGTTGCCGGTCTCTTCCCAGGCGAGCGCGTGCGGCTCGACCTCGCGGGCGACGAAGCGGGCGACCTGCTCGCGCAGCAACTCGTGTTCGGGGGTGAGGTAGATGTTTTCCAAACGTGTTCGCGGCGCGCCTCGGGGAAGCCCGCAAGGGTAGCGCAGCGTCAGGCGGCTGCGGGCGGGTGGCCGAACAGCGAGGCTTCGGTCCAGCCGAGCACCTCGAGCTCGGCCTTGCGGAAATGCGCTTCGCTCGGCATCAGAAACTCGTCGAGCGGCGGCGGCTTGATCGCCGTGCCGGCGAGCATGGCATGGGCCTGGCCGCGGTGATGGACCTGATGGTTGAGCAGGTGGGCGATGACGTGGCCGCGAAGCTCGCGCTGGATCCGGCCTTCGGCGCGGACCATGTCGACGACGTCGTCGAGCTGCGCTGCCGACAGCGCGCCGACGTGGTTGATGAAGCGCTGGTCGGCCGCCGCCTGTGCGAAGCCGAGGTCGGCGACGGTCTCGCAGTCCGGTGCGTCGCGCCACTGCCGCTCCATGTCGGCCTCGCCGTGCAGCGCCGCGAGGTAGTAGAGGTCGACGGCGAGGATGTGGTTCAGCGTCTTCGCCAGGCTGGGGAAGAAGCTGACCCGAGGCGCCTGGAATTCCGCGCGCGAAAGCGTGCGCATGGCGTGATGCAGCCGGCGATTGGCGAGCCGGTTGGCGTGCGCCTGCGTGCGCAGGTAGCCGAGCAATTCCATCGCGATCGATCCTTGAAAGGCGGGCGCTAGAACGGGCCGCTGGCCAGCCAGCGCTCGATCTGGGCGCGCCGGTCGTTGCCCCAGAACGGCTCGCCGTCGACGACGAAGAAAGGCGCGCCGAACACCCCGCGCGCGATCGCTTCATCGCAAGCCTGGCGCAGGCGCGCCTTCCAGGCCGGCGCCGTCCAGACCGCTTCGGCCTCGTCGGGGTCGATGCCGAACTCGGCGGCGAGGCGCTTCAGCGCATCGACGTCGGCGAGGTTGACGTTGCGCGTGAAGTAGGCGCGCAGGCAGTGCCGCGCCCAGGGCGCCGCCGAGGCCGACCGTTCGTCCTTCAGCCACCAGAACAGGCGCGCCGCGTTCTGCGTTGCGATCGGAAAGGGATCGGGCAAGGTGAACGGCACGCCGGCGAAACGCGCCGACCGGTCGAAGTCGTGCAGCGAGTATTCGCGCTTGATCGGATGGCTGACCGGGCTCCTCAGCTCGGCCGCCTGGAAGGTGACGCCGAGCAGGATCGCTTTCCAGTCGACGGTGCGGCCATGCCGGGCGGCGAGCGCCTCGATCCATTCCGACGCAATGTACGTATAGGGCGACGAGAAGTCGAAGTAGAACTCGACGGCGGGGTGCAGCACGGGCATGGCAAAGCGTACTTGTCCGCCCGGGGCGCGGCAAGAGGCCCGGCCCGAACGCGCTTTGACTCACACTTCGAACTCAGCAAAGGAGCCCTTCATGGATCGATCGTCGCCCGACGCCCTGGCCGAACCGACACCGCGCGCGCTGAAGGACCTGCCCGGCCCGCGGCCCTGGCCGTTGCTCGGCAACCTGCCCCAGCTCGACCTGCCGCGCATGCATGAAAAGCTCGAAGGCTGGGCCGACGAGTACGGGCCGCTGTACCGCCTGACGCTCGGCGGCAAGCCGATCGTCGTGCTCGCCGACGGCCCGCTCATCGCCGGCATCCTGCGCGACCGCCCCGACGGCTGGCGGCGCCTCGGCGTGATCGGCTCGGTCATCAACGAGATGGGCGGCGACGGCGTGTTCACTGCCGAGGGCGACGACTGGCGGCGCCAGCGCCGGCTCGTCATGTCGGCTTTCGACCCGGGCCACCTGGCCCGCTTCTTCCCGTCACTGGTTCGCGTCACCGAGCGCTTCGACCGCAGCCTCGCCGAAGCGGCGCGCACGGGCGAACCGATCGACCTGCAGGCGCAGCTCATGCGCTACACGGTCGACGTCACGGCCGGCCTGGCCTTCGGCTCCGACGTCAACACCATCGAGGCCGGCAGCGACGCGCTGCAGGCGCACCTCGACAAGGTGTTCCCGATGATCTACCGGCGCATCAACATGCCGTTCCCGTACTGGCGACACCTGCGCCTGCCGATCGACCGCGCCTTCGACCGCCATCTCGCCGAGGTGCACAAGGCGGTGCACCGCTTCATCGCCGAGGCGCGCCAGCGCATGGCCGCCGAGCCGGAGCGCGCCGCCAGGCCGCCCAACCTTCTCGAGGCACTGCTCGCCGCGCGCGACGCCGACGGCAGCGCGCTCGGCGAAGCGCAGATCGCGGGCAACGTGCTCACGGTGCTGCTCGGCGGCGAGGACACCACGGCCAACACGCTCGGCTGGGCGCTCTTTCTGCTGCACCGCGACCGCGCCGCGTGGGACAAGCTCGTCGCCGAGGTCGACGCGACCGTCGACGGCGACGAGCGTGTGCTGCGCGACTTCGACCGCACGCGCGGGCTCGACTACCTCGAGGCCTGCCTGCACGAAGCGATGCGCTTGCGTCCGGTCGCGCCACTCATCTTCGTCGAGGCTCGACGCGACACGACGCTGGCCGGCATGCCGCTGCGCCAGGGCACGATCGTGTTCTGCGTCATGCGCAAGCCGGCGACCGATCCGGCCGTGCTGGGCGACGATGCCGCCGAGTTCCGACCGGCGCGCTGGCTCGACGGCGGCGAGGGACCGCGTGCGCTGAATCGCGCCGCCATGCCGTTCGGCGCCGGGCCGCGCCTGTGTCCTGGCCGCTACCTGGCGCTGGTGGAAATGAAGATGGTGCTGTCGCTGATCGCGCGCAACTACACGCTGGTCGAAGTCGGTACCGAATCGGGCGGGGCGCCGGCCGAGCGCCTGGCCTTCGCGATGTTTCCGGTCGGCCTGCGCATGAGGCTGGCGCCACGGCCCGGTCGTTGAGGCAGCGGTGGCCTATCCGAGGGCACGCGCGATGAGGATCTTCTGCACGTCGGACGTGCCTTCGTAGATCTGGCAGACGCGCACGTCGCGATAGATTCGCTCGACCGGGAAGTCGCTGACGTAGCCGTAGCCGCCGAACACCTGGATCGCCTCGCTGCAGACGCGCTCGGCCATCTCGCTGGCGAAGAGCTTGCCCATCGCCGCTTCCTTGAGGCAAGGCAGGCCGGCGTCTTTCAAGCTCGCGGCGTGATGCACCATCTGCCGCGCCACCTCGATCTGCGTCGCCATGCCGGCAAGGCGGAACTGCACCGCCTGGTGCTCGAAGATCGGCTTGCCGAAGGCGACCCGCTCCTTGGCATAGGCGAGCGCCGCGTCGAAGGCGGCGCGCGCCATGCCGATCGCCTGCGCGCCGATGCCGATGCGGCCGCCTTCCAGTCCAGACAGCGCGATCTTCAGGCCCTGGCCTTCTTCGCCGAGCCGGTTTGCGGCCGGCACGCGGCAGTGGTCGAAGACGATCTGCGCCGTGTCGCTGGCGTGCTGGCCGAGCTTGTCCTCGAGCCGCGCCACGACGTAGCCCGGCGTCGAGGTCGGCACGACGAAGGCGCTGATGCCGCGCTTGCCGGCGGCCTTGTCGGTCACCGCCATGACGATCGCGAGGTCGCCGTTCTTGCCGCTGGTGATGAACTGCTTGACGCCGTTCAGCACATAGTCGGCGCCGTCGCGCACGGCGGTCGTCTTCAGCCCGTCGGCCTGCGAGCCGACATGCGGCTCGGTCAGGCAGAAGGCGCCGAGCATCTCGCCGCGCGCCAGTGGCTTCAGCCAGCGCTCTTTCTGCGCGTCGTCGGCCCAGGCCATCAGGATCGAGCAGACCGGACAGTTGTTGACGCTGACGATGGTCGAGGTGGCGCCGTCGCCGGCGGCGATCTCCTCGAGGATGACGGCGAGCGCCAGGTAGTCGAGCCCGGCGCCGTCGTGCTCGGCGGGCACCGCGACGCCGTAGCAGCCGAGGGCGGCCAGGCCCTGCAGCTCTTCCTTCGGGAAGTGGCCGTCGCGATCCCATGCCGCGGCCTGCGGCGCGATGCAGTCCTGCACATAGGCGCGCACCGCGTCCTGCGCGGCGCGGTGGTCGTCGCTGAGGATCATGACGCAGCCTTGGGCAGGCGCAGCAGCAGCGTTCCCGTGCCGCTGAGGAGCAGCGCGTCGCCGCTGCGCGCGTCGCCTTCGAGGCGGGTGATCCAGCCGTTCAGGCTGTCCTTGCGCTCGATGCCGGTGACGGTCCAGCGCAGGTCGATGTCCTCGTTGGCATAGACCGGCGCCCGAAAGCGGATGTCGAAGCCCATACCGACGCCGGATCGCCTCAGCCCGCTCGCGGTCGGCTTGGCGAAGTGGGTCGCGGTCATCGCCATGAAGATGCTGCCGAGCTGCGTGCCCGAGGCGATCAGGCCGCGATAGCCGGCGGCCAGCGCAGTGGCGAGGTCGTGGTGCAGCGGGTTGTGGTCGTGCACGGATTTCGCAAAGACCGGAATCTCGTCGTCGGTGATGCGCACGCGCAGCGTGAAACTCTCGCCGACGGCGGCGGGCACCTGCACCGCTGTCGATGCGGTTCCGCTCACTGGGGTACCTTCGTGCTTCGCACTCCGGTATTCGCCCTTGGCGCGGCCCGGCGGGCTCATGCGCGCTCCACCAGCGCCAGACGCACCGCGAGCCAGGTGAAGAGGCCGCCGCCGGCGGCGTTCAGGCCGCGTTTCCACCCGCCGCTCGCCTGCCAGCGCCGCAGCGGCGCGACCAGAAAGACGAAGGCAACCAGGAAGAGGCCGCCCTGGACGATGAACCAGGCGCCGAGGAAGAGAAAGGCGAGCGTCTTGCTCGGCGCATCGGCATCGATGAACTGCGGCAGCAGGGCGAGGAAGAACAGCGCGATCTTCGGATTGAGCACGTTCGTGAGCACGCCCTGGCGGAACAGCGCCACGAGGCCCGGGCTCTCTGCGAGCCGTGGCAGTGCGGTCGCGGCCTCGCCCGCCCAGGCGCTCTTCAGCATGCCGAACGCGAGCCAGAGCAGATAGGCCGCGCCGATCCACTTGATGACCGAGAAGGCAGCGGCCGAGGCTGCAATCAGCGCGGCGAGGCCGAGCGCCGCGGCCAGCGCATGGACGACGCAGCCGGCCATCACGCCGAGCGCGGCGGCCAGGCCACCGCGAACGCCGTAGCGCAGCGTTCGCGTCAGCGTCAGCATCATGTCGACGCCGGGCGTCGCGTTGACGACGAAGACCGTCGTCGCGAACAGCGCCAGCGAATGCGTGCCGAGCATCGGCCGCGCTCTAGAACAGCTCGACCGCCATCGCCGTCGCTTCGCCGCCGCCGATGCAGAGCGCCGCGACGCCCTTCTTCTTGCCGGCCTTGCGCAGGGCGCCGAGCAGGGTGACGACGATGCGCGCGCCGCTGGCGCCGATCGGGTGGCCGAGCGCGACCGCGCCGCCGTGCACGTTGACGATCTCGGCCGGCAGGTCGAACTCGTGCATCGCCGCCATCGTCACCGCGGCGAAGGCCTCGTTCACTTCCCAGAGCTCGACGTCTTCCGACATCCAGCCGGCCGACTTCAGCACCTTCTGGATCGCGCCGACCGGCGCCGTCGCGAAGGTATTCGGCGCTTGCGCATGCACCGAATGCGCGACGATGCGGGCGATCGGCTTCGAGCCGAGGCGCAGCGCCGTCGACTCGCGCATCAGCACCAGCGCGGCGGCGCCATCGGAGATGCTCGACGAGGTGGCGGCGGTGATCGTGCCGTCTTTCTTGAATGCCGGCTTCAGCCCCGGGATCTTCTCGAGCTTGGCCTTGAACGGCTGTTCGTCGAACTTGACCAGCGTCTCGCCGCCCTTGCCGGGCACGCTCACAGGCGCCATTTCCCAGTCGAAGCTGCCGTCCTCGTTGGCCTCTTTCGAGCGCCGGGTCGAGGTCACCGCGAACTGGTCCATCGCCTCGCGCGTGAACTTGTACTTGGCGACGCAATCCTCGGCGAACACGCCCATGGCGCGACCCTTTTCGTAGGCGTCTTCGAGGCCGTCGATGGCCATGTGATCGTAGAGCTGGGTCGCGCCGTAGCGAACGCCCTTCCTCACGAAGGTCAGGTGCGGCGCGTTGGTCATGCTCTCCATGCCGCCGGCGACGACGATCTCGGCGCTTTCGGCCTTCAGCATGTCGTGCGCGAACATCATGGCGCGCATGCCCGAGCCGCACATCTTCGAGAGGGTCACGGCGCCGGCCGATTGCGGCAGGCCGGCGCCGAGCGCCGCCTGGCGCGCCGGCGCCTGGCCCTGGCCGGCCATCAGGCAGTTGCCCATCAACACCTCGTTGACGGCGTCGCCGGTGATGCCGGCGCGCTCGACCGCCGCCTTGATGGCGACCGCGCCGAGCTGATGCGCGGCGAGCGCGCTGAAGTCTCCGAGCATGCCGCCGATCGGCGTGCGCGCGGCGGAAACGATGACGATGGAATCAGCCATGGAAAAGCTCCTTTCGAATCGGGGGACTAGCGGTCCGCGGCGCGCCGGACCTCGAAGCGCTTCTGCGCTTCATAGGGGAACACATCATGCACGTAGCCGGCGAGGATTTCCTGCTTGTGGCCTTGCCAGAAGGCGGCGTCGAGCAGCTCGGCATGGTGCGCCATGAAGACCTCGCGCACCGCCGGATTGCCGAGCAGGAAGGGGCCGAAGGTCTCGGGGAAGACGTCTCTCGGGCCGACCGCGTACCAGACCTCGCCCGACATCTCTTCTTCCTCGTTGCGCGCCTCGGGCACCTTGCGGAAATTGCAGTCGGTGAGGTATTCGATCTCGTCATAGTCGTAGAACACGACCTTGGCGTGGCGCGTCACGCCGAAATTCTTCCACAGCATGTCGCCGGGAAAGATGTTGGCGCGTACCAGGTCCTTGATCGCGTTGCCGTACTCGACCACTGCGTGCTCGCTCTGCTCGGGCGTCGCTTCCTGCAGGTAGATGTTGAGCGGGATCATGCGCCGCTCGATGTAGAGATGGCGGATGACGAGCGTGTCGCCGTCTTCCTCGACCAGGCTCGGGCAGAAGTGGGCCAGTTCGGCGATCAGCTCGTCGTCGAATCGCTCGCGCGGAAAGGCGACGTTGCTGTACTCCAGCGTGTCGGCCATGCGGCCGACCCGGTCGTGCTGCTTGACGAGCAGGTATTTGCTCTTGATCTTCTCGCGCGTCGTCTCCTTCTGCGCCGGATAGAAGTCCTTGATGACCTTGAACACGAAGGGAAAGCTCGGCAGGTCGAACACCAGCATGACCATGCCCTTGATGCCCGGGGCGATGCGGAACTTGTCCGACGAATGCCGCGTGTGCATCATGAAGTCGCGGTAGAAGATGTTCTTGCCCTGCTTCTGCAGGCCGAGCGCGCTGTAGATCTCGGAGCGGGGCTTGCGCGGCATGAGCGAGCGCAGGAACTGCACGTAGGCCGAGGGCACCTCCATCGCCACCATGAAGTAGGCGCGGGCGAAGCTGAAGACGAGCAGCAGGTCGTCTTCGCCGAACAGCGCCGCGTCGATGACCAGCCCGCCGCCCGCGCCGTGCAGGATCGGCAGGGCGAACGGCGTCTCGTGAAAGCCGTTGATGATCTTGCCGACCAGGTAGGCGCCCTTGTTGCGGAAGAACAGCGACGACAACACCTGGATCTGGAAGTTGGTGCGCAGCGGCGCGTCGCCGAGCTGCTGGTCGACCGCCGCCATCACCGAGGCGACGTCGCGCTCCAGGTTCTCGAACTCGCGCCGCAGCTGGAAGTTGTCGACGATGCGCAGCCAGGTCGCGGCCAGCGTCTCGCGCGTCGGGTAGTAGGCGCGGTAGGTCGGCAGCGCCGCCGGCTCGTTGTTCTCGATGTATTCGGTGGAAACGGCGGGCCGGACGAAGATGAAGTCGTTGTGGAAGTAGCTGCGGTGCAGGATCTTCGTCGTCACCGAGTTGAAGAAGGTCTCGGCCAGCTCGGGCTGATAGTGGTCGATGAGCAGGCCGATGTAGTGCAGCTTGACCTGCTGCCAGACGTCCATCGGCAGAGCGGCCGCCTCGAACTCGTTCTGCAGCCGCTCGGCGGCCTCTTCGACGCGCTTGTCGTAGTACTCGATGCGCAGCACCTGGGCGCGCTGCTGGCCGTGCCAGTCGGCCGCCTCGAAGCGTGCCTGCGCCTCGGTGCTGGCCTGGCGAAACAGCCGGTAGTGACGATCGAATCCTTCGAGCATCGCCTTGGCGATGGCGAAGGCGCGCGCGTCGGTCAGCGCCGCGGGAAAGGCCGGCGGCGCGTTCACGGCGCTGCGGCGTAGCGCTCGCGCACGGCGGCGATCGCCTGCGCATATTTGGCGTCGACCTCGTCGAGGCTCGCGACCGTGAAGCGCAAGTCTTCGAGCAGGCCGTTCTGCAAGCCGTAGAACCAGCCGTGCACGACCAGCTCCTGGCCGCGCGTCCAGGCGTCGCGCACCACGGTCGTCTCGCAGACGTGGCGCGCCTGCTCAACGACGTTGAGCTCGCCGAGCGCGTCGACGCGGCGTGCCTCGTCCACCGTGGCGAGCCATTCGCCGTGGCGGTCGCGCACGTCCTGCACGTAGCGCAGCCAGTTGTCGGCCAGGCCGACGCGCCGCCCTTCGAGCGCGGCGATGACGCCGCCACAGCGCGAATGGCCGACGACGATGATGTGGCGCACCTGCAGCACGTCGGCGGCGAACTGGATCACCGAGAGGCAATTGAGGTCGCCGTGGGCGACGACGTTGGCGACGTTGCGGTGCACGAACAGCTCGCCCGGCAGCAGGTCGACCAGCTCGTTGGCCGGCACGCGGCTGTCGGCGCAGCCGATCCACAGGTACTGCGGCGCCTGCTGCGCGAGCAGCCGCGTGAAGAAGCCGGGCGAGCGCTGCTCGGTGGCCGCGGCCCAGCGGCGGTTGCGGTCGAACAGCTCGTCGAGTTGCGTCGTCATGACCGGCTCACGCTGCGGTTCTCGCCTTGAGCAGGCGGCGGGCCTCGGCCTCCTGCGCCAGCACCTCGGCGAGCGTCGTCTGCAGGTCGCCGAGGCGCTGCTCGAGCTGCGTGCGATGCCGCGCCAGCACACCGAGAAAACGGCGCAGCTGCGGCCCGGTGTCGCGCCGCGATTCGTACATGTCGACCAGCTCCTTGACCTCGGCCAGCTTCAGGCCGAGGCGCTTGCCGCGCAGCGTCAACCTCAGCCGGGTGCGGTCGCGCGTGCTGTAGACGCGGTTGCGGCCCGCGCGCTCGGGGTCGAGCAGGCCACAGTCCTCGTAGAAGCGGATGGCGCGGGTGGTAACGCCGAACTCGCGCGCCAGCTCGCCGATCGTGAAGGTCGGCGCCGCGGCGGCACGGTCGAGGTGTCGCGGACGCGACAGGGCGGCTGCGGCAGGCATCGCGAATACACTTCCCGATTGACGTTTACGTAAAGTGCGAAAGTGTAGATCGAATGGCGACGATGAACACTCTCGAGCGCCAGCTCGACTATCCCTTCGGCGAGACTTTGCCCGAGCGCGGCTCGACCATCGAGGTCGCGCCAGGCGTGCTCTGGACGCGCATGGGCCTGCCCTTCGCGCTCGACCACATCAACCTCTGGCTGCTGCGCGACGAGCGCGACGACGAGGGCGTGCTGCGCCAGGGCTGGACCATCGTCGACAGCGGCATCGACGACGCGGCGACGCGTGCCGCCTGGGAAAACATCTTCGCGAACGACCTCGGCGGCCTCCCGGTGCTGCGCGTCATCGTCACGCACATGCACCCGGACCACATCGGCTGCGCGCACTGGCTGTGCGAGCGCTGGAACGTGCGCCTCTGGATCAGCGCCACCGACTTCAACGTCGCGCGCCTGGCAACAAGCGCCAGCGCCGGCTTCGGCGGGCCGCTCTCGGCCGCCTTCATGGCACAGCACGGCATGGCCGCCGACCCGGAAGCGGTGCACAAAGTCGGCGCGCGCAGCAACTACTACAAAAGCCTGGTGCCGGCGCTGCCGCTCGCCTATCGCCGCCTGCTCGACGGCAGCGAAGTCGCGGTCGGCAGCGGCGCGGCGCGCAGCGGCTGGACCTGCCACGCCGGCTACGGCCATGCGCCGGAGCACATGGCCCTGCACAACGCGGCGCAGGGCGTGCTGATCAGCGGCGACATGGTGCTGCCCCGCATCTCGACCAACGTCAGCGTCGTCGACATCGAGCCGGAAGCCGACTCGCTGACGCAGTACCTCGAATCGATCGAGCGCATGCGGCAGATCCCCGCCGACGTGCTGGTGCTGCCTTCGCACGGCCGGCCGTTCAAGGGCCTGCATACGCGCATCGGCCAGCTGCAAGACCACCATGCGGCGCGCTTCGTCGACGTGCTCGAAGCGCTCGCCGCGAAGGGGCCGCAGAGCGCCTTCGAGCTGGTGCCGGTGATCTTCAGGCGTCCGCTCGACCTGCACCAGATGACCTTCGCGATGGGCGAATCGATCGCCCACCTGCATGCGCTCTGGTACCAGGGCAGGCTGGCGCGGCGGGTCGGCGCCGACGGCGTCTATCGCTTCGAGCTGAGCGCGACCTAGCGGCGGGTCGCCGCATTCGCGACGCGCGCGACGACGCCTACTCCCAGGCGGCCAGCGGCACGCTGCCGAGCTGGCCGCGTGCCGCTTCGTAGTCGGGGACGACCGAGCGGACGACCGCCCAGAACTTCGGCGAATGGTTCATCTCGCGCAGGTGCGCCAGTTCATGGGCGACGACGTAGTCGATGGTCGGCAGCGGAAAGTGGATCAGCCGCCAGTGCAGTCGAATGGCGCCGCTGGCGCTGGCGCTACCCCAGCGGGTTGCCGCCGAAGAGAGCGAAAGCCGCGTCACGCGCACGCCGAGCCGCTCGGCGAAGTGGGCACAGCGTGCTTCGAAGACGGCGCGCGCCTCGCGCTGCAGCCAGCTCTGCACCGCGTCGCGCAGCCGCTCGGGCGAGGCGTCGCGCGGCAGGCCGACATGCAGCCGGCGCGGCGACGCCGGGTCTCCGCCCTCCTCGTCCGCCGCCGCGGCGGTGACGAGCGCCACCTCGCCGGCGGCCACGCCGTGCCGCGCGTCGACGGCGATGCGGATCGGCTCGCCGAGGAAGCGCAACTCGGCGCCGTCGGCCCAGACGATTCGCGCCGCGTCGAGCCGCGATGCGCGTTCCCGCTGCTCGGCGAGCTTGGCGAGGATCCAGGCGCTCTTCTCGCGCACCGCGGCATCGATCTCGCGCAGCGCCACCCACTTCGGCGCGCTGACGGCGAGGCCTTCGATGCCGACGACGAAGCCGATGCTCTTCCGGCGTGAGCGCCTGAGCAGGAAAGCGACGCGCCGACCGTCGAGCGCGAGCTCGCGGTTGGCGCGCGGGTGGCGCGACAGGTCCGAGGGCGGCGGCGCGGCGACGACCGGCGTGCGATCGTCGTCATCGTCGAACAGGCTGCGCTGCAGTGCGTTGACGACGCGGCGCAGGCCGCGCACGATCGCCGAGCTCATTGGCGTGCCTTCGTGCTTCGCACTCCGGTATTCGCCCCTGAGGAGGCCCGGCGGGCTCATGCCGGATAGGCCTCGGGGTCGATGCGCCGCATTTCGGCCTCGATCCAGGTCTCGACCTCGCGCATCAGCGAATCGGCGTCGCGGCCGGTCGAGGGGATGGGGTTGCCGATCGAGATGTCGACCACGCCTGGCCGCAGCACCAGGCTCTTGCGCGGCCAGCAGCGCGCCGAGGAAACGGCGACCGGCAGCACCGGCCGGCCGGTCTCGACGGCGAGCCGGGTGCCGCCGTTCTTGTACTTGCCCTGGCTGCCGCGCGCGGTGCGCGTGCCCTCGGGAAACATGATCACCCAGTTGCCCTGCGCCATGTAGCGGCGGCCCTGCTCGGCGACCTTGCTCCAGGCTTCGGCGCGCTTGCTGCGATCGATGTGGATCAGGTCC
Source organism: Burkholderiales bacterium (assembly GCA_025350505.1). GTDB lineage: Bacteria > Pseudomonadota > Gammaproteobacteria > Burkholderiales > Burkholderiaceae_C > Schlegelella_A. Next base: position 33,469 of record JANXXS010000272.1, read on the forward strand.
ATGCGCGCCATCGCCCAGCCGAAGAACGGGATCCAGAGCAGCTCGCGCTTGAAGACGTAGCAAAGCGGATGCGGCATCAGCGTCGGAAAGGCGAGCGTCTCCCACGCCGACTGGTGCTTGGAGAGCAGGACGACCGGCGAATCAGGCAGGTTTTCCCAACCCTGGACGCGGGCGCGAACGCCGCAGATGACGCGCGCGCCCCAGACCGAGACCGTGAGCCAGCCGGCGCAGAGCCAGTAGACGCGCTCGCCGCGCACGAAGATCGAATAGACGACGGCGACCGTCGCCCACGGCACGATGGTGACGAACAGGAACAGGAAGAAGAGCGCCGAGCGGAGCACGGCGAGGGCCTTGCCCATCACAGCGCGCCGAACACCGAATCGGGCTCGGCCGCGTCGCCGCGCTCGACCCGCTCGTCGTGGAGCAGTTCATGGGCAAAGGCGGCGAGGTCGGCGTGGATGCGAGCCTGCGGCACGGCGCTCTGCACCGCGACCAGCTCGGCCTCGTCGAGCCGCGCGCCCTTTCCGGTGCGCACGAAGTGCGTCATGCAGCCGACCGAAGCGCCGGCCTGCAGGTCGCGCAAAGAGTCGCCAACCAGGTGCGCCTCGGCGAGGTCGATGCTGTAGCGCTCGCCGATCGTTTCGAACAGGCCCGGCAGGGGCTTCCTGCAGCGGCAGCCGTCATCGGGACCATGCGGGCAGAAGAAGACGGCGTCGATGCGGCCACCAACCTCGGCCAGCTCGCGGTTCATGCGCGCATGGATCGCGTTCAGCGCCGCCATGTCGAAGAGGCCGCGCGCCAGCCCCGACTGGTTGGTCGCGATCACGGTGTGCCAGCCGGCATGGTTGAGGCGGGCGATCGCCTCGAGCGCGCCGGGCACAGGTTGCCACTCGTCGGCCGACTTCACGTAGTCGTCACGATCTTCGTTGATCGTGCCGTCGCGGTCGAGGATGACGAGCTTCATGACGGCGGATTGTGGCTTCGTCAGGTAGCGAGCCTGGACAGGTCGGCGACGCGGTTCATCGCGGCGTGCAGCTGCGCGAGCAGACCGAGCCGGTTGCCGCGCAGCGCGAGGTCGTCGGCATTGACCATGACGGTGTCGAAGAAGGCGTCGACCGGGCTTTTCAAGGCCGCCAGCGCCTTCAGCGAAGCGCTGTAGTCGCGCCGGTCGAACGCGTCAACGGCCACGGACTCGACCTTGAGCAGCAACGCATGCAGCTCCTGCTCCGCCGGCTCGACGAGAAGCGCGCTCCGCACGTGCCGCGACGCTTCGTCGCTCGACTTCTTCAGGATGTTGCCGACGCGCTTGTTGGCCGCCGCCAGCGAGGCCGCCTCGGGCAACGCCGCGAAGGCGCGCACCGCGGCGAGCCGCTCCTTCAGGTCGGAGAGCTGCGCCGGCGGGCGTGACAGGACGGCGTCGACCTCCTGCGCGCTGTAGCCCTGCTCGCGCAGGCTGCCGGCGAGCCGCTCGTAGACGAACACCAGCAAGGGCTCGCTCGGGTCCGAGATGACAGCGCCGAATGCCGGCAGCGCCAACGCGACGAGCTGCTCGAGGCTGATCGGCACCGGCACCTCGGCCAGCATGCGGATCACGCCAAGAGCATGGCGGCGCAGCGCGAAGGGGTCCTTGTCGCCGGTCGGCAACTGGCCGATGCCGAACAGGCCGACGAGGGCTTCGAGCTTGTCGGCCAGGGCCACGATCACGCCGACCTTGCCGCGCGGCAGCACGTCGCCGGCGAAGCGCGGCTTGTAGTGGTCTTCGATCGCCTCGGCGACGGCGGCGGCTTCGCCGTCGTGACGCGCGTAGTAGCCGCCCATCACGCCTTGCAGCTCGGGGAACTCGCCGACCATGTCGGTGAGCAGATCGGCCTTGGCCAGCATCGCGGCACGATCGACGGAGTCGACCAGCTTCTCGTTCTGGAACGCGTGAGCTGCGATCTGCTTGGCGATGGCCCGCACTCGCGCAGTCCGCTGACCTTGCGTGCCGAGCTTCGCCTGGTAGACGACCTGGTCGAGCCCGGGCACGCGCGACTCGAGTGTCTTCTTGCGATCCTGGTCGAAGAAGAATTTGGCGTCGGCAAGTCGCGGCCGGACCACTCGCTCATTGCCCTCGATGACCCGTGACGGATCGGACGGAGAGATGTTGCTGACGACGATAAAGCGGTTCGTCAGCGCGCCCTCTGAATCGAGCAGCGGGAAGTACTTCTGGTTCGCCTTCATCGTCAGGATGAGGCACTCTGCCGGCACCGCCAGGAACTCGGCCTCGAACTCGCAGGCCAACACATTGGGCCGCTCGACGAGGGCGGTCACTTCATCGAGCAAGGAAGGGTCGTCGATCGGCGTAAGCCCGGTGGTCGCACCGATGCTCGCGAGCTGGCGCGCGATCTCGGCGCGCCGCTCGGCAAAGCCGGCTATCACGGCGCCTTCGTCGCGAAGCTGTCGCTCGTAGCTCGACGCCTCTCGGATCAGTATCGGCGTCTGCCGCGCTTCGAAGCGATGGCCGAGCGTGGCGCGGCTGGCGTCGAGGCCGAGCGCGCGCACCGGCACGACGGCGGCGCCGTGCAGCGCAACAAGGGCGTGAGCGGGACGAACAAACTTCACGGTCGTCCAGCCGTCGGCCAGCTGGTATTGCATGAGCTTCGGAATCGGCAGGCGCGCAATCGCTTCGTCGAGCGCCTCCTGCAATCCTTCAGCGAGCGTTTGGCCCTTCACGGTACGAGTGAGGAATAGCGTCGCCGCCTTGCCCTCGCCGCGTCGTGCGAGAGAAGGAACGACCGATGCGTCGGCGCCCAGGGCAGCGAGCCGCTTCAGCAGCGCGGGAGTCGCCTGCCCGTTGTCGCCGAGACCGACCGTGACCGGCATCAGCTTCACCTCGTCGGCACGGTCATCGGCGCATGTGGCGACCTGCGCAACAAACACCGCGAGCCGTCGCGGCGTAGCAAACGACTTCCAGTCGCCCGGTGTGCGGGAAGTGAGCCGACGCCTGACAAGGCCGTTGACCAGCTCGTGCATGAACGCCTCGCTCAGCGTCTTCAGCGCTTTCGGCGGCAGCTCCTCGACGAACAACTCCACGAGCAAAGGAGCGACTACGTACGTCACGCCATTTCCTTCTCGCCCGAGGCGCCGCGCTTGGCGTTCATCTGCGCCGCGATCTCCTCGCCCCATTCCTTCTTCGCCATCGGAAACCCCAGCCGCGCCCGGCTCTCGAGGTAGCTCTGCGCGACGCTGCGCGCCAGCGCGCGGATCCGGCCGATGTACGCCGCCCGCTCCGTGACGCTGATCGCCCCCCGCGCGTCGAGCAGGTTGAAGCTATGCGCCGCTTTCAGCACTTGCTCGTAGGCGGGCAGCGCGAGCTGCAATTCCATCAGCGCCTTGGCCTGCCGCTCGTGCGCCGCGAAGGCGACGAGCAGGAACTCGACGTCGCTGTGCTCGAAGTTGTAGGTGCTCTGCTCGACCTCGTTCTGGCGGTACACGTCGGCGTAGCTCAGACCCTCGGTCCACTGCAGCTTGTAGACGTTGTCGACGCCCTGCACGTACATCGCCAGCCGCTCGAGCCCGTAAGTGATCTCGCCGGTGATCGGCCGGCACTCGAGGCCGCCGACCTGCTGGAAGTAGGTGAACTGGGTCACCTCCATGCCGTTCAGCCAGACCTCCCAGCCCAGGCCCCAGGCGCCCAGCGTCGGGTTCTCCCAGTCGTCTTCGACGAAGCGCACGTCGTTGGTCTTCAGGTCGAAGCCGAGCGCTTCGAGCGAGCCCAGGTAGAGGTCGAGGATGTCGGCCGGCGCAGGCTTGAGCACGACCTGGTACTGGTAGTAGTGCTGCAGCCGGTTCGGGTTGTGGCCATAACGGCCGTCTTTCGGCCTTCGGCTCGGCTGCACGTAGGCGGCCTTCCACGGCTCGGGGCCGATCGCGCGCAGGAAGGTCGCGGTGTGGCTGGTGCCGGCGCCGACCTCCATGTCGTACGGCTGCAGCAGTGCGCAGCCGTGCCCCGACCAGTAGGTCTGCAGACGAAGAATGATGTCCTGGAACGAGAGCATCGCGCGGGGTTCTCGGCTTTCCGTCACGAGGCGGGCGTGCTCTTTGACGAGCGCCGATTTTAGGGGCGGCGTCGCGAGACCACGGCGACGAGCAGCACGGCCGCCGCCGCGAGGAACAGCGGCCACAGGCCGAATCGCCCGGCCCATGCGGCGAACGGCGTGAGGCCGCTGCGCCCTTCGACCGTCGCTTCGAGCGCGCCGCGCGTGAAGGGCGCAAGCGACGCCGTGACGACGCCGCGATGATCGACAACCGCCGTCGCGCCGGTGTTGGTGGCGCGGATCATCGGCCGCTGCAGCTCGAGCGTGCGCATGCGCGAGATCTCGAGGTGCTGGGCGACGGCGCTCGTCTCGCCGAACCAGCCGATGTTGCTGATGTTGGCGAGGATGGTCGGCGCCGACGCCTCGGGAACAAAGCGCGCCGCGAGCTCCTCGCCGAACAGATCCTCGTAGCAGATGTTGGGCGCGACCCGCTCGCCCTTGACGACGAACGAGGGCGCTGTCATCGGCCCGCGGTTGAAGTCGCCGAGCGGGATGTTCATGAGCTCGGTGAACCAGCGAAAGCCGCGCGGGATGAATTCGCCGAAAGGAACCAGGTGGTGCTTGTCGTAGCGGTAGAAGCCGCCCGGCAGCGTGGCCGTCGCGGCCGAGATGCCGGCCGCCGAATTGGTGTAGCCGAGGTCGTCGGTGCCGAGCGGCAGGCCGACGATGGCGGCGCGGCCGGGCTGGCGAAATCGGGCCAGCACGCCTTCCCACCAGTCGGTATCGAGCTGGCTGGGCAGGACTGGAATCACGGTTTCGGGGCCGACCACGAGGTCGCCGCGCGCGGCTGCCAGCTGCGTCCCGGTCTGGGCCAGCGCCTCGGGCACGAAGCGGGACTCGAACTTCTCTTCCTGCGCCACGTTGCCTTGCAGCAGCGTCACCGAGAGCGTCGTCGTCGGTTTCGTGAAGTCGACACGCCCGACGACGGCGCCGAGCCCGACGGCGGCGACCAGCGCGGCGCTTGGCGCGAGCCATCCGCCCAAGGTGCCGAGCCGGCTGAAGCCGAAGGCCGCGGCCACGCCGGCGGCGACGGCACCGATGCCGTAGACGCCGATCCACGATGCGTAGCCGCCGAGCGGCGAGTCGACCTGCGCATAGCCGCTCGCGACCCAGGGAAAGCCGGTGAAGATGACGCCACGGGCCAGCTCGGCAAGCAGCCAGGCGGCGGCGAAGAAGGCGGCGCCGGCGAGCGGAGAACGGCTGCGCCAGCGTGCCACCGCCGCCATCGCCATCGCGAGGTAGAGCGAAAGAAAGCTGGACAGCGCGAACACCGCGAGCGCAGTCAGCCAGGCCGGCAGGCCGCCGTAGCGGTGCATGCTGACGAACAGCCACCAGGTGCCGGCGCAGAGCCAGGCGGTGCCGAACATATAGCCCAGCACCGCGGCGCGGCCGGGCGAAGCCAGGCCGACCCGCCACGCGAGCAGCGCCACGGCGAGCATCTGCGCCGGCCAGAACGCGGTGTGCACGAAGGCGATCGTCTGCGCCGCGCCGAGCGCGGCGACGAAGCCGGCGTCGACTCCGGCCGGCCACCGCTCGCCGCGCTGCGCGCTGCCGGCGAACGACGCGGTCAAGCGCCGTCCGAGCCCACGGCCTCTTCGGCGGCGCGGCTGACCTTGAACCAGCGCACCGCGCCGCCGCGCGTCAGCATCACGGTGAAGACGAGGCCGGCCACGGTCACCGACTCGCCGCGCCGCGGCACACGCCCGAGCTCCTGCGCGACCAGGCCGCCGATGGTGTCGAACTCGTCGGTCGGCAGGGCGACGTCGAAGAAGCCGTTGACCACCGCCACGCTGGTGTCGCCGGCGACGCGCTGGCCGCCGTCGGCAAGGGTGTAGATGCTGCTCTGGCCGTCCTTGTCGTCGAACTCGTCCTCGATCTCGCCGACGATCTCTTCGAGCACGTCCTCGATGGTCAGGAGGCCGGCGGTGCTGCCAAACTCGTCGATGACGATGGCCAGGTGGTTGCGGTTGGAGCGAAAGTCGCGCAACAGGTCGTTCAGCGCCTTCGACTCGGGCACGAAGACGGCGGGGCGGAGCAGCGTGCGCAGGCTGAGGTCGGGCGAGCGCTGCAGCTTGAGCAGGTCCTTGGCGAGCAGGATGCCGATGACGTTGTCGCGACGCTCCTCGAACACCGGAAAGCGCGAATGGCCGGTGCGGATGATGATGTGCAGCAGCTCGTCATACGGCGCATCGATGTCGAGCAGGTCCATGTGCGGCGCCGGCACCATGACATCGCCGGCGATCATGTCGGCCATCCGGATCACGCCCTCGAGCATCATCCGCGACTCGGGCTCGATCAGCTCCTTCTGCTCGGCATCGGCGAGCGACTCCATGAGCTGGTCGCGCGAATCGGGGCCCGGCGAGACGAGGTCGACGAGCTTCTGGAAGATATTGCGCCGCTCGGGTGCCGCGGCGGCCTTGTCGGCGCCGCGCGCGGCTCGGGCGGCTGGAGGTTCTGACATCGGAGCGGAGGTGGCGGGCCGGCAGGAAACCGGTGCGGCAGCCAGCTTACCCGAAGCGCGAAACGTGTCCGCTTGACAAGTCTGCTACCTTGAAGGGGCTGGCGCCGGCCCCAAGTCCGGCGGTCGCCAGTGCGCCGAGCGGCGCCGCAGCTTGCTTTTCGAACCCGCAACCCCGAGTGAACCGCCCATGAGCCTGATCCCCGCCACCATCCTGACCGGCTTTCTGGGCTCGGGCAAGACGACCCTCCTGAAGCGCGTGCTGACCGAGGCGCACGGCCAGAAGATCGCCGTCATCGAGAACGAGTTCGGCGAGGAAAACATCGACAACGAGATCCTGGTGCAGGACTCGAAGGAGCAGATCATCCAGCTCAACAACGGCTGCGTCTG
>JANXXS010000274.1 GCA_025350505.1 Burkholderiales bacterium
CACCGCCTCGCTGGCCGGCAAGCCCTTCGCCTACTCGTTGAAGGCGAGCCTGGCCAAGGGGCCGGTGGTCGTCTACTTCTATCCCTCGGCCTACACCGAGGGCTGCAACATCCAGGCGCACGAGTTCTCCAGCAAGGCCGAGCAGTTCGCCGCCGCTGGCGCCTCGGTGATCGGCGTCTCGCTCGACAGCATCGAGCGGCTCAACACCTTCTCGGCCGACCCCGACTATTGCGCCGGCAAGCTCGCCGTCGCCTCCGACGGCAGCGGCCGGATCGCGCGCTCGTTCGGCCTGCGCGTGAGCGGCGCGCAGCGCGGCGCCATCGACACCCGCGGCAAGGAGATCGACCACGGCTTCACCGAGCGCACGACCTTCGTCGTCAAGCGCGACGGCACCGTTTTCGCGGCGGTGGGCGGCGTCTCGCCCGAAGAGAACGTCGCTCGCGCGCTGAAGCTCGTGCAGCAGCTCGCGGCGGCGCGCTAGATCGTCAGAAGCAGCGTCGACGCCAGCGGGTTCGGGCGCGGCTCGGGCGTCCCTCAGCGGTGACTACAACGTACCCTGCCTGTAGCTTCCGATGTTCGCCAGATGCTTGTTCAGCTCGCGCTCGTCCTTGGCATTGTTCCTGACCGTCGCAATGTGCTTGTCGAGCAGCGCAAGCATGATCTTGCGCGCCTCCTGAATCTTCTTGAGGTCGTCCTTTTTCTTGAGGTCCAGGCCGAATGCGTCCTGCGAGATCACGTCGCGAAACTGCTCGATGGCCGCCGCGACCTGCTGCGACGCATCGACCAACCCGAGAACCTCTTCCTCGAGGCTTTCGCGCGCCTTGACGAAGTCGCCCCACTGCTTGTCTTCGTTTGCCACGGCCTTGTCGATGTTCGCCTTCGGCTTCGGGATATCCGCATCCTTGCCCAAGATCTTTTCCGCCGTCGCAACCGCCCTGTCCCATCCCGGCATGTCAGCCATGACTATCCCCTTGATCCGGCGCGAAGTTGCGCTCGGGGCGCATACGCAAACCCGGCCCCGATCCGGACATTGCGGCGCGAGTCCCTGGGACGCCGCCTTTCAGCAGGCCGACATCTGCCGCGGCTTCGGCGCGATGGCCGAGTTGTACGGGTCGAGGCCCGCGGCCCGCGACTCGCGCGCGTCGTAGCAGCTCGTGCCCTGGCGGAGGCGCACGGAGCCGTCGGGCCGGATCTCGTCGCGCAGGCGCGTGTCGGTCCCGAGCGTCTGCGCCATGCGCTCGCTGGCGGAGAGGCGCGGCGTGTTGGATCGCGCGTCGTTCAAGGCGGCGCCCGCCGGGCTCGGGCGCAGCGCATCCCTGGGACGAACGGCGAGGTCGAGCGGCTTCGGGGCCGATGCCGGCTCCGATGCTGCTGCGGCCGCGGGCCCGGTCGACGATGGAGCAAGCGCAGAGACGGCAGCGCTCTCGCCTCTGGGCGTGATCGCCGGCCGCGCATCGCTCGTCCTGCTCGGAGTCGATCCCGAGACGACGCGTCTTTCCTTCTCGGGTTCAGGTGCAACTTTGGGAACGGGAAGCGCGATGATCACGACCGTGGTTCGCCGCGTCGGCGCCTGCGCCGGTGGCACGCCCGGCGACCACAGCCAGAGCAACGCAACGTGAGCCGCGATGACCGCGACGAGGACGCCCTTGTTGCCGACATGGCTCATCCGCGCCGAGGATAGCAACGCACTTCACGTCGAGGGACAGCCGAATGACCAAGGGATCCGACCTGCTCGTCGCCGCGCTCGAGAACGAGGGCGTCGAGCGCATCTTCGGCATACCGGGCGAAGAGAACCTCGACGTCGTAGAGTCGCTGCGCCACTCGAAGATCGAGCTGGTGATCACGCGCCACGAGCAGGCCGCCGGCTTCATGGCCGCGACCTACGGGCGGCTCACCGGCAAGCCCGGCGTGTGCATCACCACGCTCGGCCCCGGCGCGCTCAACCTCACCACCGCGGCGGCCTTCGCCCACGTCGGCGCCATGCCGATGCTGATGATCACGGGGCAGAAGGGCATCCTCTCGACGCGGCAGGCGCGCTTCCAGATGGTCGACATCGTCGCGGCGATGAAGCCGCTCACCAAGCTGGCGCACCAGATCGTCTCGACCGGAACGATCCCGACGCTCGTTCGCGAGGCCTTTCGCGTCGCGCAGCAGGAGCGGCCCGGCCCGGTGCTGCTCGAGCTGCCCGAAGACATCGCCGGCGAAGAATGCGAGGCGGTGCGCATGGTGCCGCCGCATCCGCTCGAGCTGCCGATCGCCAGCCCGGCGATGCTCGATCGCGCCGCCGCGATGATCCTTGCGGCGAAGCGTCCGTTGATCATGCTGGGCGCGGCCGCATCGCGTCCGCGGGCGACCGACGACCTGGCGCAGTTCGTGTTGCGCACGCGCATTCCCTACTTCACCACGCAGATGGGCAAGGGCACGGTGCCCGGCGGCACCGAGCTCTACATGGGCACCGCCGCGCTCTCGCAAGGCGACTACGTGCACGACGCCATCGAGCAGGCCGACCTGATCGTCGCCATCGGCCACGACACGAGCGAGAAGCCGCCGTTCCTGATGGACGACGACAAGCCGCTCGTCATCCACGTCGCCTACGAGTCGGCGACGGTCGAGCAGGTCTACTTTCCGCAGGCCGAGGTGGTGGGCGACATCGGCCGCTCGCTCTCGCTGCTGGCCGATCGCCTCGAAGGCAAGCTCACGTGCGCGGGCGCGCTGCTGCCGCTGCGCGAAGGCATCCTGGCGCACCTGCGTGTTCGCGAGGACGAAGACCGCTGGACGCCGCAGCGCATCGTCCGCGACGTGCGCCTGGCGATGCCGGAAGACGGCATCGTCGCCCTCGACAACGGCATGTACAAGATCTGGTTCGCGCGCAACTACCGCACCCGCGCCGCCAACACGCTGCTGCTCGACAACGCGCTCGCCACCATGGGCGCCGGGCTGCCCCAGGCAATCATGGCGGCGATGCTCTACCCGAAGCGGCGCGTGCTCGCGGTGTGCGGCGACGGCGGCTTCATGATGAACAGCCAGGAGCTGGAGACCGCGGTGCGGAGAAAGCTCGACCTGGTGGTGCTCGTGCTGGTGGACAACGCCTTCGGCATGATTCGCTGGAAGCAGGCGGTCGACGGCTTCACCGATTTCGGCATGACTTTCGGCAACCCCGACTTCGCGCGCTATGCGCAGGCCTATGGCGCGCAGGGTCGGCACGTGACCGAGGTCGCCGAGTTCGGCCCGGCGCTCGAGGCAGCGTTCGGGGCCGGCGGCGTGCACCTGATCGCGGTGCCGATCGACTACTCCGAGAACACGCGTGTGCTCGTCGACGAACTGCGCGATCGCCGGCCTGCGCCGGGCTGACCGCCATCGCGCGCCGACCGCCGCGATATGCTGTGCCGATGATCGATTGGCCCACGTGCGACGCCGTCGAGCGGCATCCTCGGCGCTATCGCGGTGCGTGGCTCTTCCGGGGCACTCCCTGATCGTCGGGGCGATAGTCCCTTTCACTCGAAGTCGGCCTTCTCACCGCGCCATGCACATCCAAGCCCTTCGCCACCGTCTGCGCGCCCTCGGCGCGCGGCCCGTGCACGAAGAGCGCGTGCTGCGCCAGTGGGCGCGCGCCGAGCCGCAGGCGCAGGGCAGGCGGCGGCCCGAAGACTTCCTGCCGCTCGCGTTGCGCACTGCGCTGCCCGAGATCGAAGCCGAGCTTCGCGCCCTCGCCGTGCTGCGTGCCGATCACCTCGCCGCCGACGGCTCGCGGCGCCTCATCGTCGGCCTGCACGACGGCCGCACGGTCGAGTCGGTGCTGCTGCCGCGCGGCGGCCTGTGCGTATCGAGCCAGGTCGGCTGCGCCGTCGGCTGCGTGTTCTGCATGACCGGCATCGGCGGCCTCGAGCGCCAGCTCGGCAGCGCCGAGATCGTGGCCCAGGTGGCGCTTGCGCGCAGCCTGCGCGCGGTGACCAAGGTCGTGTTCATGGGCATGGGCGAGCCGGCGCACAACCTCGACGCGGTGCTCGAGGCGATCGACCTGCTCGGCACCGGCGGCGGCATCGGCCACAAGCAGCTCGTGTTCTCGACAGTGGGCGATCGCCGCGCCTTCGAGCGGTTGCCGCTCGGACCCGTCAAGCCGGCGCTGGCCCTCTCGCTGCACAGCACCGACGCAGCGCTGCGCGCGCGCCTGCTGCCGCGGGCGCCGGCCATCGCGCCCGACGAGCTGGTGGCGCTCGGCGACGCCTATGCGCGCGCCACCGGCTACCCGATGCAGGTGCAGTGGACGCTGCTCGAAGGCATCAACGACACCGCCGAAGAAGTCGACGGCCTGGTGCGCCTGCTCGCCGGCAGGCACGCAGTGCTGAACCTCATTCCGTACAACGCCGTCGAGGGCCTGGCCCTGGCGCGGCCCGCGGCCGAGCGTTCGCGCGCGATGGCGCGCGAACTGCACGGCCGCGGCATTCTCACCAAGCTGCGCCAGTCGGCAGGGCAGGACGTGCAGGCGGGGTGCGGGCAGCTTCGTGCGCGGCACGAGCGCGGCGACGCGCGGCGGATCGAGATCGTCGCGGCCTGAGTCTGGTCGGCATTTTCCGCGCGCGATGCGCATGCGCTAGGCGCCGGCCGCCTCGAAGCCCGGGCGACGATGTGACCCGTCGCAGAACGGCTTGTTCTGCGAGTGGCCGCAGCGGCAGAGCGTGGCCTCGGCGACCCGCGACACCGTGCGCCCCGTGCCGCTACAGATCTCGAGATTGCCCTCGACCCTGAGCGGGCCGTTCAGGGTCGGCGTCACCCGAAGTGGCCCGTCGCGCGCGGCGAGCGCCGGCGTGTCGACGGTGACGGGCTCGCCCGTGGCGACGAAGCCGCCGCCGGCGTGCGAGCCGTCGCACCAGGGCTTGCGCCGCGAAAGGCCGCATCGGCACAGCGTGGCCCGAAAGCCGTCGGCGACACCCTGCAGCACGATCGAGGCATGGATCGCGTACGGACCGTTCTCGCGCGTCCGCAACTGGTTCACCTCGGGCGCCGCCTCGCTCGGGCCGCCGTCGTGTCGCTCGTAGCGGATCGCGCCCGAGGGGCAGCTCGTGGCGATCGACGCGATCGCCTCGGCCGACATGGCGTCGGGATGGATCCACTGGCCGGGCGTGTTGGCGCGAAAGACCGAAGGTGCGTCGAGGACGCAGTGGCGCGAATGGATGCAGCGAGCGGCGTCGAAGGTGATCGTGACCTGTGCGCCGACGGCCGTCTCGATCGCGGGCTTCGCCGACGACTCGACGTGCGCGGGCGCCGACGCGGGCGCCGACGCCGTGGCGCCGCGTGCCGCCGGCGGGGACGCCATCGCCAGCAGGCTGGCCCGCTGCCCGGAAAGCGTGTCGATGACGCCCTGCCAGGTCGCCGCCGATTCGCCGGCGACGAGCTGGAGCGGCAGCTCGGTCGCGCGTTCGCGCAACTGCTCGAGCCGCTCGGCGACGAACGCGGCGGCGCCAGCTTCGGGCAGCCGTGCGAGCGTGCGCAGGGGCGTGAACGTGAGCCCGGCATGGACGCTCGCGTCTTCGTCGTCGTCGGCGGGACGCGAGGCCAGGCCCTGGCCCACCGGGACGAGGGCCCGCATCAGCGCGAAGCTGGCGCGCAGCCAGGTCGCCTTCGCCGCCCGGTCGCTCGAGTCGAAGCCTTGCACCAGGCAGCGCAGCGAGGTCGTGTAGAGCGCATTGCCGATGTCGAGCCAGCGGGCGATGCGCGGCCCCGAGACATGAACGCGATCGCTTCGGCTGTGCACCGGAGGATTCATCACCGGGTTGGTCGCTGCCGGCCAGGCCGGCTCGAACGACGGATCTCGCGCGCGCAGTGTGGCGAGCTCGTCGCCGATGCGTGCGCACGAAGCGGGCGAAGTGCGAATCGGCGACGTCGCCACCCGCGCCCTCGCCCTGCGTGACGATGGTCGAGATGGCCTGCTGTGCGGTCTTCAGGTCGACCACGGCAATGACGCCGGTAAGCGGCGCGAGCGAGGCATCGACCTGGCGCGCCGGCTCGCCCGTGAAGAGGGCCGCTTCGCCGACCGCGGCGGCACAGGCGTCGAGCGAATCGGCCAGAACCGCATAGAGCTCGCCGACCGTCGCGTAGTCGCGCGGGCCCGGCGACAGGCGGCCCTCGGGTACGACGCGCCGATAGTCGCCCTGCGCCGCAAACGCCGGGGCATCGGGCAATGCTGCCTGGTGCTGCGGGCGCTCGAGAAACTTGAAGTGCTCGATGGTCTCGGCGCTGAAGGGCTGCAGCCGGATGACGAAGCCGGCCGGATACGGCCCGGCATCGACCGGGAAGGGCGGCCGGGTCGCGGTCAGCGAGCCGCCGAGCGCGTTGGCCAGATTACCGACGAGCGCGAGGTGCGACATCTCCTCGAACACCACCGACATGATGGCGTCGCGCCAGCGCTGCACCGCGTCGCGCTGCTCGTCGCTCCAGCGCGGCTCGATCCGCTTGAGGCTGAACGCGGCGTAGAGGTAGCAGCACATCAGGTGATGCTCGATCTCGGACGCCTCGTGCAGCCAGTACAGCAGTTGTTCGCGAGTCGGCACGTGGGGGCGCGTCTGGGTCATGGTCGGCGTTGCTCTGGCGGGGGAACGTCGGCAAATCCTAGCCACGATCGCGCCGCGGCGCTCGGCTCGACGGCGGGCGCCTCGCCGAACGGACAGGTTGCGCCCCTTACCGGACCGGCCGGCGCTTCACGACGTCAAGCCGATTGAGGCAGCGGCCCGGCCACCGCGGAACGAATCGTAGACTGAGTTGTGCACGACTAGACTCGTCGTCGTCGCTTTCCTTCCGTTCCTCTGGCAGTCCTTGTCAACCGCCCTGACTTCGGCGTCTCGTCCGTATCCGATCGGCACTCCCGGAACGCCTTGGGGCGCGCCCGAGAAGGCCGCATGGCTGGCCCGCCAGCGGCCGCAACGCAGCTACGACGCGGAGGTGGTCGCGCCGCTCAAAGCCCGCCTCCCCGCGCAGGCCGAGCTGTTCCAGTACGGGCTGCTCGACTACGCGCGCCTGGGACTGGGCCGCTATCCGCTTCTCGCGGTGCGCAGCCGCGCCTGGAATGCCGATCGCCCGGTGGTGGTGGTGACCGGTGGCGTGCACGGCTACGAGACCAGCGGCGTGCAAGGCGCCTTGCAGTGGCTCGAGCAAGAGTTCGGCCGCCATGCGGGAACGATCAACCTGCTGGTGCTGCCCTGCATCAGCCCGTGGGGCTACGAGACCATCAATCGCTGGAACCCCGACGCGCTCGACCCGAATCGCCAGTTCAAACCGGCCAGCCCGGCCGCCGAGTCGGCCTTGGCGATGGCCTGCGTCGCCGCGCAATGCGGGCGCGTCGACGTGCATGTGGATCTGCATGAAACGACGGACACCGACAACAGCGAGTTCGGCCCCGCCAGGGCCGCCCGCGACGGTGCGGCGCTCGACTGGCACGCCATCCCCGACGGCTTCTATCTGGTGGGCGACAGCTTGCGACCCGAACCCGGGTTCCAGCGTGCATTGATCGACGCGGTGCGGCGCGTGACCCACATCGCCAAGCCCGACGAGCACGGTCGCATCATCGGTGCGGCCGTGCAGCAGGAAGGCGTGATCCACATGGCCAAGCGGGCCTCGGGTCTGTGCGGCCGCATGACCGAGGCACGCTTCGTGACCACCACCGAGGTCTATCCGGACAGCCCGACCGCGAGCCCGGCGCAGTGCAACGAGGCTCAGGTGGCGGCGGTCAGGGCGGCGATCGAGTTTCTGCACCGCGATTGAGACATCGCGCTACCAGTCCGCGACAACGACCTGCCCCGCCGTCAGATAGACAAGCTTGGACCCGACCTGCAGGCTGCGGTCATCCCACAGGCTTGGATAGGTCGTCGGGTCGCCCGGGGCTGGCAAGAGCGCCTTCAGCGCGAAGGTCCGTGCCAGCGTGTCGACCTCGATGCGCTGCATGCCGTGCTGCGGGGTCGGGTCGAACGGCGCGGCGGTGACCAGCTCAACGGCAACCTCGCGCGCCTCGAAGACTCCTGCCTGAAGCTGACCTTCAGCGGCGAGTTCGGCACGACCGCCGGCGGCACGCAGGGCTTCTTCGGCAGCTACGAGCTCAACCGCGACGGGCACGATGCGCTCGCCGTCCTGTCCACCGTGCCGGCCGGGGCCGCCAGCGCGCTGACAGTCGAGCTGCAGGACGTCGCGGCGCGAGTGGCGGTCGGACCGGTGCTGCTGCATCGAACGACTGTGCCCTTGCCGGCGCCCAATCCGTGCTGAGCGAAGCCTCTCCGGTCGATCCGCGAAGGTTGCGGTTCGTCCGGGCGTCCCGCACTTCGTCGCAACGCGCTGGGCGACTCGGCGCACGATGCCTAAAGTGCCACCATTCGCTCACCACCTGAGGAAACCCGCGATGGGCATCACCAACGACCTCGAACGCCTTGCCGAGCTGCACAAGGGCGGCGCCATCTCCGACGCAGAGTTCGCCAGCGCCAAAGCCCGCGCCCTCGGCGAGACGCCGCCGGCCGCCGGCAACGCCGTGCTGCACTGGCTGCACGCGCTGCGCCGCAGCCGCACCGACAGCTGGCTCGGCGGCGTATGCGGCGGCCTGGCCCCGGCGACCGGGTTGCCGGCGTGGCTGTGCCGCCTGATCTTCGCGCTGCTGGTCGTGTGCGGCGGCACCGGCGTGCTGCTCTACGTGCTGCTCTGGATCCTGGTGCCGAACGAAGACGGCGTCGTCGACCTCGGCAACGGCACCTTCCGCTCGACCTGAGGCTTCGTCATGGCGACGCTCTTCGCGCTCCTGCTCTGGTGCGTGCTGTTCGTGCTGTGCTGGCCACTCGCGCTGCTCGCGCTGCTGCTGTGGCCGCTCGTCTGGATCGTGACCTTGCCGTTCCGGCTGATCGGCATCACGCTCGAGGCCGTGTTCGCCCTGCTGCGTGCCCTGCTCTTCCTGCCGGCGCGGCTGCTCGGCGGCGGGCGGCAGCCGGCGGGATAGTCGTTCTGGCGGCGGCGGGCGTTCCGGAGTAGCCGTCCGGCCGCGCGACGCGGGACTATTGTCGCGATCAGGGTTTCTCATCCTGCCCAAGCGGTTGCTCAGGGAAAATTTGCCTCCTTCCCCCCGCATCCCAGAAGGCAAGGCAGATGAGCAGCAGCAGCGACGACAAGACCGGGCCGAAGTGCCCGTTCAGCCAGGCCACCGGCGCCGGCACGACCAATCAGGACTGGTGGCCCGAGCGGTTGCGCGTCGACCTGCTGCACCAGCATTCATCGAAGTCCGACCCGATGGGCACGGACTTCGACTACGCGGCGGCGTTCAAGAGCCTCGACCTCGCTGCCGTCAAGAAGGACCTCGCCGCCCTGATGACCGACTCGCAGGACTGGTGGCCGGCCGACTTCGGCCACTACGGCCCGCTCTTCGTTCGCATGGCCTGGCACAGCGCCGGCACCTACCGCATCGGCGACGGCCGCGGCGGCGCCGGCCGCGGCCAGCAGCGCTTCGCGCCGCTCAACAGCTGGCCCGACAACGTCAGCCTCGACAAGGCGCGGCGCCTGCTCTGGCCGGTCAAGCAGAAGTACGGCGAGAAGATCTCCTGGGCCGACCTGATGATCCTCACCGGCAACGTCGCCCTCGAAACGATGGGCTTCAAGACCTTCGGCTTCGGCGGTGGCCGCGAAGACGTGTGGGAGCCCGACCAGGACGTGTACTGGGGCCGCGAGACCAAGTGGCTCGGCGGCGACATCCGCTACGCGCAGGGCTCGCCGGGTGTCGAGAAGGACCATGCCGTGCTCGTCAAGGACGACGACAGCAAGGTGCCGCACACGCGCGACCTCGAGAACCCGCTCGCCGCCGTGCAGATGGGCCTGATCTACGTCAACCCCGAAGGCCCCGACGGCAACCCCGACCCGATCGCCGCGGCCATCGACATCCGCGAAACCTTCGCGCGCATGGCGATGGACGACGAAGAGACGGTCGCCTTGATCGCCGGCGGCCACAGCTTCGGCAAGACGCACGGCGCGGCGCCCGCAAGCCATGTGGCCGAAGAGCCCGAGGCGGCCGGCCTCGAAGCCCAGGGCTTCGGCTGGAAGAACAGCTTCGGCACCGGCAAGGGCGGCGACGCGATCACAAGCGGCCTCGAGGTCACCTGGACCACGACGCCGACGAAATGGAGCAACAACTTCTTCGAGAACCTTTTCGGCTTCGAGTGGGAGCTGACGAAGAGCCCGGCCGGCGCGCATCAGTGGACGCCGAAGAACGGCGGCGGCGCCGGCACCATTCCCGACGCGCGCGACCCGGCCAAGCGCCGCGCGCCGACGATGCTGACCACCGACCTCTCGCTGCGCATGGACCCGGCCTACGAGAAGATCTCGCGCCGCTTTCTCGCCAACCCCGAGCAGCTCGCCGATGCCTTCGCGCGGGCCTGGTTCAAGCTGACGCACCGCGACATGGGGCCGCGCGCCCGCTATCTGGGCCCCGAGGTGCCGGCCGAAGAGCTGATCTGGCAGGACCCGATCCCGGCCGTCGACCATGCGCTCGTCAGCGAGCAGGACGTGGCCTCGCTCAAGCAGAAGGTGCTGGCCTCGGGCCTCACGGTGGCGCAGCTCGTCTCGACAGCGTGGGCTTCGGCATCGACGTTCCGCGGCTCCGACAAGCGCGGCGGCGCCAACGGCGCGCGCATCCGTCTCGCGCCGCAGAAAGACTGGGCCGTCAACCAGCCGGAGCAGCTGGCGAAGGTGCTGCAAGCGCTGGAAGGCATCCGCGCCGAGTTCGACGCCACCGCGAGCGGCGGCAAGAAGATCTCGCTCGCCGACCTGATCGTGCTGGCGGGCAGCGCCGCCCTGGAACAGGCAGCGCGTGACGGCGGACACGAAGTGCCCTTTCCGTTTTCGCCCGGGCGCACGGACGCGTCGCAAGCGCAGACCGACGTGCACTCGTTCGCGCCGCTCGAGCCCTACGCCGACGGCTTTCGCAACTTTCAGAAGGCGCGCTACGGCGTGCCGGCCGAAGCGCTGCTGATCGACAGGGCGCAACTGCTGACCTTGACGGCGCCGGAGATGACCGTGCTCGTCGGCGGCCTGCGCGTGCTGGGCGCCAACGTCGGCCCGGCCGGCCACGGCGTCTTCACCACGAGGCCGGGCGCGTTGAGCAACGACTTCTTCGTCAACCTGCTCGATATGGGCACAGAGTGGAAAGCCGCGTCCGACACCCAGGAGCAGTTCGAAGGGCGCGACCGCAAGACCGGCGAGCTTCGTTGGACCGGCACGCGCGTCGATCTGGTGTTCGGCTCGAACGCCCAACTGCGTGCCATCGCCGAGGTCTACGCCAGCGCGAGCGCGCAGAAGAAGTTCGCCCTCGACTTCGCGGCGGCGTGGACCAAGGTGATGAACCTGGACCGCTTCGACATCGCCTGACCAGGCTGCGTGCGGCGTGCGCCCTGGTACGGCGGCACGCCGAGAACCCGCGTGAATCCGCGTTCGGGCGCCGTCGAGTGACGGCCGTCCGGGCGCTCGCATCCCCGACCAGTGGCCGTGCGCCGGCCCGATGTCACTCCCTCGTCACCTCCGCGCCGTTGCCACGGCGAAGCGACGCGTCGAAGAATGATCGACGCGGTGCAAGGCCACCGCCCCGTCCGTCGATTCGAGGTGACCGGAGTGCCGCATGGTGCAAGCTGTTCGACGAGTGCCGCGCACCGTGGCCACTGAGCCCACGCCGGACGCAGCGACACCGTCCGGGCGGCTCGCCCAAGCCGCCGACACCGTGCGTGCGGTGTTGCGCCGCAAGTCAGGCATGTCGTTGCGCGACGACGACGTGCGCCCGGCCAACGTCGAGGCGATCGAGCTCTATCACGACGTCGTCGCCCGGCTCTGGGAGCGCGAGGTCGACGCCGCAGCCGATGCCACCGCCGATGCCACGGCCTTTGCCGCGACAGTCGCGCACAACGCCTGGTCCGATCACTTGCGGCGCAAGTACCCGCGGCGCACCAGCCTGAAGAACCGGCTGCGTTACTTCCTGAGCCATCAACCGAAGTACCGGGTCTGGGACAGCGCCGATGGCGACGTCGTCGCCGGGCTGCACGCCTGGCAGGTGACCGGCCGCGCCCCGGCGGACCCGGCGCGGCTGCGCGCCTGGACCGGCGCCGACGGCCAGCGCGCCGCCGGCCTGCCGCGCGGCATCGTGCCGAGAAAGCCCATGGAGTCGTGCGGCGCCGAAGACTGGGAGCGGCTCCTCGGCGCGCTGTTCGAGCAGGCGCAGGCGCCGCTCGGCCTCGACGACATGGTCCGCGTCGTCGCGCTGCTGCTCGACCTGCAGGAAGACCGCGTCGAGTCGCTGAGCGGCGGCGACGAAGACGGCGGCCTCGACCCCGCCGACACCGAGACGCCCGGCCCCGAGCGTCGCGCCGAGGTGCGCGCCATGCTGCGCCAGCTCTGGGGCGCGGTGCGCGCGCTGCGGCCCGACTACCGGCTCGCCTACCTGCTCAACATTCCCGGCGCCGGCAAGACCCGCGGCGACATCGAGGTGTTCGCGCTGCACGGCATCGCCTCGCTCGAAGAGATCGCCGCGACGATCGGACTCGATGCGGCGCAGTACCAGCGGCTGTTCGACCAGCTACCGCTCGACGACGCCGACCGCGCGGCCGCCGCCTCGTGCAGCGATGAGCTGGAGCGCTTTGCGGTGCTCTGGCGCCAGCTGCCGCTGCCCGACGCGGCGATCGGCACGCTGCTCGGCCTGGGCCAGCAGCAGGTGATCAACCGGCGCATGCTGGCGCTGCGCGAACTGGCCCGGCTGCTCGGCCAGCCCGCCCGCGCCTGAACCGCGCGGACACGACTTTTGCATCGCAGCTACGAATATCGAGGCGCGCTCGCCGTCACTTCCTGCTGAAGGAGACCGTTGCGATGTCCGCTCACCCTGGTGCTCGAGTGCTGGCGCAATGGCGCGCACGAGAGCTCGCGCCCGCCCAGCTCTCAGGCGTCGCCCGCCACGTGGCCGAATGCGACGCTTGCGCCGCGGCGCTGCCCGAGGCCTGGCCGGCCGCGCAGCGCATGGTCGCGCGGGCCGTCGCCGGCGGCGCCCATCCCGGCTACGAACAACTCGCCGCCATCGTCGATGCGCGGGCCGATGCGCAGGCACGGGCCCGCGTCGAGCGGCACATCGCGTGGTGCCCGACCTGCCGGCGCGAGCTGGCCGACCTGACCGCCGCAGCGTCGGCCTTGCGCCGGCCGCTCGCCGCACCGGCCGCCGAGGAGCGAGCCGGCGGTTGGCGCGCCGCGCTGCGCGCATTGACCCATGCCGGCCCGACCTGGGCATTGGCGGCGATCGTCGGCGCGACCGCGCTCGGCGTAGCCATCCAGCAGCCTGACGAGCCAGGTGGCAGCGACGGCATGCGCGTCGTTCCTGATGCCGGGCTCGCGGCGCCGATCGTCTTCGACGAATCGGCCCTCGGCCGGCTCGCCAGCGTCTCGCCCGCTGCCGAAGCGGCGCACCGCGCCGGCAATTTCGGCGCGCTCGCCGGCGCGCTGCGCGGCCCGGCCGATCGCGGCAACGCCACCGCCGCGGCCGCGCTCGGCCTGCTCCTCGCGCAGGGCCGCGGCGTGCCGCTCGACCGGGCGCAGGCGCTGCGCTACTGGCACACCGCCGCGAAGGCGGGCGAGGCGAGCGCGCAGCGCAACCTGGCGACCCTCGAAGCGCGCTGAGCGCCTCGCTCGACGCTCACGCGTCGATCGCGATCCGTTCGGTCTTGCCGAGCGTGCGACCGCCGCAATCGACGCGCAACGAGAACTCGCTGGCGCCGCGCATCTGCTTCGCGCGCGCCTTGTCGGCGGGATAGGGCACGAGCAGCGTCAGCGCCGGCTCGGCACTGGCCGGCGACCACAGCGCCGAGGCGGCGCCGAGCTCCTTCTCGCCGCCGGACCAAACCGCGGCGCGCACGGTGCAGGCGCCGGCGCCCGGCACAGCCGGCAGCGCGGCGCTCACCTGGATGCCGCGCTCGGTGCGCGCCGCATGCGGATGCTGGATGTCGAGCAGGCCGGCGGCGCCGGCATCGGCGTCGGCGTCGGCGTCGGCGCTGCCGCCTTTCGGCGCGGCCGATGGCTTCGCTTCCGGTACGGGCTTGCCTGCCATGACCGGTTTGCCCGCCGTGACCGGTGCAAGGCCCGAACCCGGCTCGGCCGGGTCCGGCGCAGCGAGCCCCGGATCGCGCAGCGGCGTGCCGGCGGCCTCGGGCGGATGACCACCGAGCACCGGCGTCGGCCACGCGTGCTTGTGCCATTCGGGGAACAGCATCCAGGCAACGAGCGCGGCGATGCCGATCAGCGCCGCCCCGAGCGCGAACCGCAGCCGCACGATCTGGCGCTGCGCGCCGTCGGGCGGCACGCGTGCCGCGCCGTGCAGATCGGCGGCCGATGCGCCTGTCGGAAAGCTCGCGGCCGTCGCCTCGCTCGCCGCGCTGCTCTGCAGCAGCGCGAGCGTGATGTCGTCGCCGCTGCCCTGCGCCGAGGCGTCGAGCAGGATCGTCTCGAGCTGCGC
Source organism: Burkholderiales bacterium (assembly GCA_025350505.1). GTDB lineage: Bacteria > Pseudomonadota > Gammaproteobacteria > Burkholderiales > Burkholderiaceae_C > Schlegelella_A. The sequence continues at coordinate 14,495 of JANXXS010000274.1, forward strand.
GTCGACCGCGGCGAGGCCGTGCTTCGCGATCAGCGAGCGGAAGTCGTCGCCGATGCACAGGAAATCATCGTCGCTGCGAAACGAGTTCGCATAACCGTCGGTGCTGAGCAGCAGCAGCGTCGGGTCGTGCTGGTCGCGCCGCAACACGGCGACGCGAACGTCGTTCTCGGCACCCGGCTGGCAGATCGAGGTCGTGCGGTTGCCGGCGAGGCGCTCGTCGGAGGGGATCGGCCGCCGCGTGCTGCCGTCGCGCGCGACCGCGAGCACGTCGCCGTCGCCGAGCTGCAGCAGCACGATCGTGCTCGGCGTCACCAGCGCGGCGAGCAGGGTCGCGCCGTAGGCGAGCAACGGGTCGGCGCGCACCGCCTCGACGGCGGCCTCGTCTTCGCCCTCGGCGAGCGCCGCCCATTCGTCGTCGCGGATCGGACGCGCGACCAGGTCGGCCTGCACGTTGGCGACCCATTCGCTGACGATCGCCGCGGGCCAGTGCGTCGCGACGTGGCGCGTGCGTTCGGCCGGCGCGCATTGCTCGAGGCCGCCGGCGAGCGCGCGCAGGCGCCGGATCGCGATCTCGGCGGCGAGCTGCGCACCGGTCTCGCTGCGAAAGTGGCGCTGTCCGCCGTGACCGTCGGCGACGGCCGCCGCCGCGCAGGCGACGCTTGCGCCGGCATCGGCCGACCAGAGCGACAGCGCATCCTGGTTCGGCAGGCCGGCCCGCACGTGCGCCGCGCCGCGCACGCTGCGGCCGGCTACGCGCCAACCGGCGTCGGCGCGCGTCGCCGGTCCCGACGCGGCCGGCGAGGTTCGCTTTTCGGTGCGGCGCTCGAGGACGATGCCGGTGCCCGTGGCGCGATCCGTCTTCACCATTCGGCCTCCGCGTCGGTGTTGAACGAGCCGGCCGAGCGGGCGTGTCCGCCGTCGTCGATCTGCGAGACCCGCTCCAGCCCGGAGCGCGACAGCCAGCGGATCTGCTGCACCAGCTCCTCGGGGTTGTTCGCCTGGATCGGCCGGACCGTGTCGTCGCCGATGAACTTCTGCAGCGCTGCGAGGTTCACGTCGCGGCCGATCGTGACTGCGGCGCGCACCGCCTCGCGGCCCCAGGCCTCGGCGAGCAAGGCCGCGAGGCCGGCGTCGAAGTCGTCGGTGTGATGGCCGTCGGTGACGAGCACGAACACCGGCGAGACGGCGCGCTCGGGCATCGGCGGCGTCGCCATCGCTTCGGCGAGCAGGCGCAGCGCGGCACCCATGTCGGTGTGGCCGGCGGCGGTGAGATCGGTCCAGCGCAGCGACTCGACCGGCGTCGGCGTCTCGAGATGCCAGCGCGCGCCGTTCGAGAAGGCGATCGCGCGCACCAGCACGGCGACGTTCGGGTTGTCGCGCGCCGCGGCGCGCAGCTGCGGGATCGCCTCGCGGATGGCGACGTTGAGCGCCTGAATCTTGCCGTCGGCGTTCATCGATCCCGAGACATCGAGCAGCCAGACGAAGTGCAGCTCGCGGCGCGCCATCGCGCCGCCCGGACGCATCGCCGGGACCGCTACGGTCTCGAGCTCAGCGGACATGGGCCACCATCTCGCCGATGCCGATCGCCAGGCCGGCCTCGAGCCGGATGCTGCGGCCGGGCAAGAGTTCGCGCTGCTGGCCGGAGGCGGTCGTCACCTGCCAGGCGGTGTCGGACAGGTTCTTCAGGCCGAGCACGTTCGGGTCGTTCGGGTTCGCCGAGACCTCGGCGATGACGCTGTCGCCGGCGCCGGCGTGGCTGCCCGGCACCTGGCGTTCGTAGAGCCGGGCGCCGACGCTCGCCGGCACCCGCGCCGTGCCGACTTCGATGATGCGCAGGTTCGATTCGTCGTCCCAGGTGATCGAGCCGGCGAGCGGCGCCGCCGGGGCCTGGTAGTTGGCGGCGCTCGGCAGCGGGCCCATCGGCGGCGTGGCGATCGCAAAGCCCGCGGCCTGCGGGCCGGGCGCGAACGCGGCCGGCCGGGCCGGCGCCGCGGCCGAGCCGACCGGGGCCGACGCCGTCGCCGAGCGGGCGCCGCGCGCCGCGAACCGGTCGATGATCTGCGAGGCGACCAGCTGCGAGCGGTCCGGTGCGATCGTGCGCGCCTTCATGATGGCGATGGCCAGGCCGACGAAGGCGACCATCGAGAGCAGGAAGTACATGAACGCCGAGCCGGTCGTCGCGTCCCACAGCGCGTGGATCGTCACCGCGACGGCGAGGCCGATCAGGATGGTCTTGACGCGCCCCTGCGGCTTCAGCGCGGCCAGGCCGATGAAGTAGCCGAAGATGCCGGCATAGGCGGCGTGGCCGAACACGTCGGAAAGCAGGCGCGGGATCATCAGCTGCAGGCCGACGCCCTGACGATTGGCGATGATCTGCTGCAGCTCGAAAGTCGCGCGCTCGACGCCGATCTTCTTGCCGAGCAGCGCGAACAGGTTGACGATATCCTGGAGCCGCGAGGTGTCCTGCGGCAGTTGGATGCGCAGGCCCTGCTGCTGCAGGAGATTGAGCAGGCCGACGACCGTCTGGTTGCTGTCGACGATCGTGCCCGGAACGTACTGGAGGACGGTCTCTGCGAAGGCGAAGCCGAACCCCGAGGCGACGCCGATCAGGATGCCGTCGAGCGGATCGAGCACCGCGAACTGGCGCGCCATGCCCGACGCGTCGCGCTTGAGCATCAGCTTCCAGCCGAGAAAGACACCGAACAGGACCGGAATCGCCTTCAGCGACTCCTCGGGCAGCCCGGCGCGAAAGATCATCTTGACGAAGGCGATGACGAAGGTGTCGCCCTTCCCTGCCGAGCCGCCGCCGATGCCGAACAGGCCCTGCAGCATGCCCATCACCGGGCTCGAGACGAGCAGCGCCGTGAACACGGCCACCGCCGGCATGAGCCACCACGCCTTGGGCTTGCCCGCCATCCTGTAGACCGCGAAGGCGCCGCCGCCGACGATGCACAGGGCCAGCACGATCGTGTACATCGGGATGTTGACCGGGATGATTCCGTACGCCATCACCTGCACGCTGGCCGACGAGCTGCCCATCAGGGTGAACAGGAGCGCGATGACGACGCAGACGACGAGGCCCGGAATGAAATAGGGCTTGGTCGTCAACTCCTGCCACTGGCCGCCGAGCGGCAGCAGCTGGGAGCGGGTCGGCGCCTCGGAAGCGCGCGACTTCATTTCGCCGCCGGGGCGCTTGGCCTCGAAACCAGGGCTCGGGTCGTGGGGTCCGTGCATGCTCTCGCTCCTCTTGCGTTTTGCGGCGACGCGCCATCGGGAAATCGGCGCTGGATGCCGGCCAGGGACGGGCGGGACGGGCCGATATTTACGCGGC
>JANXXS010000314.1 GCA_025350505.1 Burkholderiales bacterium
CGGCGTCACGACGACCACGCTCAACGGCACGTTGACGGTCAACGCCGCCGGCGCCGGCGTCAGCGCGGGCAACACCACGCTGGCTGCGGGCGGCGGCGCGATCACGCTGACCGGCAACAACGCCGCCAACGACGTGACGCTTGGAACGGTCGACGGCCCGCAGGCGCTCAACATCACGGCCACCGGCGGCGACATCGTGCTCGGCACGGTCGGCGCCACTACGCCCCTCGCGTCATTGACTGCGACCGGCAACACGACCTTGGGAGGCAACGCCACTACCACCGGACCGCAAACCTACACGGGACCGCTGATACTGTCAGGCAACACGACGCTCAGCGGCTCGGCCCTGACGCTGAGTGGCAACGTGACAGGCGCAACGGACCTGACCTTGCTCACCAATTCGCTGACCGGCGGCAACTCGATCGTCGGCAACAACACCGGCGTGTTCACGGTTGCCCCCCTTGATCCAACCCTGTCCGTCGGCGTGGCAGGCGGTGCGGGCGCACTGCTGATTCCGCAAGCAGTACTCACCGGGGCAACCGGATTCACCGGCCACACCATCGGCAATGCCGCTGGATCCGGAACGATCACAGTCGGTCCCCTGGTCGTCAAGGCGGATACGACGCTGCAAACCGGGACGGGCGACATCAATCTCACCAGCACCGTAGACGGCGCCTTCGCCCTCACTCTGAACAGCGGCGGGACGACGAACATCGGCGGTCCGATTGGAGTCGGGACGCCGCTCAAGAGCCTGACGATCGACAACAATGCAGCGGCCGCCGACTGGAACGGGACCGTCGGCGAACGAACCACATTCAATGCGGCCGATGGCACGGGGTTCGCCAGGATCATCACGACCGGTGACCAGACCTATAACGATCCGGTGACGACGACAGTTCCGGTGAGCTTTTCGGGCGGCGTGATCACGGCGACCCAGGCGGGAAACAGCTTCCTTGTTCCGCTGCCCGCGGCGACGATTCCAGGTTCCGTTTCCGCCGTTGCCAATTCTCTGCAACTACATTCCTCATCGGATCTGTATCTCGGCACCATCACGCTTGCGAATGGTGGCGCCATCGACTCGACTGGCGTCCTTCATTTGACCGGCGCACTGCAACTCAGTGGCGGGACACTGGTCCTTTCGGCTGCGGCCGCGCCGGCCACGATCGCCTTCACCGATCCCGAGCTGCTCGGCAAGTCCTTTACCTCGCCAGTCGGGGTCGTCAAGGAGGCCAGCGCAACCATCGTCGAGGATGCGGGCGCAACGCTCGCGACGTCGGCGGGTAGCCTGATTGCGTTCCGCGCCTCCGGTGGAGGCTCAATACAGCTCGACCAGCCGAACAACACCTTGCTGGGCTCGATCTCGGCGGTCGTCGGCACACCGGGCGGCAACGTGGCGGCGCCGGATGGTACCGGCATCATTCCGCTCGGCTTCATCCGGATCGTATCGAGCGAAATCCACGTCGCCGGAGCGCCGCCCGCCACAGGATCGCCGGCTGCCGCGGCGGCCGGCCTGGAAGGCGACGTCATCAAGCTGACCGCCGACATCCTTACCACCAGCCCGGACGGTCTCATTCGGGCGCGCCTGCCGTTCAGCAATGTGCAGGGTTCGCTGGCATCCATTCCAGGACTGACGCTTGTCCTTTCGCCAGCGGCACAACTATCCGGCACAGGATTCGGCATGCCGGATTCGAGCACCTGGATCCGGGTCCAGGTGGGCGGTGTCGAAGGCGGGTTCATCACGGCCCGACCGAAACTTTTCAGCGGCGACAAAGCGGTGATATTCCTGAGCGGCGCCGCAGAAGCGCGGCCGTTCTACGACGGCAATGGCAAGCTCACCGAAATCCGCGTCTTCTACAACGGCGATTCGCCGCGAACCCCGCAGGAAGCAGGGGCGCTGGCCGCGGTAATCGCGATCATCGAGGAGGCACGGCACGCGCGGTTCGAGGAAGCGGTTCGCACCGAAAACGTCTCGTCGCGGCTTCGTTCCGGGGTGATTGCCGAGGTCGGCGCCGGGCGCCCCGCCACCGTCGGACGCGAATCGATCCGCCTGCCGGAGACCTGCGAGATCAAGGGGAAGACTCTGACCTGCGATGAGCCCTGACGAGCGGCGACGGGTCCTGCTTTCGCTGCCATTGCTCGCCGCCGGCGGGAGTTGGGCAGGCAACGCGCTCGCCCAATTCGCCGTTCCGGCGGGAGACGCGCAAGGGACGCGGCTCGCCCTCCTTATCGGAAACCGGGTCTACCCGCAGCCGTTCGACCTGCCGCCCACGCACAAGAACGTCCGCGACCTTTCGGCTGCGCTCGAGCAGCGCGGCTTCAAGGTGACATCGGCGTTGGACCAGGACCCGGGCCAGCTTCGCAACACGATCCTGGCGTTCGCCAAGATTGCCGCCGATTCGCCGCCCAACGCGACGGTGCTTTTCTACTACACCGGGCACGGCATGCAGGTCGACGCCGAGAACCTGATGCTCGGCGCCGGCATTCCTCCCGATTCGCGCGAGGACACTCTGCTCAAGAGCAGCCTGCACCTGCGCCGCGATGTCATCGACCAGTTGCCGCGACGGCCCGGCGGCTTGACGATTGCCGTCGTCGACGCCTGCCGCACGTCGCTGCGCGCGGCGCTGACGGCGACCGACGGCTTCAACCAGGTCGAGGCGCCGCTCGGCTGCCTGATCGTCTTTTCCACCGGCGCCGGCAAGCCGGCGATCGCGCCGGCGGTCGAGACGATCAGCACCTTTTACACGGCCTCGCTCGTGAAGCTGCTCGGATCGGCGTCCGACGACATCTCGTTTTCGGACTTCTTCCGCCTGGTCAAGTTCGACGTCACGCAAACCATGCAGAACCACCCGGTGCAGGCGATCCGGCAGTTCACGCAGGTGCCATTCATCGCCGAGAACACGCAGGTCCGCTTCAGTCTGGCGCTGCGAGCGGCCAATGCGCCGGTCACGCCGCAGTTCAGCGCGGCGGAGGAGGCAACCGCATGGAAGGAGCTGGAAGAAAACCTCTGGCCAGCCGACATCGTCAAGCTGGCGGAAGCCTATCTGCAGCGCTATCCGGCCAGCCGCCTCGCCGGCGGTGCGCAGGTAGCTCGGGAGGGCGCGAGCGACGCGGTGAACGCCTTGCGCAGCAACCAGGTGCGCCTGTTCCGAAGTGCGTTCCAGCCCAGGACGACCGAGGCCCGCTGGCTCGCCGAGTGGCGCAAGGCGGCCCGTGGCGACAAGGACGCGGCGGCGCGGATCGCCCGCGCCTATTTGCGCGGTGAAGGCGACATCGGCGCCGATCCGAATCGCTACGAAGGCTGGCTGCAATTCGCCGCCGCGCTCGGCAACGGCATCGCTTGCTACGAGCTCGCCGTGTACTACCGGCGTCAGGACCAGCCGGTGCCCGCGGCGCAGTACGAGACCCGCGCGCGCGACCTCGGCTACACGCCGCCCACCTCGCTCGACAACCAGCGCAAGTAGTTCAGCCCTTCAGCCAGTGGTTGGCGAAGCCGGCGAGGTCTTCGTGCACCGAACGCGCCAGCTTCATCTCGTCGCCGGTGTTCGGGCTGCCGTTCGGCGCGCGCATGACGAGCGCCGTGTGTACATGCGAGGGCACGCCACGCAGGTACGGCAGGTAGTCGTCGACAAAGGCTTCGGGGTCGAGTTCTGAGATCGCGTCGGCCTTCGGGCTTCGCTCTCCTGCCGCGTTACCGGTGGCGACCACGCGCTCGATCGGAAAGCCGAGGTCACGCAGGTTGCGCAAACGCGCCGACTCGTATTCGGCCTCCAATGCCGAAACGCAGACCAGTTCGAAGCCGGCATCGTGGAGCCGGTGGCAGGCCTCGATCGCACCATCGATGGCCGGCACCGTGGTCCAGAAGGTTTCGTCGAAGTGCTGGCGAAAATGGGCGCGCTTGGCGTCGTCCAGGCGCTCCACTTCCCAGCGGTCTATCGGCCAGTAGGCGAGCCGGTCGCGCTCGCGAGGCGCGGCACCGAAGGCGCGCTGCCAGGCGCCGGCGTAGCCGAGGTGAAAGTCGAGGAGGACGCCGTCGGCGTCGAGGGCGATGAGGCGCTTGACCATGCACCGAATGTAGCCAACGGCGATCGCCGGCGCTGTCGCGGCGACGACTGCTCCACCGCCGCCGGGCTTGAATCGGCGCGGAGACTGCCTATAATGCAGATTGCTAGCACTCGCCTTAGCTGAGTGCTAACTGATTCGGCGCAGGGCCTCGCGTCCCGGTTCCCGCAAGTGAACTAGCGCACACTTCCATCAATCGCAAGCTGGTTCGTACTCATCAAGGAGATGCCATGAAACTTCGTCCTCTCGCCGATCGCGTGATCGTCAAGCGCGTGGAGCAGGAAACCAAGACCGCGTCGGGGATCGTCATTCCCGACAACGCCGCCGAGAAGCCCGATCAGGGCGAAGTTCTGTCGGTTGGCCCGGGCAAGCGCAACGAGCGCGGCGACATCGTCGCCATGAACGTGCGCGCCGGCGACCGCGTTCTGTTCGGCAAGTACAGCGGCCAGACCGTCAAGGTCGATGGCGACGAACTCCTGGTGATGCGCGAAGAGGATCTCTTCGCCGTGGTCGAGAAGTAATCCACCGACGATTGCTTCTGTCGACGGCGGGCTTCGCACGGCGAAGCCCGGGGCGGCAAGCCCGATCGCAGACAAAACGTTCCAACTGAATTCGGAGAATTATCAAATGGCAGCAAAAGACGTTTCATTCGGCGGCGATGCCCGCGCGCGCATGGTCGAGGGTGTGAACATCCTCGCCAATGCGGTCAAGGTCACGCTCGGCCCCAAGGGTCGC
>JANXXS010000360.1 GCA_025350505.1 Burkholderiales bacterium
AACCAGAGCATCTCGACGCCTATCTCAATGAGTTCGTGTTCCGCTTCAACCACCGCACCTCGGCCTCGCGCGGCATGCTCTTCTACCGTTTGCTGCAGCAGGCCGTCATCACCGAACCGGTGACGTATGAGGACGTGGTGAAGAAGAGATCGACCCCTGCGCGGCGCAAGCATACACTGGATGGGCATCCAGTGGTATTGGGGTGACTGGAGCTAAGCGGATACCCCATACGTTTATACAGTATCGAGCGCAAGCCCGACTGTCAGCGCTTTTGCTTGCTTTAAGCAAGCTATTAATTGCTCTAAGCAACTATCTGCACCAGAATGGCCGTCCCGCCCGACCTCGCCTCGCCATCGACACCGCCCCCGATCCGCGCACCGCGGCCTTGCGCCGCTTCAACCGCTTCTACACGCGCCGCATCGGCGTGCTCCACGAAGGGCTGGCCGACACGCCGTTCAGCCTGGCCGAGTCGCGCCTGCTCTGGGAATTCGCGCATCGCGACCAGACCACCGCCGCGGAGTTGGCCCGCGACCTCGACCTCGACGCCGGCTACCTGAGCCGGCTGCTGCGCGGCCTGAAGGAAGCCAAGCTGATCCGCGGCGTGCGCTCGAAGGAAGACGCGCGCCATCTGCACCTCAGCCTCACCGCTGCCGGCAGGCGCGCCTTCGCGCCGCTCGACCGGCAGACCGAGGCCGGCGTCGCCGCCCTGCTCGCGCCGCTCGCCGACGCCGCGCAGCAGCGCCTGCTCGCAGCAATGACGACGATCGAGTCGTTGCTCGACGGCGCGCACCGCATCGCCTCGCCCTGGCTGCTGCGCGCGCCGCACAGCGGCGACATCGGCTGGGTCGTCGCGCGCCACGGCGCGCTCTACGCCGAGGAATACGCCTGGGACCTGCGCTTCGAGGCCCTGGTGGCGCGCATCACCGCCGACTTCGTCGAGCGCTTCGACGCATCGCGCGAGGCCTGCTGGATCGCCGAGCGCGGCGGCACCAACGTCGGCTGCGTGTTCCTCGTGCAGGCGCGCGACGAAACGAAGAACCACGCCGTCGTGCAAGGCACGGCGCAGCTGCGCATGCTGCTGGTGGAGCCTGTGGCGCGCGACCTCGGCATCGGCGCCCGCCTGGTCGACGAGTGCGAGCGCTTCGCCCGCGCCAAAGGTTATCGGCACATCGTGCTTTGGACGAACAGCGTGCTGCTGGCGGCGCGCGCCATCTATGCGCGCAACGGCTACGTGCTGACGAAGAGCGAGCCGCACGAGAGCTTCGGTCACAGGCTGGTCGGCGAGACCTGGGAGCTGAAGCTCTCGTAGCCGCGCCCGGGTTTAGGATCGCCGCATGAGCGCGTCTTCCGCCAGCGATCCCCCGTCGCACGACTCTCCGGACGATCACCACGATCACGACCATGACGATGACCATGCGCACGAGCACGAGCACAGCCAGCTCGGCGAGATGGACCTGCGCGTGCGCGCCCTCGAAACTCTGCTTGCCGACAAGGGCTACATCGAGCCGGCCACGCTCGACGCGCTGATCGACACCTACCAGACGCGCGTCGGGCCGCGCAACGGCGCCCGCGTCATCGCTCGCGCCTGGGTCGATCCCGCCTTTCGCGACTGGCTGCTGCGCGACGCGACGGCGGCGATCGCCTCGCTCGGCTACAGCGGCCGGCAGGGCGAGTACATGGTTGCGCTCGAGAACACCGACGCCCAGCACCACCTCGTCGTCTGCACGCTCTGCAGCTGCTATCCGTGGCCGGTGCTCGGCCTGCCGCCGGTCTGGTACAAAAGTGCGCCCTACCGCTCGCGCGCCGTTGCCGACCCGCGCGGCGTGCTCGCCGACTTCGGTGTCGTGCTGCCCGAGGGCAAGCCGGTCCGTGTCTGGGACTCGACCGCCGAGGTGCGCTACCTCGTCATCCCGCAGCGGCCCGCGGGGAGCGAAGGGCTCGACGAAACGCAGCTCGCCGAGCTGGTGACGCGCGACTCGATGATCGGCACCGGGCTGGCCTTGGCGCCGGGCAGGCGATGAGCTACATCAGCCACGCCGACCTCGGCCGCCAGGCAGGCTACGGCCGCATCGTTCCGGAGCCGGAAGGCGAGCCCTTCCACGCCGCATGGGAGGCGCGCGCCATGGCATTGACGCTGGCCATGGGCGCGACCGGCTCCTGGAACATCGACATGAGCCGCGCCGCGCGCGAGACGCTGCCCGACTACGCCGAGCTCGACTACTGGCGCATCTGGCTCGCAGCGCTCGAGAAGATGCTGATCGAACGCGGCCTCGCCGACGCCGGCGAGATCGCTTCCGGACAGATGCAGCGACCGTTGGCGCCGATCAAGCGCGTGCTGCATGCCGAAGATGTCGACGCCGTGCTCGCCCGCGGCGCGCCGACGCTGCGACCGGCAAAGGCGCCGGCACGATTCGCGACCGGCGACCGCGTCCGCGTCCGCACCGATCGTCCGAACCACCACACGCGTCTGCCCGGATATGCGCGTGGCCGGCTCGCCACCGTCGAGCGCATTCACGGCGTCCATGTCTTCGCCGACGCGCACGCGCTCGGCCTGGGCGAGCAGCCCCAGTGGCTCTACTGCGTCGTCCTCGACACGGCGGGCGAAGGCCCGGGTGTCCAAGTGTCCTTCGACGCCTGGGAACCCTATCTGGAGCCGGCATGAAGGACGCGCTTGCCGCCCTGCCCCATCTGCCGCGCGACGACGACGGCCCGATCTTCCGCGAGCCCGGGCAGGCGCAGGCCTTCGCGATGGCGCTCGCCCTGCACGAGCGCGGCCTCTACACCTGGAAGGAATGGGCGGCCACGCTGTCGGCGCAGATCGGGGCGGCGCAGGCCGCCGGCGACCCGGACCTGGGCGACACCTACTACCGGCACTGGGTCGCGGCGCTCGAATCGCTGGTGTCGACGAAGCAGGCCGGCAGCGAGGCCGAGCTGGCTCGCTTGCGTGCCGCCTGGGATCTCGCCGCCGAGCGCACACCGCATGGCCAGCCGATCGTCCTGCAAGCCGCCGACTTCGGGCCCTGACCGACGCGGCAAAATGACTTCTTCCGCCACCGCGCCGCAACGGCAGCGCAACGCCAACTTCGGAGCGACTTCGACCATGGGGATTTCCGCCTGTCGCCTCACCTGCGCCCTCGCCGCCGCCGCGCTTCCGGCCATCGCCCTGGCGCAGACGCCGCCGATCAAGCCGGGCCTGTGGGAAGTCCATTCCGAGCGCGAGGTCGACGGCAAGAAGGTCGCCGCGCCGGCGGATCGCATGAAGAATCTGCCGCCCGAGGCCCGCGCCAAGATGGAAGCGATGATGAAGGAGCGTGGCATCTCGATGGGCGACGGCGGCGCCACGCGTATCTGCCTGACCAAGGAGTCGCTCGCGGCCGGCCGGCTGCAGGCCGAAGCCGCCGGTTGCAAGACCGACTATTCGACGCGAACCAGCAGCACCTGGAAGTTCCATTCGAGCTGCCCCGCGATGAAGGTCGAGAGCGACGGAGAGATCGTCTTCTCGGGCAGCGACGCTTACACCATGACCGTGGCCTCTACCGTGTCGTCGACATCGCCGCCCCGACTCTCGAAGACGACCATGAATGGCAAGCGGCTGGGCGATTCCTGCGGCGACTTGCAGCCGCTCTCGGTGAAGCCCTGATCGGGTGTAGCGCCGGCCACGCTTCGCGACAACAACATACGGAGACAAGATGAACGGTTCGATGATGCAGGTGCCGCTGCTGATCTCTTCGCTGCTCGTGCATGCGCAGCGGCATCACGGCGAGCAGGAGGTGGTGTCGCGGCGCGTCGAGGACGACATCCATCGCACCACTTACCGCGAGCTGGCCTCGCGCTCGCGGCGCATGGCCAATGCGTTGGCGCGGCTCGGCATCAAGAGCGGCGAGCGCGTCGCCACGCTGGCCTGGAACGGCTATCGCCACTTCGAGGTCTACTACGCGGTCTCGGGCTCCGGGGCGGTGCTGCACACGCTCAATCCGCGCCTGCACCCGGACCAGGTCGTCTACATCGCCGACCATGCCGAAGACCAGGCGATCTTCTTCGACCTGACCTTCCTGCCGCTGGTCGAGGCAGTGGCCGGGCGGCTGAAGACGGTGAAGCACTTCGTCGCGCTGACCGACCGCGCGCACATGCCGGCGGCGAGCAAGGTCCCCGGCCTGCTTTGCTACGAAGAGCTGGTCGCGGCCGAGAGCGACGCCTTCGCCTGGCCCGAATTCGACGAGAACCAGGCCTCCTCGCTCTGCTACACCTCGGGCACCACCGGCAACCCCAAGGGCGCGCTCTACAGCCACCGCTCGACGCTGCTGCACACCTTCGCCATCGCCCTGCCCGACGCGCTCTGCCTCTCGGCGCGCGACACCATCCTGCCGGTGGTGCCGATGTTCCACGTCAATGCCTGGGGCCTGCCGTACGCGGCCTGCATGACCGGCGCCAAGCTCGTCTTTCCCGGCCCGGGGCTCGACGGCAAGTCGCTCTACGAACTGTTCGAGACCGAGCGGGTCACGCTCTCGGCCGGCGTGCCGACGGTGTGGCAGGGTTTGCTCGGCTATGTACAGAGCAACGACTTCAAGTTCTCGACCATGCGCCGCACCATCATCGGCGGCTCGGCCTGCCCGCCGGCGATGATGA
>JANXXS010000363.1 GCA_025350505.1 Burkholderiales bacterium
CTGTCGCTCAGCACCACCTCGCCGGACTGCAGCACGTAGCCGCGGTCCGCGACCTGCAGCGCCATACGCGCATTCTGTTCCACCAGCAGGATCGTGGTGCCGGCGGCGTGCAGCTGGCGGATGGTCTCGAAGACGAAATCGACCAGCACGGGCGCCAGGCCCATCGAAGGCTCGTCCAGCAGCAGCACGCGCGGGCGGCCCATCAGCGCGCGGCCGAGCGCCAGCATCTGCTGCTCGCCGCCCGAGAGCGTCGCCGCCGCTTGGTGGCGACGCTCGAGCAGCTTCGGAAAGATCGCGTGCACTTCGTCGAGCGCGTTGCGCCAGTTGGTGCGGGCGCGGCGGTTGACCGCGCCGAGGCGCAGGTTGTCGTGCACGCTCAGCTCCGGAAAGACGAGACGGCCTTCCGGAACCAGGACGATTCCCGCCAGCACCCGCGCCGCGGCTGGCAGGGCGGTGATGTCTTCGCCGCGAAAGAAGATCCGGCCCGCGCTCGCCGGCAGGACCCCGGCCAGCGTCTTCATCAGCGTTGTCTTGCCCGCGCCGTTGGCGCCGAGCAGGGCGGTCGCGCCGCCGGCATCGACGGCGAGGTCGATGCCGTGCAGGATCCGGATCGCGCCGTAGCCGCCGGCCAGCGACTCGATGCGCAGCAGCGGCTCGCTCATGTCGCGGTGGCACCGAAGTAGACGGAGAGCACGCGCTCGTCGCGGCCGATCGCTTCGGGCGTTCCTTCGGCGATGCGCTCGCCGTGGTGCAGGACGACGATGCGCGCGCACAGTTTCATCAGCGCCTGCATGACGTGCTCGATGACGACCAGCGTCAGCCGGCGCGAGTCGCGCATGCGTCGCAGCGTCTCGAGCATTTGCGCCACCTCGGTCGCGGTCAGGCCGGCCATCACTTCGTCGAGCAGGACGATGCGCGCGCCGGTGGCGATGGCGCGGGCGACCTCGAGCCGCTTCTGGCCGGCGAGGGTGAGCGTGGCCGCCGGCGCCGCGGCGAGCTCGCTCATGCCGATCTCGTCGAGCACGGCCATCGCGTGGCGATCGGCGCGGCCGCGGTCGCCAAGCGCGACCCGGCCGAACATCGCCGCCGTGCGCAGGTTCTCGAGCACCGTCAGGCCGGGGAACGGCTTGACGATCTGGAACGTGCGGGCGACGCCGAGGCGGCAGATCCGGTCGGGCGAGAGGCCATCGATGCGGCGGCCGTCGAGCAGGATCGTTCCCGAGCTCGGCCGGGCGTTGCCGGCGATCAGGCTAAAGAGCGTCGTCTTGCCGGCGCCGTTGGCGCCCATGACGCCGACCGTCTCGCCGGCATCGACCGAGAACGAGACGCCGGCGAGCGCCGTCAGACCGCCGAAGCGCTTGCCGAGGTCGCGCACCTCGAGCAAGGGGGCGGCGACGCTCGTGCTCACGCGAGACGCGCGCGGCGCGCGCGCACGCTGTCGACGATGCCGAGGATGCCGCCTGGCGCGAGCAGCACGAAGCCGGCGAGGACGGCGCCGAGGATCAGCATGTAGGCGAGCGGCGCGCGCACCCAGAGCACCTCGGAGACGATGAACAAGAACAGCGTGCCGAGGATCGGCCCGCGCGCGTCGTCGCCACCGCCGAGCAGCGCCATGGCGATCACCGTGACCGAGATCATCGGATCGAACACCTGGCCGACGACGAAGTAGGTCGAGCGCAAGGCCATGACCGCGCCGACCATGCCGGGGATCGCCGCCGAGAGGACGAACGCGAGCAGCTTGTAGCGAACCACCGGCACGCCGAGCGTCTCGGCCGCTTCCTCGTTCTCGCGCAGCGAGCGCAGCCCTTGGCCGAAGCGCGAGCGGCTCACCAGCACGAGCAGCAGCGTCGCCGCTGCCGCGAGCGCGAACATCGCGAAGTAGATGACGAGCAGGTCGGGGGCGCCGAACAGGATCCGGCTCGCCATGCCGCTGGCCGCTTCGCCGGCGAGGATGCTGTACTTGACGAGCTCGGCGATGCCGAAGGTGAGGATGACGAAATAGGGGCCGCGCACGCGCAGCACGGGCAGGCCGATGACGAGGGCGAAGAGCGCGGCGAGCGCGCCCGCCGCGGCGATGGCGAGCGGCAGCGGCCAGCTCTGCCAGGTGATGACGACGAGGTAGGCGCCGATGCCGTAGAAGACGACATGGCCGAGCGAGACGTAGCCGGTCATCTTCGACAGCACGCACCAGCTCTGGGTGAGCGCGAGCCACATCAGAAACGTCAGGCCGGTCGCGACGAGGTAAGGATTGGCGAAGAACGGCAACGCCGCGAGCAGGGCGACGCCGACGATGCCGGCGCCGAGCCACCCGCGCGTCGCTGCGCCGCCCACGGTCAGGCGCGCGCGCTCTTGCGCGCGAACAGGCCGCGCGGGAACAGCAGCAGCGCCGTGACGAACGCGCCGTAGAGCAGCACCGAGCGGACGTTCGCCGAGGTCAATGCGACGCCGTAGGTCTCGATCGCGCCGAGCAGCAGCGCCGCGCCAAGCCCGGCGACGAGATTGCCGAGGCCGCCGAGGATGATGACGATGAACGCGGCGATCGTGAACGGAAAGCCGGTGAAGGGCGAAATCTGCTCGAGCATCGACACCAGCGCGCCGGCGAGCGCGGCGGTGGCGAAGCCGAGCGCGAAGCTGATCGCCTGGACCCGGTCGACGTCGACGCCGACGATCGTCGCCGCCTCGCGCCGCTCGATCACGGCGCGCATCGACAGGCCGAGCAGGCTGCGGCTGAGCAACGCGGCGACGGCGATGCAGGTCGTGCCGGCGATCACCAGCGCGGCGAGCCGGTTCGCCGTCATGGCGACGTTGCCGAGGTGATAGACCTCGGTCCAGTAGGCGAAGCCGCGCGCATTGGGCGTGAATGCGAACGCGGCGGCGTTCTGCAGGATGATCGAGAGGCCGAAGAAGAGCAGCAGCGAGTTGCCTTCGAGCCGGGCCGACGTCTGCCCGGTGCTGGTGAAGAGCCGCCTGACGACGCCGCGATAAACCGCGAGGCCGGCGAGCGCGCCGAGCGCGGCGATTGCCGGTGCGGCGAGGAGCGGCGAGATGCCCCAGCCGGTGAACGCCCAGTAGGCGCCGTAGGCGCCGAGCATGACGACATCGCCGTGGGCGACGTTGAGCATTCGCAAGGTGCCGTAGACGAGATTCAGGCCGAGGGCGATGAGGGCGTAGAGCGATCCCGTCACCAGCGCCGCGAACAGGAGCTGGCCGGACAGCACGGTATCGATGATCGACATGACGCTGTTCGGCCGCGGCCGCTCACCAGCCCTTCTTGGGCTCGTACTGGCTGGTCGCGATCGACTTCGGCCAGACCATCTGGAGCTTGCCCTTCTGCATCTGCACGAAGGCGGTCGGCGTGATCACGTTCTGCACGCCCTCGAAGCGCACCTTGCCGTTGATCGTCTCGAAGGTGTCCTTGGAGATGATGTCGCGGATCTTCTCCTTGTCGAGGCCGGCGCGCGCGACCGCGCTCTGCAGGATCTCGAGCGACATCCACGGCAGCGCGGCGTCGAGGTAGTCGGGGGCTTCGCCGTACTTCTTGAAGTAGGCGTCGTAGAACGCCTGCGATCCCTTCCACTCCGGGCGTGGCGTCCAGTGCGCGATCGTCACCACGTCCTCCGCCGACGAAGCGCCTACTACCTTGGCGAAGAACGCCGCGGTCGGGCCGATGGCGATGAACTGGAACGGCGCCGTGATGCCGAGCTCCTTGGCCTGCTTGGCGTAGAGGATCGCGTCTCCGGGGTAGGCGAGGGCGATCACGGCGTCGACGTTGGCCTGCTTGACCTGCGTCAGCGTCGCCGTCATGTCCTTCACGTCGGGCGGATATTCGGACGAGTGCTTGAGCTCGATGCCGGCCTTCTTCAGCTCGGGCTCGAGCGAGTTCTTGATCTCCTTCGAGAACGGCAGGACGTTGGAGACGATCGCCGCCGACTTGACGTTGGCGGCCTTCATCAGCGCCGTCAGCTCGACACCGATGCGGTCGGGAATCGCCGAGGTCGGGAACCAGATGTATCCGGGCTTGATCTGGCGCAACGCGACCGACGCGGCCGTGTTGCCGACCACCGGGAACTTGTACTTCTCAAGCACCGGCGCGATCGCGATGTGGAACGGCGTGCCCCAGGGCGCGAGCAGCAGGTCGACCTTGTCGTCGGTAATTAGCTTCTCGTAGATCCGGACCGCCTGCTCGGGCTTGGACTGGTCGTCGTAGGTGACGAACTCGACCTTGCGCTTGGTGCCGCCGACGTCGAGGCCGCCGGCGGCGTTGACCTCGTCGCGCCAGAGCTCGTAGGTCGTCATCTGCGGCGGCGTCGCCACCGCCATGATGCCGGTGCGGGCCATCGAGAAGCCGATCCGCACCGGCTTGTCGGCCTGCGCGTGGGCCGTCGCGACGCTCGCTGCGGCGATGGCGGCGAGCAGCAGCTCGCGCCGGCGAAGGGTATGGGTCATGGTGCCTCCTCGTCAGTGGTCAGTGGTTCGGGGTCGGGATCTCTCGCATCCACGCGGCGGCGCGGTCGGGCCAGCCGGATTCGGGCTGGCTGCAGGCCAGGCTCGCTTCGAAGTGGTCGCAGCCTTGGAAGACGAAGGCCTCGCTGACGATGCCCGTGGCGCGCAGCTTGTCGTGCATCTGGCGCGCCTGGTCCGCCAGGTGCGGAAAGTCGCGGCCGCCCCAGGCGATGAGGAAGGGCGGGCAGACCGCGGCATCGAGGCGAAACAGCGGCGAAGCGGCCAACGCGGCGTCGCCTTCGCCCGGCGGGCCGAGGAACCGCGGTCGCATCGACAGGCCGCTCTCTGGGTCGAGACGATAGGTCCCCGAGACCGGCAGGCAGCCGCGGACGACGTCCGTCGGCAAGCCGCGCACGCGGCGCCAGTCGGCGGTGGCGGCGAGCAACGCGGCGTAGTGGCCGCCCGACGAATGGCCGCCGACGAAGATCCGCGCCGGATCGGCGCCGTGCTCGGTGGCGTGGCGATGGACCCAGGCGACGGCGTCGGCGGCGTCGTCGAAGCCGGTCGGAAAGAGATGGCCGGGCGCGAGCCGGTAGCCCGCCGACACGAAAGTGACGCCGCGCGCCTGCAGCGCCGGCGCCATGAACGCCAGCCACTCCTTGTAGCCGCTGGTCCAGCCGCCGCCGTGGAAGAAGACGAGCACGTCGCCGGCGCCCGACTCGGCCGGGTAGACGGTGAGCTGCTGATAAGGGTCGTCGCCGTAGGCGAACTCGCGACCTTCGACGCCAACGCTGCGTGCGATCACGCGATCGTGGTACGCGGTGCCGAGCGCCGAGAGCGGTTCCTGCGGCGGATAGTCGGCCAGCTTCATGACGCGGACGCGCTCTCGAGCAGGCCGCGGAGGACGCGCTCGCCGGTCATCGGCAACTGGCGCAGGCGGATGCTGGCGGCATCGGCGATGGCGTTGGCGATCGCCGCGGCGACGCCGTTGATGCCGAGCTCGCCGACGCTCTTGGCGCCGAATGGCCCGCTCGGCTCGTCCGACTCGACCAGGTAGGCGCGCAGCGTCTCCGGCAGCTCGCCCATGGTCGGGATCTTGTAGTCCATCAGGCTAGGGTTGGCGAGGCGAGCCCCGTCCCAGACCATCTCCTCGACCAGCGCGTAGCCCATTCCCTGCACGAACGCGCCTTCGATCTGGCCGTTCGCGAGCATCGGATTGATCGCCCGGCCCACGTCGCATGCCGACCAGGCGCCGACGACGCGAACCTGGCCAGTAGCCTCGTCGAGCTCGACCTCGACGACGAGCGCATTGAAGCTGAAGACGCCGATCTGCGCGAACGGCAGGCCGAGCGCGACGGCGCGCTTAGGATCGAACGTCTTCTGGTCGAAGACCCAACTGTGGGTGCCGATCAACGGTCCGCCCACCGCCCAGTGGGCGCGTCCCGAAATGTCGGCGAAGCTCACCCACTTCTGCGCCACGCCCTTGATCGCTACCTTGCCGCCGGGGAGCAGCTCGAGGTCGTCGACGCCGCACTCGAGCATCTCGCCGGCGTGCTCCTTGAGCTTCTTCTCGATCTCGGCGGCAGCGCCGACGACCGAGCGACCGGTGACGAAGGTGACGCGGCTCGCCGTGGTGCCCCAGTTGTAAGGCGAGCCGTCGGTGTCGGGGCTGGCGATCGCGACCCGATCGACCGGCAGCTGTAGAGCTTCGGCGCAGATCTGCGTCAGCACGGTATTCGAGCCCTGGCCGATGTCGACCGCGCCAGTGTTGAGCAGGACGCTGCCGTCTTCGAGCAGGCGAACGATCGCGCCCGACGCGAGCAGGCCGCTGATATGCGCCGACAGGGCGATGCCGCGGCCGCGCCGCAGGCGCTGGCCGAAGGGGGCCCCCGGCGTCGGTTCAGCAATGGCATCGCGCCAGCGTGATTCGCGCTCGACGATGTCGAGACACTCGGCTAGGCCGTTCGACCGGATCGCCTGGCCGCCGAACCACGGGTCGCCCGGGACCAGCATGTTGCGACGGCGCAGATCGAGGCGGTCGATGCCAAGCTGATCGGCGAGCTCGTCGAGCTGCGACTCGGAGGCGAACGTGACCTGGGGCACGCCAAAGCCGCGAAACGCGCCGAAGCGCAGCTTGTTGGTGTAGGCGACCCGGCCGTGGGCGCGAACATGCGGAATGCGGTACGGGCCGCATTGCATCAGCAGCGCGTAGCCGAGGACACCGGGGCTGTCGTCGCCGTAGGCGCCGCCGTCGAGCAGGACCTCGATCTCGCGCGCGACCAGCGTGCCGTCGCGGCGCGCGCCGGTCCTGATGCGGATCGAGAACGGATGGCGCGCCCGCACCGTCTCGAAGTCCTCCTCGCGCGACAGGATCATTCGTACCGTGCGGCGCGCCTTCATCGCCAGCAGCACCACCGCCGGCTGGACGTGCGCCTCCATCTTGTTGCCGAAGCCGGCGCCGACGCGCGGCGTCAGGCAGCGCAGCTTGGTCATCGGCAAGCCGAGCGACTCGCAGACGCTGGCCTGAACACGAAACACCGACTGGTTCGCCGACCACAGCGTGATGCGGCCTGCGGCATCGATCTCGGCCAGCGCGCCGACCGGCTCCAACGAGACGTGCGCCTGCGCCTGAGTGGTGAAGGTCGCCTCGACGACGGCGTCGCAGCCGGCCCACGCCGCGTCGACATCACCGCTGGTGAACTCGGTGCGCGAGCACAGGTTGCCGTCGGTGCCGGCGTCGAAGACCTTGACGTAGTTCGCCGCGCCTTCGTGGACCAGCGTCGCACCGGGCCCGAGCGCCGCCGCCGGATCGACGACCGCGGCCAGCTCTTCATAGTCGACCCGGATCAGGCGCGTCGCGTCGCGCGCGATCGCCTCGGTGTCGGCCGCGACCGCGGCGACGATCTCGCCGACGTAGCGCACCTTGCCCTTGGCGAATGCCGGCTCGTCCTTGATGAACGCGCCCATGCGGTGCCGCTCGTCGAGATCGTCGCCGGTGACGATCGCGCGCACGCCGGGCAGCGCGCGCGCTGCGCTCAGGTCATAGCCGCGGATTCGGGCATGCGCGTGCGGACTCTGCAGGATCGCGCCGTGCAGCATTCCCGGGCGATGCAGGTCGGCGATGTACTGCGCGCTGCCGCAGAGCTTGTCGTCGCCCTCGAGTTGCGGGACGGAGAGCCCGACCGCGGTGCCGACGAGGGTGCTCATGCCGCGGGCTCGCTCGCCGTCGCGCCGAGGCTCGCGGCCGCACTGAGCACCGCCGCGACGATGCCCGCATAGCCGGTGCAACGGCACAGGTTGCCCGAGAGTGCCTGGCGGATCGCCGCGTCGTCGGGGTTCGGATCGCTCGTCAAGAAGGCATGCGCCGCGACCAGCACGCCGGGGGTGCAGAAGCCGCACTGGAACGCACCGCTCGCCGCGAACGAGCGCTGCAGCGCCTGCATGCACGGCGTTTCGAGCATGCCTTCGAGGGTTCGTACCGGCCGGCCGACGCAGCCATGCGCCAGTGACAGGCAGGCGCGCATCGGCACGCCGTCGATTTCGACCGTGCAGGCGCCGCACACGCCCTGGTTGCAGCCGCGCTTGGCAGCGGTCAGGTGCAGCTCGTCGCGCAGCACGGTCAAGAGGGTCGTTGTGAGCCCGGCGCGAACTTCCGCAGCGGTGCCATTGATGTCAAGCTCGACGCGCTTCGCGGTCGTGACGGCGGCAGGAGAGGTCATGCCGCGACGCTCGCTTCGGCCTGGCGGATGGCGCGCTGCAGCAGGCGCGGAATGAGCAGGCGCCGGTACTCGGCGCTGCCGCGGACGTCGTCGAGCGGATCGGCGCGCGCCTCGAGCAGGGCGCCGGCGCGGGCGATCGCGGCATCGCTGCGGTCGCCGCTCAGCAAGGCGTCGGCAGCGTCGTCGCGGATCGGCGTCGGCCCGCACGAGCCGATCGCCGCGCGCACCGAGCCCGCGTCATCGATGCAGACGGCGGCCGAAGCGGTCGCGTAGTCGCTTGCGACGCGGGCGTGCTTGATGTAGGCCGCGCGGCCCGGCATCCGCGCGGCGAGGATGACCGCGGTGACGATTTCTCCTGGCTCGAGCGCGGTCGTGTACCAGTCGACGAAAAAGTCGGCGGCGGCGACGCGCCGGCGCTGCGCAACGCTGGCGATCTCGATCGCGGCGCCGGCGGCGACGATCGCCGGCGGATAGTCGAGCCCGGGATCGGCGAACGAGATCGAGCCGCCGATCGTTCCCATGTTGCGAACGGTCGCGTTGGCAATCTTGCCTGCGGCCTGTCGAACAACCGCCGCAGTGCCGCGCAACAACTCGCAGCCGGCGGTCTCGACGTGGCGCGTGAAGGCACCGATGCGGATCGCGCCATCGGCCTCGTGCCGGATGCCGCGCAGCTCGTCGATGCGAGACAGGTTGACGAGCGCGTGCGGCTCGATGACGCGCGCATTCATCATCGCTACCAACGTGGCGCCGCCAGCGAGCGCCTTGGCATCGGGATCGTCGGCCAGCATCGCCGTGGCTTCCTGCACGGTGCGTGGCCAGAGCATGCCCTGCAGCATCGCCGTCACGGGTGATGCGGCGATGCGTGCCCGAAGCGCGCGCGCAGCCATTGCATCAGCCGGGACCACCACGATCGCGGCGGCGCCGGGGTCGTAGCGACGGTCGGCGTCGCGCTCAGCGCTGTCGCCTCGACTGGCGCCGGTGCCTCGACTAGCGCAGATGCCACGACCGGCGTCGATGCCGTGCCCGCGAGCGCCCGCTGCAGGTTGGCGGCGAACTCGTCGCCAAGGCTTTGCGCCTTCTTCTTCATCATGCCGAGGGCGAAGCGGCCGAGCCGGCCGGTGACGGCGACATCGGAGCGATAGTCGACGTGCGTGCCCTCGGCGATCGGCGAAAGGCGGACCTCGCTGGTCGCCTGCAGCGTGCTGGCGTTGCCGCCTTCTTCGCCACGCGTCATCGCCCGCACGCCGTCGGCAAGCCGCTCGGTGACCTCGACCTGCAGGTCGAAGCGGGCCTTGACGCCGGCAAGCGCGACGGCGACGACCGCGCGGTAGCGATCGTTGCCCGACTGCTCGAGCGATTCGCAGCCCGGCAGGCACGACGCCATCAGACGCGCGTCGAACAGGTGCGCGAGCACGTCCGCGGGCGCGGCAGCGACGTCGAATTGGCCGTCGATGAGCACGATAGGAATCCTGCGCTTCGGCTCAGCGGGCGACGCGCGCCACTTGCATCCGCGGATCGACGACGCGCCCGTTCTCGACCACGGTGCGGCCGTCGAGCGAGATGGTGCAGCCGCGCATCGGCACGTCGTAGTGGCCGCGCGTCGTGCGCTTGCCGCCACCCTGCGTGTTCGGGCCGGTCGAGAACAGGAAGTTGCCCGGGAAGCTGCGCGCCGCGGCACGGCTGCGCTCCGGGGCATCGCCGTACAGGGCAAGCGAGTCCCAGCGGCACTGCGGGTTGAGGCCCCAGCCGACGTGCGACATGGCGTAGGGGTCGCGGTCGCCGGCGCCGGTCTGGCCCTCGCCGAGCCAGTCGCGCATCAGGGCGGCGTCGACGCCGCCCTCGATGCCGACGATGTGGCCCTCGCGGATCTCCAGGCTGACCGGATCGGCGACGTAGCGGCAGTAGGGCAGGATGACGATGTCGCCCGGCGCGAACACGACTTTGCCGTGGCTGCTGCCCTCGTTCGGGAAGGTGTGCAGCAGGCCGACTCCCCAGTGGTCGAAGCGGCCCGGCTCGTCGGCCATCCCGTACTGGCTCATCACCGGGTACTCGCCGCAGCGGTAGGTGAGGTCGGTGCCGGCGGCGCTCGTGACGCGCACCTCCTTGGTCTGCCGGTAGAGCGACTGCGCATGCAGGATCGCCTCCTTCAGGCCGGGCGGCGACTGGAGCTGATGGAGATCGTCGGGCGCGTCGATCACCATCTGCACGCGAACGCCCTTGCCCTGCACTTCGCGCAGCCACTTGGAAAAGAGCGGAACGTGGAAGATCAGGATCATGTCGGCGGCGCAGAGCGCCTCGAGCGTGCCCTTGCACTTGCCGATCGTCGGCACGCCGACGCTGGTCCAGCCCGGGATGGCGTTGACGCACATCTCGTAGATGTCGAAGCTCATTTCCTCGGCCGCGGCGAAGGCGGCCTGGACGTATTCGCGGCGCGTACCGAGGTCGCTGACGACGGCCACCGTCTGGCCGGCAGCGACCCGGCACAGGTCGAACTGCTTGCGGAACAAACCGGTCAGGCGCGCCGGGTTGAGTTCCTGTGTGCGGATCGCTGAATGCATGGCGCCGGCCCCGTCGATTGACGCGCCAACTCTAGGATGGGCTTGAGGCCGATGTCAATAGCGAATACCATTCATTTTTGCAAAACCGAAGGCAGCGTTCGATGGCGCAGACCAAGAAAGACGGTGTCCGCGACGCCATCCTGCAGGCCGGATTCGTCCAGTTCTCGGACGTGGGCTACAGCGAGACGTCGATTCCGGCGATCGCTGCCGCCGCCGGCATCTCGACCGCCAACGTCTACCGCTATTTCCCGTCTAAGCTGGCCATCCTGTACACGCTCTACGAGCCGTGGCTGGTCGCTCAGCTCGATGCCCTCGGCACATCGCTGGCGCGGGTCGCCGATCCGCGCAAGCGCCTCGAAAAGCTCTTTCTCGCGCTCTGGCGCGAGCTGCCGCGCGCGTCCAACGGCTTTGCTAACAACGTGATGCAGGGGCTCTCGACCAGCGGCCGCGGCGATGCCTACGACCCGCACCTGCGCGATCTGTTCCAGCGCCGCGTTGCCGGCTGGATCGCCGAGACGACGCGCTTGTCGGCGCGCGAGAGCAAGACGGTCGCAGGCGTCGCGCTGATGGCCTTCGACGGCTTCGCGATGAACGTGCACCTGCCCGCCGGAATCGTTTGCGATACCTCGACCGCCCGCCTGATGGGGCGAACGTGGATCGCAAGCTGATGCGAGTGCGATAAAAGTCGGTGAAGCGCGCCGGGAAGGGGTAAGCGAGTTTTTCGGCAGATTAACGCGGTCAACCTTATGAAAGTTGACTCTGCCATCTCCGCGTCCTTGCTGGGTGCGCCATGAACGGCGCGAATTTGCTCCTCAACTCATCGACGAGTTGCAGCACCTTGGTCACCTTCGAGGTGCCAGCCCGAGGTTGTGGGAATGCAGCTGCGCTTTCGAGCAAGGCGAGCTACGCCGCTCCGTAAGTCCGCTGTGCAAGGCCGTGCCGAAGCGAGTCTCACCGGAGTTCGGTCATACACGCACGTATAGAGTCGTACGGTTAGGCTGGGTGCCCACGGTGAATTTCCGATTCGACGGTGTCCACCACCTTTGTTCCTGCCATCGCCGCTCCTCAGCCCCGGGAACTCGGGCGGCTGACTCTGCGATATCTCTACTTGGCTAAAACACGACATTACTACTTGGCTCCTACAGAGGCGAGGGCGTCAAGAACGAATATGTAAACCAGGGTTTGCGTCTTCCCTTGACGGTCGTCGGGGACGGTTCGACCCTAGTTTCAATGTCCGGAAGGAGTACCACGTGGCGCCCGTCTGGCTGGGCGAAGCCGGCTATCCGATTCCGATCGTCGTCCTCAACACCAGCACAACGAACCCGACGGCCACTTTATCGCTGATGGTCAGACCTTGTAGTCGAAGCGCGGCGCTCGTTTTTCCTTCAGCGACGCAAGGCCTTCGCGCAGCTCCGGTCCATTGAACGACAGAAGCTCGAGGGCGGCCGAGTTGTCGAAGGACGGCCCGGCCATGCGTAGCCAGTTGTTGAGCGCGTGCTTGCTCCAGCGGATTGGCCGCTGCGCCCCCCGCGCCAGGCGCTCGGCGACCTTAAGC
This sequence comes from Burkholderiales bacterium, assembly GCA_025350505.1. GTDB lineage: Bacteria > Pseudomonadota > Gammaproteobacteria > Burkholderiales > Burkholderiaceae_C > Schlegelella_A. The sequence continues at coordinate 12,276 of JANXXS010000363.1, forward strand.
GACTTCGCCTCGAGCTGGCCGTCCTCGACGCAGAGCGAGACGACGCCTATGCGCTCGGCCTCTTCGCCCGAGAGCGGCTCGCAGGTGAGGATGTAGTACTTGGCCTTGGCCATGCCGCACAGCAGCGGCCAGATCATCGCCGCGTGATCCCCGGCAGCCAGGCCGAGGCGGGTGTGGCCGTCGATGATCCGCGCAGACTTCGCAGCGATCGAGACATCGGCGAGCAGCGCCGCGGCGAGTCCGGCGCCGACGGCCGGGCCGTGAATTGCCGAGACGATGGGCTTCGAGCAGTTGATCATGTTGTAGCAAAGCTCGCGGAATTCCTTGAGCGCGGCCGCCTGCATGCTGTAGTCGTCCATGATCTTCTCGATCATGCTGAAATCGCCGCCGGCCGAGAACGCCGCGCCGGCGCCGCGGATGATCGCGACGTTGGTCTCGGGATCCTCGTCGACGACGTTCCACACCTTCGTCAGCTCGCCATGCGCCTCCCAGTTGAGCGAGTTCATGCTCTCGGCCCGATCGAGCGTGATGCGCAAAACGCGCTCGGCGGGGCGATCGAACTTCAGCGACTTGAATGCAGCGTAGCGGTCGGTCATGACGTCTCCTGGCGTGGGCTGAGCGGTGGCGACGCGGATCACGCCGCCGGATGGGTGACAAGCTTTCGCGCCACCGGCGGGATGAACATCTGCTGGTAGTAGACGACGTCGTCGCCGCCGCCGGCGTGGCGCACGATCTCGAGCAGGACGACCGGATCGTCCGGTGCGACGCCGATATGCGGCGCGACGTCGACCGGCGCGTCGACGAGCTGAAGCGTCTGGCTGATGCCGCCCGGCGGCACGTTCGACTCCTCTCGAAGCAGCACCTTGAAGTTCGTGCCGGCGAGCTCGCCGATCGGCCGCGACGCGAGGCCCTTGAAGCGCTGGCCGTCGAAGTAAAAGCGACTGAAGACATCGAACTCGGCGTTGACGTTAAGCACGCGGTCGAGGCGCACGACCTTGGTGTCGTGGTCCTTGAAGTGCACGCTCCACGGCCCGATGCGACGCCAGCGCCGGCGCGTCAGCACGTGCGAGAACACCGGCAGCAAGGTCTGGCCGTCATCGCCGAGGAAGCGGCAGTGGGCGACGTCGTCAATGCGGTGGTGTCCCGAGGCGACAAAGCTGCCGCTGCCCTGTTGCCGGCGCACGACGCCTTCGTCCGTCAGCGTGCGCAGCGCGCGTTGCACGGTGCCGAGGCTGAAGCCGGTCGCGGCGACGAGCTCGGTCTCGGTCGGCAGCCGCTCGCCGGCGGTCCAGTGGCCGGCGTTGATGCTTGCGAGCAAGGCCATCCGCAGTTGTGCGTGGCGCGACAGCGTGCCTTCGCCGCGGGCGAGCACGTGCGCAAGCGATTCGAGCTTGGCGGGGGCGGCGGCGACCTTGGTCTTCATCGGGCGGTGCGGGGTTGCTCGCTTGACAAGCCTAAATACTATAGAGGACTATGACGCTCGGGCACTCGAATTTACTGAGCCCGAACGACGCAGGCCGACGAAATTCCGATGGCGCTCGACTTTTCATTCAGCTTCGAGCAGAACGCGTGGCGCGAGCACGTGCGCGCTTTCGCCGAGCGTGAGCTGAAGCCACACAGCCGCGCCTGGGACGCAGCGCAGGTCCTGCCGCGCGAGGCGATCCGCAAGATGGGCGCGGCCGGCATCCTCGGCGTCATCGGCGCGCCTGCGCTCGGCGGACAAGGTCGCGACTACGTGAGCCTCGGAATCGCGATCGAGGAGCTGGCCGCGGTAGATGCGAGCTGCGCGCTCATCGCCTGGCAGCAGGCGACGCATGCGCACTTCTTTCCCGGCTGGGGCGACGAGACGGTGCGTGCCGTCTATGCCGGCGAATGCGTCGTCGCGCTGGCAACCTCGGAAGAGAACGCCGGCTCCGATCTGTCGGCGATCGAGGCTAACGCAGTCGAGGACGGCGACGAGCTCGTCCTCAACGGCGCGAAGGTACACGTCAGCACGATGCCCGGCGCGGACGTGCTTGCGGTCTCGGCCAGGATCGTGGCGGCCGACGGGGGCAAGGCGAAGATGGTGCTACTACGCGTGCCGACGACGTTGCCCGGCGTCTCGAGCGCGGTCATGGAGCAGATGGGGGCACGCGCCCACGCGCTCGGCAGCGTCGACTTCCGCGACGTGCGCATTCCCGTCGGTGCGACGCTTGGCGACGCCGGCCAGGGCAAGGCGATCATGTACGCGCGCTTCAACGTCTCCCGCTGCCTTTCGCCGCTCGCCGCCCTCGGCGCCGCGCGGGCCGTGCTCGACGAGACCAAGGCGTTCGCCAGGTCGCGCATCGTCTTCGGCAAGGCGATCGCGATGAACCAGTCTGTGAGCTTTCCGCTCGTCGAGCATCACGCGCGGATCGAAGCGGCGCGCCTGCTCGCCTACCGCGCGCTCGTCGCGAATGACCACGGCGAAGATGCGACCGCCGACGCCGCGATGGCCAAGTGGCTCGGGATCTCGACCGGCGTCGCCTGCATTCAGGACTGCCTGCAGATGTTCGGCGCCAACGGCTACCTGAAGGACAACGGCATCGAGCAGCGTCTGCGCGACGTCTATTCGTTCCTCTTCACGGGCGGCACCTTGAACATCATGAAGCTCATCCTCGTGCGCCATCTCGTCGGCGCCGAGTTCGCGGGGCTGCGCGCATGAGTGGCCCGCTCGTCGGCTACCGCGTCCTTGAGCTCGGCTCGACCGTCGCCGGCCCGTTCTGCGGTCGCCTCCTCGCCGACTTCGGTGCCGAGGTGATCAAGGTCGAGCCGCCGGAGGGCGACCCGGTGCGCACGATGGGCAGGCACGTCGACGGAAAGTCGCTCTACGCGGCGAGCATCCTGCGCAACAAGCAGCTCGTCTCGCTCGACCTGCGCGTGCCGGCGGCGCGCGAGGTCGTCGCGCGCCTCGCACAGAAGTGCGACGTGGTCGTGGAGAATTTCCGCCCAGGCACGCTCGAGAAGTGGGGCATCGGGTACGAGCGGCTGCGCGAGAGCAATCCCGGCCTCGTCATGGTTCGCATCAGCGGCTTTGGCCAGAGCGGTCCGTACCGCGACCGGCCCGGCTACGGGTTCCTCGGCGACGCGGTCGGCGGCATGCTACACATCAACGGCTATCCCGACCGGCCGCCGGTGCGCGCTGCGGTGCCCGTGACCGACATGGTGACCGCGCTGTACGGCGCCTTCGGCGCGGTGATGGCGCTCCTCTCGCGCAAGGCGACCGGGCAAGGGCAGGTCGTCGACGCCGCGCTCTACGAGTCGTCGTTCAGCCTCATGGAGTCGCACGTGCCGGCGTTCGAGAAGCTCGGCCACGTCGCCATGCGCGCCGGCTCGCGCCTGCCGGGCAGCACGCCGAACAGCCTCTACCCGACCGCCGACGGCGGCTTCATCGCGATGGCCGCGTCGAGCGACCCGGTGTTCCGCCGGCTCGCCTCTGTGATGGGCCGGCCCGAGCTCGGCGAGGACGCGCGCTTCGCGACGGCGCTCGCACGCGTCGCGAACCAGGATGTGCTCGACGCGATCCTCGCGGAGTGGACGAACGGCTTCGAGCTCGACGAGCTCGAGCCGATGCTGCAGCAGCGCGACGTGCCCGCCTCGCGCGTCTTCACGATGGCAGACATCTTTGGCGACCCGCACTTCGCTGCGCGCGGCTCCATCGTCCACGCCGCCGACAACGAGCTCGGCAGCATCGCCATGCCGGCGCCGGCGCCGCGCCTCTCGGCGACGCCGGGCGAGGTGAGGCATGCGGGCGGCGCGATCGGCGCCGACACGGTCGACGTACTGGGACGCATCGGCAGCTACGACCGGGCGCAGATCGACACGCTGCTGTCAAGCGGTGCGGCCTTCGATGCCGCACACGTTAATCCAGGCGCGGCCGCGCCGGCGGAGAACCCCGCATGAAGCCATCCAACGTCCTCTTCCTCTTCTCCGACGAACACGACCCGCGCTACATGGGCTGTTCGGGCCATCCCTTCGTGAAGACACCGCACCTCGATGCGCTCGCCGCGCGCGGCACGCGCTTCACGAATGCCTGGACGCCGTGCCCCGTGTGCGTGCCTGCACGGGCGAGCCTGGCGACCGGCCGCTGGGTGCACGAGATCGGCAACTGGGACAACGCGATCGGCTACGACGGGCGCGTACCCGGCTGGGGCCACCGTCTCCAGGCTGCTGGGCGCCGCGTCGAATCGATCGGCAAGTTGCACTACCGCAACGGCACCGACCCGACCGGCTTCGACCGCCAGCAAGAGCCGATGCACCTGCTCGACGGCATCGGCCAGCTCTGGGGCTCGGTGCGCGACCCGATGCCGGAGAAGGCCGGACCCTCGGCGCTCTACGCCAACGTCGGGCCTGGATTGTCGAACTACAACCGCTACGACCTGCGCATCACCGAGCTTGCGATCCGCTGGCTCGAGGACCGCGTCCGCGCGCCCGACGACGAGCCGTGGCTCCTCATGGTCGGTCTCGTCGCGCCGCACATGCCGCTCGTCGTGCCGCAGGAATACCTCGACCTGTACTTCGGCCTCGCCCTTCCCGAGCCCAAGCTTCTGCCGCGCCACGGCTACGTGCGCCATCCCTGGGTCGAGCGGATGACCTCGTTCTGGGACCACGACGCGACCTTCGAGTCCGACGCCAAGCGGCGCCTCGCGAAGGCCAGTTACTTCGGGCTCATCACCTTCCTCGACACCCAGATCGGCCGCATCCTTGCAGCGCTCGCGCAAAGCGGCCTGGCCGGCGACACGCGGATCGTCTACAGCACCGACCACGGCGACAACCTCGGCACGCGCGGCCTCTGGAACAAGGACGTGCTCTACCGCGAGTCGACCGGTATCCCGCTGATCATGGCCGGGCCGGAGATCGCGGGCGGCGTGTGCCGCACCAACGTCGGCCTGGTCGATCTCTATCCGACGTTCCTCGAGGCGACCGGCGTGCCGCTCGATGCGAGCGAGCGCAGCCTGCCCGGCCGCTCGCTCTTCGACATCGCCGCCGAGCCCGACGACGCCCAGCGCATCGGCTTCAGCGAGTACCACGCCGTCGGCGCCGAGAGCGGGGCCTACATGCTGACGCGTGGCCGATACAAATACCACCAATACGTCGGCCATCAGCCCGAGCTGTTCGACCTCCAGACGGATCCAGAGGAGCTGTGCGATCTCGCCGGCGATCCAGCCTATGCCGCGGTCCTCGCCGAGATGGAGACGACCCTGCGCGCGATGCTCGATCCCGAAGCCGTCGACCGCCGCGCGAAGGACGATCAGAACGCTCTCGTGGCCCGCCACGGCGGGCGCGAAGCAGCCCTCGCCAAGGGCTACCCCGGTGAAACGCCGACCGCGCGCAAGTTCGACGCCGCGGCGAGCGACTCGCGACCCGGCTGAAACGCCGGCTCGATCACAGACCACAGGAAACAACCATGCGTGCTTTTTCGTCCCTCATCGCCGCCGCCTTTGCGACTGCTCTCGTCGTCGCAGGGTCGCTGGCCCACGCCGCCGAGCCGTACCCCAGCAAGCCAGTGACGATCGTCGTCCCCTACCCGCCGGGCGGCGTCACGGACGTCATCGCGCGTCTCCTCGCAACGAAGCTCGGCGCGCGCTTGAACCAGTCGTTCATCGTCGAGAACAAGTCCGGAGCGGGTGGCACGATCGGAACCGACTACGTCGCGCATTCGAAGCCGGACGGCTACACCCTGCTGATCATGATCGACACCAACACGATCGCGCCGGCGCTGTATGCCAAGCTTGGCTCCGACCCGATCAAGGACTTCGCGCCGATTTCGCTGCTCGCGACCGGGCCGCACATCATCGTCGCGCACCCGTCGTTCGGCCCCAACAACATGAAGGAGCTGATCGACTACGCCAAGGCACATCCCGGCGAGCCCTACGCGTCCTCGGGCAACGGCACCGGGCAGAACCTCGGGATGGAGGAGATCAAGCTGAAGGCGGGCATTGATCTGCGCCACGTGCCGTACAAGGGCGGCGGTCAGGCGATCAACGACGTCGTCGGCGGTCAGGTGAAGGTCGCCGTTCTCGGTCTCGCGCCAGTGCTGCCGTTCCTGAAGTCGGGGCAGTTGAAGGCGCTCGCGCTCACCGGCGACAAGCGCTCGCCCATCCTCCCGAACCTGGCGACCGTGGGCGAGACGCTGCCGGGGTTCGCGACGCTGCAATGGTTCGCCGCGCTCGCGCCCGCCGGTACGCCACCGGACGTCATCGCCAAGCTGCATGACGCCTTCGTGCAGGTCGCGCACGATCCGGAGATCGAGCAGCGCCTTGCAGCGATCGGCCTCGAAGTGCGCACGACGACGCCCGCGGAACTCAAGAAGTTCATGGAGGCCGATCTGCCGAAATGGCCGCCGCTCGTGAAGGCGGCCGGCATCAAGATCGAGTAGCGATGAGCGCGCCCGACACCGGCTCGATGCGGCTCGACGCCGACGAGACAGCGATGCTCGCCGGCCAGCGCGGCCCGGCCGCGCAGGAGGCCATCCGCTTCCAGATCGAGGTCGGCCGCTTCTTCGATGCCAGGCGATTCGTCCGGATCACGAACGCGCACCTGATGGGCGACATCGAGGTGATGGGCGACGGAGGCCTGGGTCTGCTGCGGCGCCTCTCCGAGCAACATGCCGAGTGCAGCGTGCCCACTTCGACCAACGCGCGCTGAATGCACTTCGCCGATGTCGCGTCGCTGCGACAGGAGGAGGGTGAGATCGCGAAAGAGGAGGAGATCGTCGTTCGCCTGCGCGACATGCGCGCCGCGACGACGGACACCTGCATCAACTACCAGACCGTCTACCAGCCCAAGCTCGGCGAACATGTCGCCTGGGGCGATACCGGCACGGTGATCTACGCCAACTCCGTGTTCGGCGCGCGCACCAACTACGAAGGCGGCATGGCGAGCTTCGCGGCGGCGATCACCGGACGCACGCCGGCCTATGGCTTTCACCTCGACGACGTCCGGCGCGGCTCGATCCCGGTCGAGGTCCGTGCGCGCCTCGTCGACAGCGCCGACTGGGGCGCGCTCGGCAAGATCGTCGGCCATCCCAACCAGGACTACTTCGCCGTGCCGGTCTTCACCGGCATCGACCAGATGCCGCTCTCCGATTCGCTGAAGCACCTCGGCGCGTCGCTTGCGAGCTACGGTTCGCTGGCGATGTATCACATGGTCGGCGTCACTCCGGAAGCCGCGGACGAGGCAGCCGCGTTCGCCGGCCGCGAGCGGGCTGCGCCGATGGTCGTAAGCCAGGCCGACATCGACGCCGTGTACGGGGCCTATCGCTTCGTCGAGGGCGCTCACAACGTCGTCGTCTTCTCGGGCCCGCAGCTCTCGCTCTTCGAAATGCAGCACCTCGCGCGCCTCTTCGCGGGCAGGCGGGTCGCTGGCGGCATGCAGGCTTTCGCGACCACCAACCACGCGGTCTGGAGCGACGCCAAGCGCCTCGGCTACGTCGACGTGCTCGAGGGGCCGGCGTCACGCTGCTGCAGGGCGTGTGCTTCTACATCCTGCAGCGACTGTCGCGCATCCGCGAGGAGAATGCCTGGACGAACCTGATCTCGAATTCCGGCAAGCTCGTCAACACGATCACCGCGCACCGCTTCAACACGGTGTTGCGGCGCACGGCCGAGTGCGTCGACATCGCCTGCACGGGGGTGCTGCGATGAGCGCCGCGATCGAGGTCGTGCGCGGCTGGGGGCCGACCGTCGAGGGCGAGGCGCTCGTCCTGCGCGAAGGCTTCAGCCCGCGTTACGACCTCGATCGCTGGACCGGCCTGATCTCGCGCATCGGCCACAGCGCGGAGGGTCAGTCGATCAAGGATCGGATCCTCGTCATCCCGACCGCCAAGGGCGGCGTCGCGGCGGGCTGGGCGTTTTTCGATCTGCTTCACAAGCAGATCGCGCCGCGCGGCCTGATCTTTGGCAAGCTAAATCCGGTAATGGTGCAAGGCGCAGTGCTCGCGAGCATGCCGATCCTCGAAGGATGGTCAGCGGAGATCGCTGCGATTCGAACTGGCGATCGCCTAAGACTCATGCCGAGCTCGCGTCAGCTCGAAGTCCTACTTCCTTGACCCGTCGCCGGGGTGGTCAGTATCAGGACAGGGCGTGCAAGAAGCACCCCTAGCGAAAGACTGCGTCAACGCCGATTTGAAATGTCGCACGCCAGTCAAGCTCAAATGTCGCACCCATGTTCGAAGGGGGACGCGCCTGGTCTTCAACGACAGGAATGTCACTGCGCCACGCCCACGGTCGATGAGCCAAGCCACGCACCCTTTCGGGAGAACTCTACCACCAACTCCTTGACCAATTTCGCTACCACGCGAGCGCCGATAGTCGCCGGACGATGTCTGCCAAAGGCCAGCCATGTCACTTGGGAAATTGACGGCTTCACGATGCGCGACGCACTGAACGTTCCATCAGTGAGTTCGGGCGCTGCGGCATGGCGCGGAAAGATCGTGCAGAGTCCAGAGTGCTTGACTGCATCGACGATGATTGCTGCCGAACCGCTCTCCAGCAGTATGTCCAGGTCGATCGACTGATTGGCAGCGGACGTCGCAAGCAGGGTCACGAGACTGTTGGGACGGGCGGGAAGCGCGAGCGGAACTCGAGCAAGCGCGCGCAGCGGAATCGTCGCGTTCTTCGTGGAGGGATGGCCCCGAGCACTCACCAGCATCATTTCGGCTCCGATCAGCGGCTCAGCGTCGCGCACCTTTGCCTTGCGATAGCGGTTGAAAAGTCCTATCTCGACTCTTCCCTCGGCGAGCCATTCCTCCACTTGGCCGCTGTAGGCTTCCTCCACGCGGTGAGTGCTGTGAGCTCAGAAAATGCGAGAGCTTGGTATATCGGTCGCACGCGGACTTGACACCCGTGTCGTCCGAAACGACGGCGACGTACATGACGTTGTTCTTGGCGAACGGCTCTGTCGAACGCCGGCCGGACTTCACCTCGAGCGGCGCCATCGTTGCCTGATCTATAAACGCCGCTAGCAAGATCCACAACACAAAGAGAGGTAAGTAATCTCCGTGACCGCAGCACGGAATTCCCGCGGCGGCAAGCCGGCGTGGTCGCCCTCTACTCGATTCGCGGGTGGGCCAAAAGGGAGCCTGATCGATTGAAATATGCGATCACATCCGCGGAACTCACCACGTCGCAGTAGCGTCGCCCGCAGTCCTGCAGATTGCGCTGATGCGGACCTTCCCCTACGTCGCCACAGCAATCCTCAGGCACGATCACCCGATAGCCATAGGAGAAGGCATCCACGATCGAGGCGCGCACGCAACCTGACGTATTGCACCCTGTGACTATCCCGGTATCGACATGGTGCTTGGTCAAGAAGGTCACCAGTGGGGTGGCGAAGAAGATCGACGGCGCGCACTTGTGGAAATTGAAATCGTAGGAGGGGTCGTAGATGCGTTCGTCCATCTCTTGTGTCGGGTCACCGTGGAACCAGCCTTGATGTAGCGCGCCGACCTTCCAATACCCCATGTCCTTGGGGCTTCCCCACCCCACGCGGCAGCTTGCGACCGGGACGTTGTGCGTGCGCGCGACATTCAGGAGTCGGGCCGTTCGCTCGACAGCGTCGTGGACAAGAGGTGACCGGCCCAGCTGGAAGCGCGGGTCGGTGAAGCCCTTCTGGAAATCCACCACCACGACGGCTGGCCTCTCGCCGTATCCGACGGGAACCGCGCCAAAGGAAGCAGCTGAATAGGTGTCGTTCATGGCAAGCGCTCCGGGAATTGGCGAGGGACCGGGCTGGTTCGTACGAGGGGTGACTTCGGGCCCGCGGAATGGCCGAGACGATCGCCTGAGATCGACCCACGTCCACTGCCAGGGCAAGTCGGGCAGTTCCTCGATGCCCGTCTGGATGCGCGAGGCCGCTGAGCGTCAACGCGGATTGTCACCCTGCGGATTAGTTGCTATATTGTAATTGTCCGGACAAGATGGCGCCCGAACGGTCGAGCGCTCCACTGTCCGGCGGGGTCCGCCCTAGCTGCTCGCTTCCATGTCCATCTCCAAAGGCCTTTCATGATTCGACTCTTGCGCATCGTCACCACCGCAGCCCTGGCCGGTTCGTTCCTGACCTCCGGTTTCGCGCAGCCCGCCGCGAGTAACGCGGCGACGGCCCCTATAAAGGTGGGGGCTGCGGTGTCGGATACCGGAAAATTCGCCATCGAGGGTCTCTCGACCAAGCGCGGCTACGAGATGTGGGTCGATCAGGTCAACGCACGTGGCGGCATCGATGTCGCGGGCACCAAGCGCAAGGTCGAGGTCATCTACTACGACGATCAGTCGGAGCCCGAGACCACTGTCAAACTCATCCAACGCCTGATCAGCCAGGACAAGGTCGATTTCTTGCTTGGCCCGTATTCGTCCGGACTGACGATTGCCGCGTCCTCGATCGCCGCGAAGTACAAGAAGATCATGTTCGCGGGTGCGGCCGCGGGCAACAGCGTCTTCGACCACAGGAACGAGTACGTCTTCAGCCCGTTGAGCCTGACCACCGCCTATACGCCGAGCGGTCTCGATGCGCTCAAGGCGAAGGGCGTCAAGAGCATCGCCGTCATGCACACGGATGACGCGCCGATGACCGACATCAGGAACGCGACGGTCAAGTACGCCGAGTCCATCGGACTGAAGGTCGTTTCCATTCAGACAGTGCCCACGGATGCGGCGGACCTGACGGGCGCCATGCGCCAGATCCAGGCGGCGCGACCGGATGCATTCGTCGAGGCCGGTTCGACCCTTATCGGCATGCTCGCGACCCGGACCATGCGCGACATCGGCTGGACACCGACCTATGTGCTGATGATTCAGGCTCCCACCGAGGTCGTCTTCGTCAAGCAGCTGGGTGCGGCCACCGCGCAGGACATCATGGCGCCGACGCAATGGGTTCCCAACGACAAGCTCAAGGACGCGTACTTCGGGACCGCCCAGGACTACTTCAACGCATTCGTGAAGAAGTACGGCTCGAGCCCTTCCTACCTTCCCGCCGGCGCCTCCGCGGCCGGGCTGTCCCTTCAGTTGGCGATCGAGAAGGCCGGCAGCATCGATACGGACAAGGTGCGGCAGGCGCTCCTGGGCTTGAAGATGGACACGTTCTACGGACCGATCGCGTACACCGGGCCGGGCGATCCGAGCGGTCTCATGGGCGCGAACGTCCATCGGCCGATGTTGACGGTCCAGCTCGATGCCAGCGGCAACCAGGTCGTCGTGGCCCCGCTGGCTGTCGCGCAGGCTCCTATTCGTCCGATGAAGCCATGGAACGCGCGTTGACCGCTTCCGGAAACCAGGAATCGGCGCTGCGCTCCTGAACGCCCGCGTTGAATAGCCGGGGCTGCTCCCCGACATCCGCAGCCTTTCCGTGTCCGGGCGACAGTCCGCCGGGCGGTCAGAGACGAACCTTGCACCTACTCATTCAAGTCGTCATCGACGGCATCATCCTCGGCGGCTTCTATGCCTTGATGGCACAGGGGCTGTCGCTGATCTTCGGCATCATGCGCGTGATCAATCTCGCGCATGGAGAGTTCCTGGTCATCGGTGCCTACCTGGCATGGTCGGCCCATCAGTATCTCGGCCTCGACATCTTCGTGGCGCTGCCGGTGCTGATCGCATTGGGATTCGTCATCGGCTGGGGCGTCTCGCGCGTGCTCGTCATTCCCATGCTGAACCGATCCGAGCTGATGCCGCTCCTGGTCACATTCGGGCTCGCCGCGGTGATCCAGGGTGTCCTGACGCTGGTCTTCACGACGACGCCCAAGGTCACCACGGCCTCCTATTCGAATTCGGTGCTGAGGGTCATGGACTACCAGTTTTCGATGGCCAAGGTGGTCATGCTGGTGGCTGCACTTCTTCTTCTCGGGGTGCTCGCCCTGTTTCTCGATCGCACCAAGGCCGGCAAGGCCATGCGAGCAACCGCCCAGAACCCCGAGGCGGCGCGGATCGTCGGCATCGACGTCACGCGGATTCACTGCGCTGCGTTCGGCGTCGGCACGGCGGCCGCCGTCGCGGCAGGCGCCTTGTTCAGCGTGACCCAGGGCTTCTATCCGTTCTCGGGCGCCTTGTTCACCTTGAAGGCGTTCGTCATCGTCGTCCTTGGCGGCCGCGGCAGGATCCGGGGCACGCTCGCAGCGGGGATGTTCGTGGGCCTGATCGAATCCGCGCTGAGCGGCTACGTTCCCAACATCGGCACCAGCCTCGGCACAGCCGCTGCCTTCGTCCTCGTCGTGGTCGTTCTGGCGATCCGCCCCGAAGGAATCTCGCAGATGCGAGGCGCCAAGGCATGAAGACTCCAGCCACCGACTCCCGGCCGCCGAGTCTTCACGGCGCCGACCGGAGCGCCACGGGCATCGCACGGTATCGATCGCCGGCCCTGGCAATGGCCAGCGTGATCGGCCTGCTTGTCGTTCCGTACCTGGGCGTGAACGACGACGTGCTCCTGACGATGAGCACGATCTTCATGTGGATCATCCTCTCGTCGAGCTGGAACTTCATCTCGGGGTTCACCGGCTACCTGGACTTCGGGCACGGGGTCTTCTTCGGGGTCGGTGGCTACGTCACCGCGATCCTGGTCGTCAAGGTCGGCCTTCCGTTCGGCCCGACCGTCCCTCTGGCCGCGCTCTTTTCCGCCGCCCTGGCCCTGACCATCGGCTACCCCTTGCTCCGGCTGCGCGGCGTCTACTTCTCGATCGCCATGCTGGGCCTTTTCCTGGCCACCCGCGAGCTGGCCCTGATCGCCAAGCCGCTGACGGCCGGGGCCCAAGGTCTCATCTTGCCGCCCGAGGTCGATCGGCTGTTCTTCTACTTTCTTTTTCTCGCGGGCGCTGTCGTGGTGGTGGCGCTGGCCTGGTGGATCCGACGCTCCCAATTCGGTCTCTCGCTGCTGGCCATCAAGGACGACGAGCGCGGAGCCGAGGCGCGAGGCGTCAACACCACGGCCCTCAAGCTGACGGTCTTCTGCCTATCCGCGGCCATCACCGGAGCCGTCGGCGGGTGCTGGGCCTACGAGCTGACGTTCATCGATCCCGGGATCATGTTTCGGGAGAGCTTTCTCATCAACGTGGCGATCATGGTCACGCTCGGCGGCCTGGGCACGGTATGGGGGCCGGTGGTCGGCTCGATCGTCTTTCTCCTGGTGCGCGACACTCTCTGGGCCAACCAGGGCGACTCGTTCCTGGTGGTCTTCGGCGCATTCCTCATCGTCCTGGTGTTCTTCATGCCCGAGGGCATCGTCGGCACCATCCAGCACGGCGAGCGAACCGTGCTCGGCCGCCTGATCAAGCGACTGCGCCAACGGGATTCCGGGCACGTCGACACCTCTCGTCCGGCAGCCACGGCAGCCCCGGTCAGGATCGTCACCGGTGACTAGCGTGAATTCGACGAACCGCACGGCGCAGGCTCGTGCCGCCGGCACGCCGCTGCTTGCGGCGCGGGGCATCACGAAGAGCTTCGGCGGCGTCCATGCCGTCGACGGCGTGGACTTCGAAGTCGCGACCGGCGAGATCGTCGGCCTGGTCGGCCCCAACGGCTCCGGCAAATCCACCCTGCTGGGATGCCTGTCGCGGGACATTGCCATGGACACGGGTCGCGTCACCTTCGACGGGGTCGATGCCAGCCGACTGCGGACCATGCAGGTCGCGCGAATCGGCATCGGACGCACCTTTCAGAGCGTGCGGATCTTTCCAGAGCTCTCCGTGGTGGAGAACGCCTGGATGGGCCGGCAGTGGAAAGGGGTCGGCATGCTCGGCATGATGCAGCCCCCCGATGCCGCCACCCGTCAGCGGGCGGCCGACCTCATCGACCTGATGGGCTTCTCGCACCTGACCCGCGAGTACGCCGGCAATCTCTCGGGTGGCCAGATGCGCCTGCTGGAGCTCGTGATGGCGATGATGTGCGGGCCGCGTCTGGTCATGCTCGACGAGGCGACTTCAGGCGTGAACCCCACCCTGATCGAGTCGTTGAAGCGCTACGTCAAGGTTCTCAACGAGCAGGAGCAGGTCGCCTTCGTCGTCGTCGAGCACAACATCGGCTTCATCTTCTCGATTGCGGACCGAATCGTCGTTCTCGATGACGGGAAGGTGCTGGCAGACGGCACGCCCGACGAGATTCAGCACAATCAGGAGGTCATCGTTGCCTACCTCGGTGCCTGAGGCAACTCCGACGGCCGGCTCCGCCCTTCGCCAGGGCGAGACGATGCTCGCACTCAAGGGCGTCGTCGCCGGCTACGGAGGTTTCGACATCCTCCACGGGATCGATCTCGAGGTCCGCAAGGGCGAGATCGTTTCGATCGTGGGACCCAACGGATCCGGCAAGTCGACGGTGTTCAAGGCGATCTACGGCCTGATCGACATCCGCCTCGGCGAGGTCGTGTTCGAGGGCCGGAACGTGACGTCCATGAGCCCGCAGGAGCTGCTGCGAGCCGGAGTCGCGATGGTTCCCCAGCTGTCGACGATCTTCCCGTCCATGAGCGTCTACGAGAACCTCGAGCTCGGGATGTACCTCATTCGCGACAAGGCGCGAGTGAAAAAGCGCATCGAGGAAATACTGACCCTCTTCCCGCGCCTGGCCAATCGCAGGACCCAGTACGCGGGGACGCTTTCCGGCGGCGAGCGGCGAGCGCTCGAGATCGGTCGCTCGCTGATGCTGAACCCGCGCATGATCCTGATGGACGAACCTTCCGTGGGCTTGTCGCCGATCCTGGCGAAAGACATGTTCGAGCAGCTGCGCGAGCTGAGAGCCGCCGGCATCACTTTCCTGCTCATCGAGCAGAACGCCCGATCCGCATTGGAACTCGCCGACCGTGGGTACGTGATCCAGCGAGGCTTGGTCACCCACACCGGCACCGGCCCGGCCCTTCTGCGCGACGACGAGGTGCGCCGTTCCTTCCTCGGCGGATGAGCTCCGTGCAACGTTCAACTTTGCGTCACGACGATCCATGACAACCGTCCCTGCTCCTTCCGTCCAGGATGCCTTGTCGGCGATCGAAAGGCTCAACCCGCTCATCAATGCCGTCGTTCAAACCGACCCGAGGCTCGGGATCGGATCGGGGATCTCCGGCCAGCCCATCCTGATCAAGGACTGCATGGACGTGCGGGGCCTGCCGACGACGAACGGCTCGTCGCTGTACGGGAAGACGCCTGCAGAAAGCGATAGCGAGACCGTTCGAAGGGTCCGGGAGGCCGGCTACGTGATCGTCGGCAAGGCCAACCTGACCGAGTTCTGCTTCGGTGCCACCGGCGACAACGCGCATCTCGGCAGGACCAGGAATCCTTGGGATCCGATGCGGATTTCCGGCGGGTCGAGCAGTGGCTCGGCGGCCGCCGTGGCATCCGGAATGGTTCGACTGGCGATCGGAACCGACACCGGCGGATCGGTACGGGTTCCCGCATCGCTGTGCGGTGTCGTCGGGCTTCGGCCGACGCTGGGACGAGTCTCGAACCAGGGTTGCCTGGCGCTCAGCCTGCTCTGCGACACCATCGGCCCGATCGCGCCGACGGTCGTCGAGGTCGCGAGCGTGTTCGCGGCCATTGCTGGTTACGACCCGCTCGACCCGGTGTCCGTCGAAGGCGACCCGCAGCCTCTGTCGGACATCGACAAGGGGGTCCGCGGGCTGCGGATCGGCTTGCCCCGCTCCTTCTACTTCGAGAACCTCCAGTCCGAGGTCGCCGAAGCGGTCGAGCGCGCCGCGGCTGTGTTCGAGCGCCTGGGCGCGACGCTGGTGGACATCCAGCTCGAAGATCCGAAGGCGCTTTCAGAACATCGGGCGTTCCAGTTCGTTCTTGCCGACGTCGCCGATTCGCGCCGCGACCTGATGCGCGACCACCGCGAGCAGTTGGGCGCCGAGGTGAGACGACGCATCGAGCTCGGCGAGCAGGTGTCCGGGCGCGACTATGCGCAATGCATGCGCGCCTTGTGGCGCTACAAAAGCGAGCTTCGATCGCTGTTTGCCGATCGCGTCGACCTGCTCCTCACCCCGACGACGCCGACCACGGCGCCGCTCTGGGCCGATTCGCACGACATGGTCGAGACCACGCGGCGGGTTGCAGGGCTGACCTACGAGCTCGGCGCGACCGGGGTTCCTTCCATGTCGGTCCCCTGCGGTCTCGATCGGGCCGGGCTGCCGATCGGCATGCAGCTCAGCGCTGCCTGGGGAAGGGAAGGGCTGCTGTTTCGCGCGGGGAATGCCTATCAGAAGGAGACGGGTCATCCGGTCATGCCCGACATGGGCAGGCCCGGGCTCCAGGGGCCGGCGTAGCGACTCTGATCACTAGTTCACAGGAGCATTCGGATGACCACAGAGATGCCTTCACCCGGCGATTCCGCGAGCGTGCAGACCCGAAAGGCGCTGGCGAACATCGAGCGCTGGAACCCGCTCGTCAACGCGATGATCACCGTGACCGCCGACGAGGCGCAGCGGGCCGCAACCCGGCTTGATCGGGCCGCCGAGGAGGGCGAATGGTGCGGCGTCCTGCAGGGAATGACGATCAGCCTCAAGGATTGCATCGACATGGCCGGCGTCGTGACGACCGGCGCCAGCAAGATCCTCAGCGACAACATCGCCCGCTCGGATGCCTTCATCACCCGCCGGCTTCTGCAGAACGGCGCCGTGATCGTCGGCAAGGCCAACCTGCACGAATGGGTGTACGGCCCGACCAGCCAGAGCAAGCACTTCGGACCCGTCCGCAACCCATGGAATCCGGACTGCATTGCCGGCGGCTCGAGCGGAGGTTCGGGTGCGGCCGTCGCGTGCGGCATGTGCGTCGGCTCGATCGGCAGCGATACCGGCGGCTCGATCCGCATCCCGGCATCGTTCAACGGAGTGGCCGGGCTGCGTCCGACCATCGGCCGCATCTCCAACGGAGGCACGCTGACGGTCAGCGCCGCGTTCGACACGGTCGGGCCGATGGCCCGCCACGTCAGCGACGTCGCCCGGATCTTCGACGCCATCGCCGGTCACGACGAAGACGACGTGGCGTCGGTCGACCGACCGGTGCCGAACTTCCTGTCGCGGCTGCGCGACCCGGTGCGAGGAATGAGGATCGGCGTGATGCGCCGCTGGTTCTTCGACGGCCTGCATGCGGAGGTCGAGCGGTCCGTCGACGAAGCGATCGCGACGTTCCGCAGTCTCGGCGTCGAGATCGTCGAGCTCGACCTGGGCGATGTCGAGCGGTCGCAGCCGCTTCTCGCCTTCAACATCCTGGTGGCCGACGCGCTGCAGGTCCACGCCGAGCAGATCGGGCGCCGGGCGCCGGACTACGGCGAAGACGTTCTCACACGCTTCAGGCTGGGCGAAAACGTGTCGGCCGTGCAGTACGCAGAAGCCATGCGCTGGATGGAGAGCTGGCGCCACCGCTTGCGGCGCGCGTTCGGCCGCGTCGATGCGATTCTTGCGCCGACGACGCCGATGCCCGCGCCGCTGGCGGACGGAAGCGATTTCATCGAATCCGTTCGCCAGCTCACGCGACTGACCTATGCCTGGTCATTCGCCGGCGTGCCCGCGCTCGCGGTCCCCTGCGGATTCACCGCGGATGGATTGCCCTTGTCTTTCCAGCTTGCGGGACGATGGTTCGACGAGCCTGCCGTGTTGCGCCTGGGCCATGCCTACCAGTCCGCGACGCGACATCACCTGCGCATGCCGGTCTGTCCGTCGTCCACCGCGCCGCGGCGAGGCTGAAGGCACTCTGCGACGAGGCGCCTCCGGTGGGCGACCACCGCCATCTATCGCGGTGAGAACCGGGGCGCGCGCTTCTCGGCGAAGGCCTGCTCGGCTTCCTTGTGGTCCGCGGTGAACCACAGCTCGGCGAAGCGTTCCCGGCCGAGGCGGCGCGCTTGCGACCGCTCGCAGCGCAACGACTCGAGGATGGTGCGTTTGGCAGCTCCGATGGCTAGCGGCGCGGCGGCGTCGAGCTTCGCGGCGAAGGCGAGGGCGGCGGCGACGCAGCCCCCATCGTCCGCGACCTGGTCGACAAGGCCGATGCGGAGCGCCTCGTCGGCGCTGACGCGCTCGCCCGAGAGCATGAGCCGCATGGCGTGCGCGCGTCCGACTAGCTCGACCAGGCGGGCCGTACCGTCCCAGCCGGGCACGAGGCCGAGGCGAATGTGCGGGAGTCCGATCTGCACCGATCTTGCGGCGAAGCGAAGGTCGCATGCGAGCGCAAATTCGGTTCCGCCGCCGACGGTGAATCCGTTCAGCGCCGCGAAGACCGGCTGGTCGAGCGCCTCGATCTCGTCGAGGAGGTCGCGCACGGTGTCGAAGGCTCGGTTCAGATCGGCAGCATCGTCGAGCCTGGCATAACGCTTGACGTCGCCGCCGGTGCAGAAATAGCGGTCGCCGGCCCCTGTCACGACCACGCTGCGGATCGATGTGTCGTTGCGGCAGACGGTGAGCGCGGCCTTGAGCTCGAGCGCGAGCTCGACGCTCATGGCGTTGCCCGCGTCGGGCCGATTGAGCGTCAGGACGAGCGCGCTGCCCTCGCGCGATGAGAGGACCAGCATGTCAGGGCCTCTCGACGATGTGCATGAGGACGCCGCCGAGCGCCTTCGGGTGAACGAAACCGATCAGCGCGCGCCGCGATCCCGGCCGGCCGCGCGTGTCGATCATCGGCAGCCCGGCGGCTTCGAGCCTGGCCAGCGTGGCGTCGATGTCCTTGGCCTTCAGCGCGATGTGGTGCAGCCCGCGTCCCCGGCCGCCGACGAAGCGCGTGATCGCGCCCTGGTCCTGCTTGGTGTTGCCGGGCGCCCCGTGCTCGACGTGCGCGCCCTGGCGGGGGTTGAAGTTGGCGAGGAACTCGAGGTCGGCATCGCCGACGCTGATGAAGCACACCCGCAGCCCGCCCACCGGCTCCGGCTCGCGGCTGTGATAGACGACCCCGTACTTGTCGGAGGTGAAGCTCTCGACCGACATCGTCACTTCCATGTCGGTCTGGCGGCTTTCGACCGGAAAACCGAGGCCGTTCGAGAACACCCGCTCGTCCTGCGCGACGTCGGTGCTGGCGACCCCGAGGTGATCGATGCGCTCGAGGATGCCGGCTTCATGGCGGGCCAGTTCGATCGGCTCCGTGAGATAGGTGCGCACGCCGACGGTGGCATCGCGATCCAGCACCACGCAGCGCGCCGCACCGAGCCCTTTTGCAGGAGCGCCCGTGGCCGCGATGCCCACCGCAGCGGCGGCACGCGTCGCCGCGTCGAGTTCGTCGACTTCGAGCGCGATGTGATGCACGCCCGGCTTCGATTCGCCGTTGACCATCGAGTGACCCGGAGGGAAGAGGGCGAGCGCGCTGCGCCCGATGGCGAACACCGGCACCGGCCCTTCGGCGCTGGCGAGGTCGCTGCGCGGCAGGCCCAGGTGCGTGGCGAACACGGCGGCGGCGGCGTCGACGTCGTTGGACACGAGGCCGACCCAAGCCAGATTCTTGGAAATCACGTTAGCTCTCCTTCATGACATTGCACAACGGCGGCCGCGACCAGCGCTTCGGCGCGCTCGCGGCCGATGCCGTAGTCCGCCAGCACCTGCATCGAATCTTCGCCGAGCGCAGGCGGCGCGCGCCGCACCGAGCGACCCTGGAGCGATTCCATCCGGATCGGATTCGCGAGCAGCTCGAGCCGGCCGAGGGTCGCGTGCTCGATCGTCTCGATCATTCCGGTCTGGCGCACGTGCGGGTCGCTGAAGGCCTGCTTGAGGTCGAAGATCGGTCCCGCAGGCAAGCCGAGCTCAACCAGCGCAAGCGTCCACTCCATCGTGCCGCGCACGGCGAATTTTTCGTTCAGGCGCCGGGTCACCTCGTCGCGGTTCTTCATCCGCGCGGCGTTGTTCCGGTACTCGGGGTCCTCGATCATGTCCTCGAGGCCGAGCAGCCTGCACAGCTTGGCCCACATGTCGTCGGTCGCCGCGGCCATGTTCAGCGGACCGTCCTTGGCGAGGAAGGTGCCGTACGGGCAGATCACCGGGTGCCGGTTGCCCGACACGCCGGGCGTCTCGCCGAGGGTGAGCTGGCGCTGGCCCTGGACGTTGAGCAGGCCGAGCAGGCCGCCCAGAAGCGAGGTCTCGACGCGCTGGCCGCATCCGGTCGCGTGGCGCTGGACGATCGCTGCCTGGATGCCGAGCGCTGCCCACATGCCGGCGACGACGTCGCCGATGGGAATGCCGACCCGGGTCGGGCCGCTCTCGGCCTGCCCTGTCAGGCTCATCAACCCCGACATGCCTTGCGCGATCTGGTCGACGCCGGGCCAGTTCTCGTACGGGCCGCCGCGGCCGAAGCCGGTGATCGATGCGAAGACGAGCCGGGGATTGGCCGCCGCGAGAGCGGCATAGCCCATTGCCATCTCTTCCATCACGCCGGGCTTGAAGTTCTCGACGACCACGTCGGCTGTGGTCGCCAGCTCGCGGATCAGGTCCAGGCCGCGCGGGTCGCGGAAGTTGATCGCCAGGCTTCGCTTGTTGCGGTGGATGGAGAGGTAGTAGACGCTGATGCCGTCCTTGAACGGCCCCCAGCCGCGGATCATTTCCCCGCCCGGCGTCGGCTCGATCTTGACGACATCGGCGCCGAGGTCGGCCAGGATCATGGCGCAGAAGGGCCCGGCCAGAGCGCGCGAAAGGTCCAGCACGCGCAGGCCGGCGAGCGGCAGGCCGGCGGCGCTCATGGCTTCTTGCGCTGCGCGGCCAGGAGCTTCATCACGTCGCTGCCGATCTCGTTTTCGAAGCGCGCGTACACGGGCTCGGCTGCCTCGCGCCAGCGCTTCAGCTCGGCCGGCGGCAACACGGTGATCTGGCGGCCCTGCTTGGTCAGCGCCTCGCGGTCGGTGGTGTCGAGTTCCTTGACGCCGGCGATCTCGGCCGCAGTCACCTCGGCCAGCGTTTTCTGCAGGAGCGCGCGATGCGCCGGCGAGAGCTTGTTCCAGGCCCGGTCCGACGCCATCACGGCGTAGCCGAGCATGGCTACGGTGCCCGCGTTGGTGCCGTACTTCATGGTCGGGAAGAGCTTCCAGAAGCTGTAGGTCGACTCGAACCCTTGCACCGTACCCTGGCTGACCGCCGTCGTGAGCTCGACGGGCGAGAGGTGGATCGGCTCGGCGCCCAGCGTCTTGATGGTCGCCTCCGCGGGGGCGCCGCCGATGACCCGCAGCGTGAGTCCCTTCATGTCGGCCGCGGTATTGATGGGGCCGCGCGAGTTCAGCAGCATCACGTCGCCGGCCGCCCACCAGGACAGGATGTTGAGCCCCTTCTCCTTGGCTTTCTCGTTCAGATAGGCACCGAGCGGCTTGGCGGGATCGAGCAACTCCGGAAGCTCGTACGGCGTGGGCGTGAGATAGGGCAGGTCGATGATGCGCGCCTGCGGAATGACGACGCTCAAATACGACGCCACCGCGAGCTGCATGTCCAGGCCACCCGTCGCAAGGGCCTGAACCGCGTCGGCGTCCTTGTAGAGCTGGCCGGCGGGAAAGACGTTGATCTCGATCTCGCCCTTGCTCTGTTCCTTGACGAGCTTGGCCCAGCGATCGATGTAGACGTGGCCGTAGTGGGTGATCGGAAGCTCGTGGGCGAGCCGCAGCTTGACGGTCTGCGCCCTGGCAGCGGGCGCCGCCGCGAAGGTGAAGGCAAGTGCGAAGGCGGCGAACAGCGCGCCGGAACGACGGTTCATGGGTCAGTCTCCTCTTTGGGGTGGACAGGTCGTGGTCGGTCAGCCCCCGGGCAGCCAGGTCGACAGCGCCGGGAAATAGGTGAGGACGGCCAGCCCCACCAGAAGGAACACATAGAACGGCAGCATGGCCGTCACGATCTGCTCGACGCGCAGGCGCGAAATTCCGCTCATCACGTAGAGGTTGATGCCGACCGGTGGCGTCAGCACGCCGATTTCGATGTTCACGGTCATCAGCACGGCCAGGTGCAGCGGGTTCACGCCGAGCTGCATCGCGACAGGGAAGATCAGCGGCAGCGCGATGACGAGCATCGACAGGCCGTCGAGGAAGCAGCCCATCGCCAGCAGCACGACGTTGAGAGCGACCAGGAATTCGAGCGTGCCGAGCTGGCTCGCCTGCACCCATTCGACGATTCGCTGCGGCACGCCCTCGGCCGTCATGACGAAGCCGAACAGCGATGCGCCGACGAGCACGAAGTAGAGCATCGCGGAAACGCGCGCGGTGTTGCGGCAGACGACGACGAGATCGCGCAGCGAGAGCGACCGGTACACGAGCGTTGCGACCGCCAGGCCATAGACCACCACGACGGCGGCAACCTCGGTGGGGGTGACCCAACCGGAGTAGATGCCGCCGACGACGACCACCGGCATGGCGAGGATCCAGGCCGAGCGCGCCAGCGCCGCGCGCACGAGGGTGACATCGAGCTGCCGGCGGACACCGTAGCCGCGAGCCGCTGCCATCGCGCCGACCATGATCATCAGCGCGATGCCGAGCACGAGACCGGGCACGAGGCCGGCCAGGAACAGTGGCCCGACAGGGGCCTGGGTGATGCTGCCGAACAGGATCATCGTCAGGCTCGGCGGGATCAGGATGCCGAAGGTCGAGGCACAGGCGATCACTGCGGTCGAGAACGGCTTGGGGTAGCCGGCCCGCTGCAGCATCGGCAGGCCGAAGGTGCCGACCGCCGCGGCTTCGGCGGCGGTCGAGCCGGTGATGCCGGCAAAGAACATGCAGACCCCGACCGTCGCGACGCCGGTGCCGCCCGGAACAGGGGTCAGCAGAGCCTGCGCCAGTTCGACCAGCGGATCGAGCAGCTTGCCGCGCACGGCGATCTCGCCGGCGAGGATGAAGAGCGGAATCGCGAGCAGGATGTAGTTGCTGACCGTCGACATGACCGACAGGCCGAGCGCCGGCAGCAGGTCGCTGGCGTAGACCAGCACGGCGCTGAGCGAGCTGCCGATCAGCGCGAACGCCACCGGCACGCCCGCGAACAGCAGCACGAGCAGCAGGCAGACGGTGGTGGCGGCAATCATTCGAGCGGCAGCGCCTCGTCGACCGGCTTGAAGCGCTCGCGCCCGGCCAGCCGCGCGGCCGCATGCAATGCCAGCATCGCGCAGCCCGTCGGCATCGCCGCGGTGATCAGCCAGAGCGGCGTGCGGGCGGCCGAGGCGGTGACGGCGCCGATCGCGTACTGACGGCGCATCAGCTCGATGCCGAGCCAGACCAGCATCCCCGCGATCAGCAGCATCGCCAGCGCGCCGAGGCGGTTGAGTGCCTGCTGCATGGAAGGCGCAAGCCTGCGCACGAGGATGTCGAGCCCGAGCTCCGCGCCGCGCGAGAAAGAGGCCGCGAGGGCGAGGAACACCGCCCAGACGACGAAGTGGACGGGCAACTCGGCGATCCACGACGGCGACGTCGTGAACAGGTTGCGCATCACGACGCCCGCGAAGACAAGCATGGCGGACGCGAAAATGAGCGCGGCGGCCGCGAGCTCGGCGCGGTCGTCGAGCCGATCAAGCCACTTTGCGGGTGCCACGGGCCGATTCCGGTTTGTGACTGGCGGCGCGATAGCGATCGACGAGCGCGTGAACGTGGGCCTTGGCCGCGTCCTCGGCCGCCACGGCGTCGCCACGGCGGATGGCCCCCAGGATCTCCTCGTGCTCGGCGATCGAGCGGCGCGGCGATTCGGGCAGCCCGGCCATCGCCGCCTGGTAGCGCCGCAGCATGCGCCGGATCTGCTCGTACATCTGCCACAGCACCTGGCCGCCGCCGGCCTGCACCAGCGCGTCGTGGAAGTCGGCGGCCAGCGCGTAGTAGAGCTCGAAGCGACGCCTTCGCACGGCCGACTTCATGTCGGCGACCATCAGGTCGAGCCGGTCGAGCGCCTGCGCATCGGGCTGTGCCGCAAGCTGCGCACAGGCGTGGCCCTCGAGGAGCGCTCGCACCCCGAAGAGCTCGATCAGTTCGACTTCGCTGACTTCGCTGACCATCGCGCCACGGTGCGGAGCGATGGTGACGAGCCCTTCTCCGGCGAGCATCCTGAAGGCCTCCCGCAAGGGGACCCTGCTGACGCTGAATCGCTTGGCGACATCGAGCTCGACCAGGCGGGTGCCCGCCGGGAGCTCACCGCTGACGATCGCTTCCCGCAACGAGGCAGCGATCCGTTCCGGCAGAAGTTGTCGGCCTTCCAGCAGGAACGGGGTGTCGGACTGCTGGCGTGCCATGTGGCGATTGTCTAGGGATTAGACAATCCATGGCATCGGGAATACGCCACCCGCGGCGCCGGCCCGGCCTTCATCGCGCCGCTAGGGGGAAGTCGAGCCTTCGTTCGCCCGGGCCCGTGGCCGAGGCTGACACGCCAGCCACAGGCCGCACGCCAGCGCCGGGAGAGTGATCGCCACGTAGGCTGCCGGGTAGCGCATTCCTCCTCCCACCAGCAAGGCGAAGATCGACGGTCCGATCAGGATGCCCAAGTACGTGAAGAACAGCGCGCCCCCGGTGGCATCGCCGGCCCTGCCGGGTGGCGCTTCGCGGGCCACTTCCGCGAGGAAGACGCCGTTCCAGCCGATGGCCGTCGCACCGAAGGCTGCGCAGACAAGCACCACGACGAGGGGCGGCGTGTCGGGCGCGAGGATCGCGAGCGCGGCGGCGCACAGGGCCATGCCGCAACCCAGCCCGCCCAGCACGAGCAGCGGGCGCGCGGCGCGATCGGCGACCGCGCCCCAGGCAATCCTCGCGAACACTCCGGCACCCTGAGAGATGGAGAGCATCAGCCCGGCGTGCACCAGCGTGTAGCCGAGGTCGCGCGTGAGATAGGTGACGAGGTAGGTCGTGAGGCACAGCTGCGCAGCGGCGAAGCAGAGCGAGCCGATCGCCAGCCGTCGCGTTGCCGGGCTCGCGGCCGCCAGGCGCAGCGGGCCGGCCAGGCCGGTCATCCCGACCCGACGAGCGGGCTCGCGCTCGCCGTCGAAGACCCGCCGCACCGGCTGCACCACCAGGGCCGTCAACAGGCAGCCCAGACCGACGACCAGCGCAGCCGCGCGCCAGCCGTTCCAGAGAATGAGCGACGGAACCAGCGCGCCGGCGAGCGCACCGCCCAGCGGCACGCCGGTCTGCTTCAGCGAGAAGACCAGCGACATCTTCCGCGGCGGCGTGCTCATCGCCAGGATATGGGAGCTGGCCGGCGTGACGGCGCCATATCCGCAGCCGAGCAGCAGCGCCGCCGCGATCAGGGACGGGATCGTCGCGATCGTGGCGAGCGCAAGGCCGAGCGCGCAGAGAAGCAGGCAGCTCTGACTGACGCGGATCGCGCCGAACTTCTTGACGAGGTCGCCGGCCATCAGGCTCGACGCCATGCTCGCGCCGTAGCTGAGCGCGACGAAGAGCCCGATGGCACTCGTCGCCACGCCGATGTCGACGGTCGCGACCGGCGCGAACACGGGCGGGGCGAGCACGGCCATCGCTGCGAGCACCTGGATGGCCAGGGTCGCGAGCAGCGGGAAGGGTGCGCGGCTCGCGAAGTGCGGCGCGGCAACGTCGCGCGTCATGCGACCTTCGGCTCCGGAATGACTCGAAGGCTCGCACGCCAGACGCGCGATCGGGACGGATACGAGACCGCTTCGAGCCGATGCATGGCGCTGGAACTTCGTCCAGCACGATGGCATGATCTCGGCACACGCAGAGGCCATCGAACGGCCGGGAACCAGGAGTCAGGATGAACAGCCCAGCAGAAAAGTTTTCGCCGGTCGACGATCCGTCCGGATGGCTGAGCAGCGATTTCAAGGGCCGCGCAAGTTGGGAGCGGCGCTGGAGCGATGAGATGCTGGCGGAGATCCGCGCCGCCACCGACGCCGTCCGTCACCTGGCACCCGAGGTGATCACGCGGGACGACTTTCCCCTGGTCGTCTGCAAGGATCTGCTGGCCGAAGTCTCGGCTGACCTCGATCGCGGCCTGGGCTTTGCCGTCATCGCGGGCTTTCCGGTCGACGCCTACTCGCACGAGGATGCGCTGCGCGCCTATTGCGGCGTGTGCACGCACCTCGGCGACGTCGTCGATCAGACGTCCAAGCGTGACCGGATCATTCATGTCACCGACAAGGGCAAGCCGTACAGCGGCAATTCGCGCGGCTATCACTCCAACAGCATGTTGCCGTTCCATTCCGACGGCGCCTACCTCGCGGGGCTGCTCTGTCTCGAGACGGCTCACGCCGGCGGCGAGAGCCTGCTGGCCAGTTCGGTGAGCGCGTACAACGAGATCGTGCGACGCTATCCGCAACGCGTCGAGGCCCTGACGCGGGGCTTCATCCACGATCGTCGCGGCGACCACGCGCCGGGCGAAAACCCTGTCTCGCCCGAGCGCATTCCGGTGTTCGGGTTCCACAACGGCCTGCTGCACTGCTGCTACAACCGCAACGGCATCGTCTGGGCGCAGGACAAGACCGGCGACAAGCTGACGGCCGACGAGATCGCGTCGCTCGACGCCGTCGACGAGGTCGTCCAGGACCCGCGCTTTCACGTCAAGATGGACATGAAGAAGGGCGACATGCAGTTCCTCAACAACTTCGTGATCCTGCATTCGCGCACGGAGTACGAAGACCACGAGGACGGCCGGCACCGGCATCTCGTCCGGCTTTGGCTGGACTGCCCGGACGGTCGGCGCCGCGGCCCGACGCTGCTCGACCTCTACACCTCGAGCGAGCGGCGATTCAAGAAATACGAGGCGACGGAGCTCGGCTGAAGCCGTGTGCCTCGCGACGAGGAGCGTCACGACGCCCTGGCCAGGCGCTTGCGCGGACGCGAGGCCGGAACTCGCAAGCGTTCGATCATCTGGTTCAAATACTGAGTGAACAGGACGTTCGACTCGCCTTTGAACATCCGGATTCGCCCGGTGTGACTGAGCAGCAGCAGGCCGACGATGTGGGCGAACAGGGCGGCGAGCTCCTGCTCCGCCTGCTTCGCATCGCAGCCCATGGCCACCATGGCCTGCTGTGTCGGTGACAAGGCGTCGCGCAGCAGGCCGTTCAGGCGCTTGTTGAGTTCAGGGGTCAGGCCCCGTGGCTGCATGCCCGGGAGAAGATAGAAGCCCAGGTCCAGGTCGCGCGGGTTTTCGCGATAGAAGCCGAAGAAGGCGCTTGCCTTGGCCCGCACCGTCGCTTCGGCCCGGGCTTTCGCGCTGGAGCGCGCACTCGGCCCGCCGATCTCCGCGGCCGCGTTCTCCACCCGGGAGTTCAGGCCTTCCAGAGACTTGCCGAGCAACGCGGCGTAGATCTCTTCCTTGCTCGAGAAATAGCTGTACAGCGCCCCGGCCGTGTAGCCGGCCCGCTTGGCGATCTCGCGCAGGCTCGCGCCTTCGAGGCCAAGCTCGAAGAAGGCCGACCGGGCGGCGACCATGACGTGAAGCTTGCGGAGGTCGGCGACAGCGCGTCGTCGGGCGTCGCGAGAGTCCTTGTCGACGATCGTGATTGACGTGCCCATTGCATGAATATACAGTAGACCAATACTTTGAACAGCGTTCAATCAATAGCAGGGTCGCGAAATCCGATGAACGAGCCAACGAAACCCGCGGCGATCGTCGCGAAGACGATGAGCGGCGACGACTACCGCGAATCGCTGCGGCGTCTTCGCCCGACCGTCTACGTCGACGGGCAATTGATCGAATCGGTTGCCGATGCGCGCGTGCTGCAGCCGGGCATCAACGCGCTCGCGGTGACGTATGACTTCGGCCGGGACCCGGCCCGGTCAGCGCTCATGACGGCGGTGCAGTCGGCCAGCGGCAAGGCCGTGAACCGGATGCTGCACGTCAACGAATCGGCCGGCGACCTCCTCAACAAGCTCGAGGCCGTGCGCGTCCTGTGCCAGGAAACCGGTTGCGCGCAGCGCTACCTCACCCACGACGCGCTGAACGCCATCGCCCAGGTCAGCGCCAGGATCGACGATGCGAAAGGCAGCACCGAACACCGTGCCCGCTTCGCCGACTATCTCCAGCACGTGCAGGACCAGGACCTCGCCATCGGCATCGCGATGACCGACGCCAAGGGCGACCGCTCCAAGCGGCCCCATGAGCAGTCCAACCCCGACACCTACGTGCACGTGATCGAGCGCAACGGCAAGGGAATCGTCATCTCGGGCACCAAGGCCATCGTCACCGGTGCGCCCTACATGCACGAGTTCCTGGTCATGCCGGGCCGCGCCATGCAGGCGGCCGACGCGGCGTTCGCGGTCTGCTGCGCCGTGCCCGCCGATGCACCCGGCCTCACCATCGTCGCGCGCCCCGCCGGCCGCCCGGGCGAGAAGCTGGAACACGGCGCGGCGCTGTTTTCCCGGCGCTACGGGCAATCGACCGGCGTCCTGATCTTCGACAAGGTCTTCGTTCCCTGGGAGCGCGTCTTCTATGCCGACGAATGGCAGCACTCGGGGTCGATGACCTACAGCTACGCGACCCATCACCGGCACAGCTGCATCGCCGCCCGTGCCGGCTTCGGCGACCTGCTGATCGGCGCCGGCGCGCTGATGTGCGAGGCGAACGGCTTCGATCCGGGCGAGCACGCGAACCTGCTCGAGCCGATGGTCGAGCTGATCAAGATCACGGAAGGCTTCTTCGCCTGCGGCGTCGCGGCCAGCGTCTACGGCGCGCCCGATCCGCACAGTCACACCTTCATGCCCGAGCCGGTGTTCGCCAACATCGGCAAGCTGCTGCTGTCGACTCAGATCTACGACATGCACCGGCTCGCGCACGAGGTCTCCGGAGGCCTGATCGTCGCGCTGCCGGGACCCGACGAGGACCACAACCCGGCCACGGCGGCGACGCTGGCCGAGGTGCTTCGCGCCAACCCCGCCGTGCCCTACGACAAGCGGATCGAGGTCGCCCGCTTCATCGAAGACCTGACCGCTTCCTACCAGGGCGGGTGGTACTCGGTCATCAGCCTGCATGGCGGCGGCTCTCCGGCGGCGATGAAGCGCGAGATCTGGCGCAACTACCCGGTCGGCAGCAAGGTCGAGCTGGTCGAGCGCCTGCTCGATCGCGGCGTGCTGCATGACCCGGCGCGAGCGATCACACGCAACCGACAACCGGGCCGTTGCTGCGATACGGGTTGCACGAAACCGGGACAGGCAATGACCCTGCCCATGGCATCTCCGCTTTCCGGGACACCGGCTCGGGCAAGCGCACAGGATGCTACGGACGGCGTTGCGAAGTCGGTGGGCTGCGAGTCCGACAAGGGACATCCGTGAGGGTTGTCACGCGCGTTTCGAGGCCATCACGCTCCTATACTTTTGCGCTCCAGGCATCACCATGAACGCACCGACCGACGAAGCACTTCTTGCGGCTGCGACAACGGATGCCGCCATCTCGAGCACGCTGGCGAGGTTCGCGACGACGCTGGAGTTCGAGGACATTCCCGCCCACGTCGTCGAGCGGGCCAGGCTTCACGTGCTCGACTGCATCGGCATCGGCCTGGCATCGAGCGGGTTCGAGTTCGGTCAACGCACGATCAAGGCCCTGACAGGCCTTGGGGGCGAGGGCCCCTATCCCGTTCTCGGCACGGCGGTGGGTCTGCCCTTGCGCGACGCGGTGCTCGCGAACGGCACCCTCATTCACGGCCTCGACTTCGACGACACCCACGCCGGCGGCGTCATCCATGCATCGGCAAGCGCGGTGCCGACCGTGCTGGCGATCGGCCAGCGCGAGCGTGCCACGGGCCGCGATGTTCTCGCCGCCTACCTCGTCGGCATCGAGACCGCAAGTCGCATCGCGCAGGCCGCCATGGGCGGATTTCACCGCGTCGGCTTCCACCCGACCGGCCTGGTCGGCGCCTTCGGCGCCACGCTCGCCGCAGGGCGTCTCTCGCGCATGCCCGCGGCGGCCCTCGAGCACGCCCAGGGAATCGTCCTGTCGATGGCCTCGGGCAGCATGGAGTTCCTGGAGGACGGCGCCTGGACCAAGCGCATGCACCCGGGCTGGGCCGCATCGGCGGCCGTCACGGCGTGCGCACTCGCGCAAGGCGGATTCGTCGGCCCCAGGCGCACCTACGAGGGACGCTTCGGGCTCTTCAACTCGCACCTCGGGCCGGGGAACACCGCGCAGCCGGCGCTTTGCACCGCCGGGCTCGGCGACACCTGGGAAATGCTCAACGTGGCGATGAAGCCCTATCCGGCCTGCCACTTCAATCACGCCTTTGCCGATGCCGCGATCGAGTTGCGCAAGGCGCACTCCTTCGCGCTCGAAGACGTCGTCGAGATCAGGGCGCGAATCTCCGCCGCGCAGGTGGCGGTGGTGTGCGAGCCCGAGGCCCACAAGCGCCGCCCACAGAACTCCTACGACGCGCAGTTCTCGGTCCACTACATCATCGCCACGTCGCTGGCGCGCGGCCGCTTCACCCTCACCGAGCTCGAGGACGAGGCCCTCGGCGATCCGCAAGTCCAGGCGCTGATGCAAAAGATCGGCTACGAGATCGATCCGGACTCCGCATTCCCGCGCTACTACTCGGGCGAGGTGGTCGTGCGCCTGAAGGACGGCCGCGAGCTGCGTCACCGCGAGGCACACAACCGCGGCTCCGATGCTCGGCCCCTCAGCGGCGGCGAGATCGTGGCCAAGTTCAATGGCAATGCCGAGCGGGTGCTGAGCGCCTCGCGCGCGGCGCAGGTCGCCGAGGCCGTGCTCGGACTTGACGGCGCAGCGTCGCTCGAGCCCTTGCTCGCCGCCGTCGCCCCTCATCGCCAAGCCCACTGAAACCAAGGAATCCTCGCAATGGCAATCACCACCCGACCCTTGAGCCCGACCCTGGGCGCCGAAGTCAGCGGAGTCGACATGGCCTCGGCGCTCGACGCCGACACCGCGGGCACGCTGCGCGATCTCTGGCGCCGCCACGGCCTGCTGCTGTTTCGCGGCCAGGAGCTCGAGGAAAAGCAGCTGGTCGAGTTCTCGCGCAACTTCGGTTCGCTCGAGATCCATCTGCGGCGCGAGTACCTGTCGAGCGAGAACCCGGAGGTGCTCTACGTTTCCAACATGAAGAAGGAAGGGCGCCCGATCGGCATCCTCGCCGACACCGAGGTGGGCTGGCACTACGACCAGATCTATCTGCCACGACCGGCGGTCGGCTCGCTTCTCTATGCGGTGGTGATCCCTTCGGATCGCGGCGCCACGTCGTTCGCCGACATGTCCGCCGCCTACGAGGCTTTGCCCGGGAGCCTGAAGCAGCGCATCGAGGGCCGCAAGGCCGTGCAGTCCTACGAGGCCTTCAACCGCAGCTACAGCGTGCCGACCAGCGAGGAGCAGCGCAGGAAGACGCCCGACATCGAGCATCCGCTGGTGCGCACGCATCCGTACACCGGGCGCAAGGCGCTCTACATCTGCCCGGGCATGACGACCCGCATTGCCGGGCTGCCGGAGGAGGAAAGCAGCGCCCTGCTGGCCGAGCTGTTCGCCTGGTCGACCCAGCCTCGCTTCGTCTACACGCATTCGTGGCGGCTCGGCGACGCCTTGCTGTGGGACAACGCGAGCACGATGCATCGCCGCGAGCCCTTCGACACCAACCAGCAGCGGCTGATGAAACGCACCACCATCCTGCCCGATGCCGACCGTGCCGCGCCGTTCTGAATCCGGATCGCCGAAGCTGCGTTCATGACTGCCGATTCAGCACCGCCGAAGCTGCCGCTGGCCGGCGTGCGCGTGCTCGACATCTCGAATTTCCTGGCGGCACCGCTCACCGGGATGTTCCTCGCCGATTTCGGGGCCGAGGTGATCAAGGTCGAGCGCCCGGGCGGCGGCGACGAGATGCGGATGTGGGGCAACAACAAGGGCGGAGTCGGCCTCTATTACAAGGTCATCAACCGCAACAAGAAGTCGGTGACGCTCGACCTGCGCACCCCGTTCGGCCGCGACGCGGTGCTGCGCCTGGCCGCAGAGTCCGACGTCGTGATCGAGAACTACCGCCCCGGGACGCTCGAGAAGTGGGGTCTCGGCTACGCGGAGCTGGCCGCGGCCAATCCGGGCCTGGTGCTGCTGCGGGTGTCGGGCTTCGGGCAGACCGGTCCCAATTCGCATCGCCCCGGCTTCGGCACCCTGGCCGAGGCCTATGCGGGCTTCGCGCACATCAACGGCGAGGCGGGCTCGCCGCCGCTGCTGCCGGGTTTCGGGCTCGCCGACTCGACGACCGGCCTGATGGGCGCCTTCCTCACCCTGGTGGCGCTCAACGGCCGGGCCGCGAACCAGGGCCGCGGGCAGGTGATCGATCTTGCGATCTACGAGACGCTCTTCACGCTGCTCGGCCCCCAGGTCGTCGACTACGACCAGCTCGGCATCGTCCAGCAACGCAACGGCAGCCGGCTCCCGTTCACCGCGCCGCGCAACACCTATCGCACGCGCGACGGTTGCTGGGTCTCGATGGCGGGCAGTGCGCAGTCGATCTTCCTCTGCATCCTCGATGCGCTCCAGATCCCCGAGATCGTCCAGGATCCCCGCTTCGCCGACAACCGCTCGCGCCTGACCCACGCGAAGGAGCTCGACGTCGAGCTGCAGAAGGCGGTCGAGCGCTTCGACCTGGCCGTGCTGCTGAAGCGCTTCGACGAGCGCGGCGCTGCGGTCGCGCCGGTCTACGACATCGCCCAGATCTTTGCCGATCCGCACTTCCAGGCACGCGAGAACATCGCCGGGGTGGTCGACGCCGAGCTGGGTGGCACGCTGCGCATGCAGAACGTCGCCGGCAAGTTCTCGGACACGCCGGGCTCGGTGCGCTGGGCCGGCCCGAGGATCGGCGAGCACAACCGGGAGATCCTGATCGATCGGCTCGGGCTCGACGTCGATGCCGCACGTTCGGCCGGTGTCGAGGTTCCTTCGTGACGACGCTGTTCGAGCTGCTGCTGAACGGCATCCTGCTCGGCGGGATCTACGCGCTGATGGCCTGCGGTCTCAACCTGGTGTTCGGCGTCATGCGCGTGATCAACTTCGCGCACGGCGAGTTCCTGGCGTTCGGCGCGCTCGCGACCTTCAGCCTGTGCGTGACCCTGGGCCTGCCGTACTGGACGGCGCTGATCCTCGTGCCCATCGCCCTGGCGCTGTTCGGCTACGCGCTGCAGGTCACCTTGATCGCCCGGGTCGTCAACGCACCGATGATCATGTCGATGCTGCTGACGTACGCGGTGTCCACGGTCATGGTCAACATCGGCCTCTACCTCTACGGCGGCGGCTTCAAGGGGATTCCGGGCCTGCTCGGCGGCTCGGTCGAGGTGCTGGGCGCGCACCTGTCGCAGGCCCGCCTCGTCGCTTTCGCGGTCGCCATCGGCGCCAGCCTCGGCATCCTGCTGTTCCTGAAGAAGAGCCTGTTCGGCAAGGCGATCCGGGCCGTCAGCCAGGAGCCGGACATCGCCGCGATCTCGGGCATCTCGGTCGAGCGCGTGCGCAACGCGACCTTCGCGCTCGGCGCAGCCATGGCCGGCCTGGCCGGGGTGCTGATCGCGCCGATCTACTCGGCCGATCCGCAGATGGGCTCGCGCTTCCTGATCAAGATATTCGCGGTCGTCATCATCGGCGGCATGGGCAGCTACTCGGGCGCGATCGCCGGCGCCTTGCTGCTCGGCGTGGTCGAGGTCGTGGGCGGGTACCGGTTCGGCCAGGTGGCCGGCTCGGCGGTCGTGTACCTCGTGATGATCGGCGTGCTGCTGGTGCGACCGCGCGGCCTGTTCGGTTTCGGGGTGCGCGCATGAAGTTCTGGCTGTGCGTCGCGTTCGCGGCGCTCTTCGCAGCCGCCGTTGCGCTGTTCGGCAACGCCTATGCGCTGACCTTCACGATCCAGCTCTTCGTGTTCGTCGTCCTCGCCTACTCGTGGAACATCATCGGCGGCTACACCGGCTATTCGCACTTCGGCCAGATGAGCTTCTTCGGCGTCGGCGCGTACGTCGGCATGCTGCTGATGCTGAACCTGAAATGGCACTGGCTCCCGGCCGCGCTCGGCGCCGGCGTGCTGGCGATCGCGCTGGCCGTGCCGCTCGGCGCGATCATGCTCAGGCTGAAGGGCCCGTTCTTCGCGATCAGCATGTTCGGCCTGACGCGCGTGTTCGAGGCGGTCGCGTTCGAGTGGAGCGATGTCACCGGCGGCGGCACCGGCCTGTACCTGCCGCCGATCGGCGACCAGAAGCCGCTCTACCTCGCGCTGGCGCTGCTGGCGCTGGGCATGCTGCTGCTGACGCGCTGGATCGACAACTCGCGCTTCGGACTGAAGCTGCAGGCCATCCGCGACGACGAAGGCGCCGCCGAGGCCCTCGGCATCCGCACGACGCGGCTGAAGGTGCTGGCCTTCACGCTCTCCGCCGTGCCACCGGCCGCATGCGGCTCGCTGTTCGCGACCCATCTGGCCTTTCTCGACCCGCCGACCGCGTTCGCGCCGATGATGGAGGTGACGACGATCGCCATGGTCCTGCTCGGCGGCCTGGGCACGGTGCTCGGGCCGGCCATCGGCGCGATCGCGTTCGCGTTGATGAACGAGACGCTGTGGTCGCGCTTTCCGGAGCTCTACTTCGGCCTGGTCGGCATCGTCGTCATCGTCTGCGTGCTCTTCATGCCGCGCGGCATCGTCTCGTTGCTGGTGCGGCTGAAGCTGGTCGCGGCCGGTCGTGGCGCATTCCGGCGCATCGCGGCGGTCGCGGAGCGACGGCCATGACGGGGCCGCTGCTGAAGGTCGAAAACGCGGTCAGGCACTTCGGCGGCCGGGTCGCCCTCGATGGCGCGCACTGCACGGTGCCGGCAGGTTCGATCGTCGGCATGATCGGTCCCAATGGCTCGGGCAAGAGCACGCTCTTCAACTGCATTGCCGGCACCGACCAGCTCGACTCCGGCGAGGTGCTGTTCCAGGGCAAGCGCATCGATCGCCTCGCGCCCCATGCGATCTGCGAGCGCGGCATCGCGCGCACCTTCCAGCTGACGCGCCTCTTTCGCGACATGACGGTGCTCGAGAACCTGGTGGCGGTGGCGCACTCCTACAGCGATCGGCAGGCGGTCGATAATGCCCGCCACGCCCTCGAGCTGCTCGAGATCGGCGAGCTGATGCACAAGCCGGCCAGCGATCTGTCGTACGGGCAGCGCAAACTGGTCGAGATCGGGCGCACCCTGATGCTGCGACCCCAGCTGATGCTGCTCGACGAGCCTTTCGCCGGCATCAACCCCCGCCTGCAGAACCGCATCGTCGGCTACCTGCAAAAGCTCCGCGACGAGGGGATGACGCTGTTCATCATCGATCATGAGATGCGCATCATTCTCCAGGTCTGCGAGACCGTCTGGGTTCTGGCCGAGGGCCGCATCGTGACGAGCGGGCCGCCGACCGCGGTGCGCGACGACCCGCGCGTGATCGAGGCCTACTTCTGATGACGATGGTGACGCTGTGCTGAAGCTTCCGGCCAAGGTGAAGGTGGTCGAGGTCGGTCCGCGCGACGGCTTGCAGAGCTTCGCGCGCTGGGTCGACACCGACGCCAAGATCGCGATGATCGATTGCCTGTCGGACGCAGGATTCCCGGTGATCGAAGCGACCAGTTTCGCGCGCTCGACCGTGGTGCCCCACCTCAAGGATGCCGAACTGGTGCTCGAGCGCATCCGTCGCCGCCCCGGCACCGTGTACCGTGCGCTGGTGCCCAATGCGCGCGGC
This sequence comes from Burkholderiales bacterium, assembly GCA_025350505.1. Classification (GTDB taxonomy): domain Bacteria; phylum Pseudomonadota; class Gammaproteobacteria; order Burkholderiales; family Burkholderiaceae_C; genus Schlegelella_A. The sequence goes on from JANXXS010000363.1 coordinate 47,815, forward strand.
GCCGAACGCGCCGTGGCCAGCGGCCTGGTCGACGAGCTGCTCGGCCTGATCACGGTCAGCGCCACCTATCTGCGACACAACCAGAACATGACCCTCGAGCAGGCGATCGCCGAAGGCATCCGCGCGTTCGAGATCGCGGCCGCCGGCGACATCGGCTTCACGATGGCGCTCGGGATGGCGCTCTGGTGTCCGTACGAGGGCCGCGTGCCCGAGGCCGACGCGCTGCGCATCCTGGCGCGCTTCTGGGACGCCGGGATCCGGCGCTTCTATTTCGCGGGCAGCGTCGGCATGGAAGATCCCAAGCATGTGCACGACCTGTTCACTGCCGCGATCGAGCGCCATCCCGGCATCGAGCTCGGCTACCACGCCCACAACGTGTCGGGGATGGGCCTGGCCAACGTGCTGGCCGCGCTCGACGCCGGCGCATCAGTGGTCGAAGGCTCGATCTGCGGCGTCGGCGGGGGCATCGCGATGCCGACCAACCTGGGCTCGGTGGGCAACCTGCCGACCGAGGACATCGTGCATTTCCTGAATACGTCGGGCGTCGACACCGGCCTCGACACGGCGGGCGTGCTGGCCTGCGCGCGCGAGGTCGCTGCGCTGCTCGACATCGAGCCGATGTCCTATCTCGCTCGCAGCGGCACCCGTGAAGAGATGCTTTCCCGAACGAGCGGCCACGCGTTCGAGCATCCCCGCTAGTTTGCAAGCCCATGCCACGCGACAACATCCCCAGGAGACAAGACAAATGAAGCGGTTCATCCAGATTGCCGCCGCGGCGCTTGCCGTCGTTGCGGGAACCTTGCTCGGCGCAGCGCCGGCGCGCGCGGTCGACAAGGCGCCGATCGTGATCGGCGCGGCGCTCGCCCTGTCGGGCAACCTCGCCGATTCCGGCGAGCACGTCCGCAAGGCCTATCTCTTGTGGCAGGACGAGATCAATGCCAAGGGGGGGCTGCTCGGCCGCAAGGTCGAGATCAAGATCTACGACGATCGCTCCGACGGAGCGACCGCGGCCAAGCTCTACGAGCGCCTGATCACGCAGGACAAGGTCGATCTGCTGCTCGGACCGTTCGGCTCGGCGTCCACTGCCGCGTCGACGGCGGTGGCGGAAACGCACAAGCGCGTCTTCCTGAACGTCGCCGGCGCGTCGCAGATGATCCATCGGCGCGGCTTCAAGTACATCTTCCAGGTGTTGCCGCCGATCACCGAGTACGTCGCCGGCGTGCTGCCGCTGATGCAGGAGAAGGGCTACAAGACGATGATGATCGTGACCCGCGACTACGCGGCATCGCGCGACATCGTCGAGTACTACAAGGCCAACGCCGCCAAGCTCGGCATCGACCTGAAATCGATCGACCTGTATCCCGCCGGCACGGCGGACTATTCGAACTACATCGCCAAGGCCAAGGCGCAGAACGTCGATGTCTGGCTGTCGATCGCCTATCCGAACGAATCGGTCGAGATGGTCAAGCAGTTCAAGGCGGCCGGATACGCGCCGCGCATGTTCGTCTCGCAAGGCGTTTCGCAGGAAGACTTCCTGCAGGGCCTGGGCAAGGATGCCGATTTCGCGATGGGCATGTCGCCCTACGAGCACACCTTGCCGACCAAGGGCAACGCCGAGTTCGTGCGCAGCTGGGTGCTGCACTACAAGTATCTGCCGGGCTACTACGCCGGCTTCGCCTACGGGGCCTGCAAGGTGCTCGAAGAGGCGGTCAAGAAGGTCGGCTCGCTCGACCAGGAAAAGCTCCGCGCCATGCTCTCGACCATGCAGACCGAAACGCCGCTCGGGCCGTACAAGGTCGATCCCGAGACCGGCGAGCAGGTCGCGGCCAAGGCGGTGATCGTCGAGATCCTGAACGGCAAGCGGGAGGTGGTCTGGCCCGCGAAGTTCAGCACGGCCAAGCCGGTGCTGCCCTACCCGCAATGGGATGCCCGCAAGTAGGGCGCCGGACGTGAGCGACGCCGCCGCACCGCCGGTGCTCGAGGCCAGGGGCCTCACGACCGGCTACGACGAGGTGCCGATCGTGCGCGATGTCGACGTGACTTTCGCGCGCGGCGCGATCACCGCGATCATCGGCACCAACGGCGCCGGCAAATCGACGGTGGTGAAGGCGCTGGTCGGCCTGCTGCCGGCGTGGAAGGGCGACGTGCGTCTCGACGGTCGCGACATCACCAGGATGGCGCCGCACCTGCGCGTGCGCGAGGGCATTGCCTACGTGCCGCAGGGACGCATCGTCTTCCCCGAGATGACGGTGCTCGAGAACCTCGAGCTCGGCGGCTTCACGCTGGCCTCCGACCGCACCAAGCTCGCCGCCAACATGGAGCGCGTTCTGCAGATGTTCCCGCGCCTGGCCGAGCGGCGCGCCCAGTTGGCGGGAACGATGTCGGGGGGCGAGCAGCAGATGCTCGCGATCGGGCGGGCCCTGATGAGCTCGCCGCGCGTGATCGCGCTCGACGAGCCGTCGCTCGGCCTGTCGCCGAAGTTCGTCGAGATGGTGTTCGCGACGCTGATCGAGCTGAAGAAGGCCGGCTACACGATCGTGATGGTCGAGCAGAAGGCGTCGCGCGCGCTCGAGATTTCCGACTGGGGCTACGTGATGCACCTGGGCCGGGTCGCCTTTCATGGCGAGGCGGCGACCCTGCGCGACGACGAGCAGGTCAAGCGCGCCTACCTCGGCGAGCTGCCCCCCGAGCTCGCTGCCCGCTTTGCTGAAACCGAATCGGAAACGACATGAGCACGAGCAGCCACGAACCGCACCAGCCCGCCGCGCCTGCGCCGGGCCTGGGGCCTCTGGCCGGAATCCGGGTCCTCGATTGCGCGACCTTCATCGCCGGCCCCTATTGCGCGACCTTCCTGGCCGAGTTCGGCGCCGACGTGGTGAAGATCGAGCAGCCCGGTCCCGGCGATCCCACCCGCAAGTTCGGCACGCCGACGGCCTGCGGCGATTCGCTCGTGTGGCTGTCCGAGGGCCGCAACAAGAAGTCGCTGACGATCAACCTGAAGAGCGCGGAAGGCGCGGCGCTGCTCAAGCGCCTGGTGGAGCAGGCGGACGTCCTGGTCGAGAACTTCCAGCCGGGCACGCTCGAGGGCTGGGGGCTCGGGTGGGAGACCCTGAAGGAGCACAACCCGCGGCTGGTGATGGTGCGAATCTCGGCCTACGGTCAGACCGGCCCGTACAGCCCGCGACCCGGGTTCGGTCGCATCGCCAACGCCTTCGGCGGCATCTCGTTCCTCGCCGGCTACCCCGACCGCCCGCCGGTGACGCCGGGCTCGGCGACGTTGCCGGACTACCTCTCGGGAATGTATGGGGCCATGGGCGCGCTGGTCGCGCTTCGCTCGCGCGATCAGACCGGTGTCGGCCAGGTGGTCGACATCGGCTTGTACGAATCGGTGTTCCGCATCCTCGACGAGCTCGCGCCTGCCTATCACTTCAAGGGACTGGTTCGCCAGCGCATGGGTCCGGGCACGGTCAACACCGTGCCGCACAGTCACTACGCCTCGAGCGACGGGCGATGGCTGGCGATCGCCTGCACGAGCGACAAGATCTTCGCCCGCCTGGCCGCGCTGATGGGCTGCCCGGAGTTCGCCGGTACCGGCAAGTGGGGCCGGGTCGCGCAGCGCGAGGCCGATCGTGCCGCGGTCGACGCGCATGTCGGCGAGTGGACCGGAAGGCACACGCGCGACGAGGTGCTGGCGCTTTGCAGCGAGGGCGAGGTGCCGTGCGGGCCGCTGTACTCCATCGACGAGATCTTCGAGGATCCGCAATACAAGGCCCGCGGCAACATCGCTTTCGTGAACGAGCCGCGCATCCCGGGGGGTGGCCAGGAGTTCGCCGTTCCGAACGTCGTGCCCCGCCTGTCGGGCACGCCGGGGCGCATCAACTGGCTCGGCCCGTCGCTCGGCGCCCACAGCGAAGACGTCCTGAAGGAATGGATCGGTCTCGGCGACGCCGAGATCGCCAGCCTGCGCGCCTCGGGCGCCATCTGAGAGAGAAGGAAACGGTCATGCTTGCCCATCCGACGTCCGATACCAAGCGGTGGCTGCCATGACGGCGGCCGTGTCATCGGTCCTGCGCACGTTTCTGTTCGCCCCCGGCAACCACGCGCGACGGGTGGAAAAGGCGCTTGCCCTGGGCGCCGACGCGGTGATTCTCGATCTCGAGGACGCGGTCGCCATCGCCGAGAAGGAAGCCACCCGCCGGACCGTGCTCGAGGCGCTCGCCCGGCCGCGTCGATGCAAGGGCTACGTGCGGGTCAATGCGCTGTCGACGCCGTGGTGCCTGCGTGACCTCATGGAGATGGTGCAGCCGCGCGTCGACGGGATCGTGCTGCCCAAGGTCGAGGCCGCCGCCGACCTGCGCATGGCCGACTGGCTGATCGGAAACCTCGAACGAGAGCGGGGCCTGCCCGTTGGCGCGATCGATCTGATGCCGATCATCGAGACCGCGGCTGGCTTCGCGCATCTCGACCGGATCCTCGACACCCGCGAATGGGCGACGTCGTCCGGAGTGCGCCGGGTCAAGCGCGTGAGCTTCGGCGCCGGCGACTTCACCAACGATGTCGGCATGACCTGGACGCCGGGCGAAGAAGAGCTCGCTGATCTGCGGGTGCGGATGGTCGTCGCGTCGCGCGCGGCCGGGCTGGAGCCGCCCATCGACACCGTCTGGATCCATCTTCAGGAAGACAAGGCCCTGCGTCGATCGGTCGAACGCAGCCTGCGCATGGGCTTCCAGGGGCGCCTGTGCATTCACCCCGACCAGGTGCGCGTCACCCACGAAGTCTTCACGCCGACCGACGCCGAGATCGCGCGCGCCGAGCGGATCGTGGAGGCGTTCGGCGCCGCCGAGAAGACGGGGCTCGCAGCGATCCAGGTCGATGGCGTGTTCGTCGACTATCCGATCGTCTATCGCGCGCAGCGCACCCTCGCCGTGCGCGCCGCGATTCGCGCGCGCGACGCGCAAGCCTGAGCCGACGATGGGTCGTTCGGCGACGGCCTATCTCGCCGAGGTGACGGAGGACGCGGCCAGGGGCGAGACCGCGCGGATCTACGCCGAGATCCGCCGCCTGAGCGCGGTTCCGTTCGTGGCCCTGATCTACCGTCACCTGGCGACCATTCCCGGCGCGCTCGAGGCGGTCTGGCGGGCCGTTGGCCCGTTGATGGAATCGAGGCAGCTGCAGGCCGGCGCGTGGCGGCTCGGCCGCGACGCCTGGAACGGCCCCGGCGTCGACATGAGCGATGCCTTGAGAGGACGGGACAGCGCGTCGTTGGCGGCCATCGGCGACGTGATTGCCGCCTACAACCGCGCCAATCCGGTCAATCTCGCGATCGTCGCTCTCATCCGGCAGACGCCACGAGAGGGCGGGACGTCATCGAGTGCGCTCGCAGGCGAAGGCGGCACACTGCCGCCGGCGATTCGCGCGTTGCCGCCGATCCCGTCCATGGCGTCGTTGCCTGGCGACGTGCGCGTGCGCGTCGATGCGTTCGCAAAGCCGGGCGCGACCGGCATGCCGGTCCTGGTGCCCACGCTGTACCGGCATCTCGCGCACTGGCCCGACGTGCTGGCCTTCGCGCAGCGCGAGGTGCTGCCGCGACTGGCATCGGGCGCATTCCAGCCGGCCATCGACGGATTCCGGTCGGCCATCTTGGCCGAGATGGCCGAGCTCGGTCGCAGCTCGGCGGCTGCGGACGAGCCGTTGCTGCGCAGACTGACGCCGATCCTGGATCGGTTCACGTCGGTCATCCCGGAAATGGTCGTCATCGGCAGCTTCCTCTTCCGAGGCCTCGCAAGTCATGCGTCGGCGTCGGCTTCAGCCGACCCGTCCCTCTTCTCACCCGCTCGACCGGAGCCCTCGCCATGAACTCGATCTACCTCGTCCTCGACATGCAGAACGATCTCGTCCATGTCGACGGCCCGAACGGCAAGTCGCCGCTCGGCGAGCAGGTGCGCGAGCGCCGGGTCATCGAGAACACCGTGACGCTGCTGGCCAAGGCGCGGGCGGCCGGCGTCAGCGTCGGCTTCGTCCGGGTCGGCTTCTCGGCCAATTACCACGAGTGGCCCAAGGACTCGCCCGTGTTCGGCGGCGCGCCCAAGGCCGGGCTCTTCAGGTTGGGCGCCTTCGGCACCGAGATCCACCCTGCGCTCGAGCAGCGGCCGGGCGACGTTCAGGTCGTCAAGCATCGCGTCAGCCCGTTCTACTCGACCACGCTGATGGCCCAGTTGAGGGCCCAGCGAATCGAGCGGATCTACTGCTCGGGCGTGTCGACGCAGGCCGTCGTGCAGTCCACCGTGCGCGATGCCCATGACCGCGACTACGACGTCGTCGTCTTCGAGGAGGCGTGCTGCGCGCACAGCGAGCAGGAGCATCGCCACTCGATCGAGAGCCTGCGCCTCTTTTGCCGGGTGCAGGCGGTCGCCGCCGCCGACTTCACAAGCTGAAGTCCAGCAAGCTGCGGCGGCCGCGGCCGCCGCTCGCGCTAGCGCGTGGCGACGTGCAGGAAGCGGTTCAGGCAGAAGAACCAGTCGCCGCGCTCGCCACGGGCCACGACCTCGGCGACCCAGGCGTCCGCCTCGGCCCGATCGACGCCGTGGCGCACGGCGGCGTTGCGGCCGATCGCGAGCATGCCGGCGCCGAAAGAAGCCGGGTCGTAGCGCGTCTCGAGGAGGGGAAACGCTTCGGCGTGCGCGGGCGCGAGTCCGGCGTCCCTGAACATCCGGTCGAGCTGGCGCGGCAGGTGCGAGTGCGCGAAGCGCCAGCGGCCATCGAAGATCCGGCGCATCCGCGCCGTGTCGGGCGAGCCGTAGACGCACAGGTCCCAGTCGGTCTCGAGGACAGCCAGCCGGCCACCCGGCTTGAGGGCACGGGCCGCCTGCGCGATCGCGGCCTCGACGTCGGCCACGTAGGAATAGGTCTGGACTGCAACGACGAAGTCGGCGCTCGTCGCGGGCAGGTCGAGCGCGGTGGCGTCGGCCCGTCGCAGCGTGATGCGCCCGGACAGGCCCTGAGCGCGCGCCCGCGCGGCCGCACCTTCGAGCATGTCGGCGCTGGCGTCGATGCCGGTCATTCGTCCGTCGGCACCGACGTCGACCGCGAGCTCGCAGGTGAGATGGCCCACGCCGCAGCCGACGTCGACGCCAGACTCGCCAGGACGCGCCGCGACCAGCTCGCGAAAGCGCCGGCGCTGCGCGACGACCTGCGGGCTGGCGTAGAGCACCTCGAGGCGCGCCCCCATCGACGCGTTGAAGACATGGGGCGGGGCAGGGGCGACGTCGGGCATGGCGTTTCCGATATGTACAGACAAAAGAAGGCGACGGGAGAGGACGAAGCCCGGGCACGGGTTCGCGGGGACGCGGCCGCCGTCGTCGGCAAAAATTGAAGCATAGGCGAGTGCGCCACGGGGTCCGGGCAGTCCGCGGCATGGGTAAACCCGAATTCGCGCATGCGATGCCGTTTCGTAAAATGTCCGTACAATTACCGAGGCGATGGGCACGACGACGCCCGGGCGCCGCCGCGGAACAGACGACATGCAACCGCTTCACGGCATCACCGTCCTCGACCTGACCCACATGCTGTCGGGACCCTACGGCACGATGACGCTCGCCGACCTAGGGGCGCGAACGATCAAGGTCGAGCCGCCGGGCAAGGGCGAAGGGACGCGCGAGCTGCTCGCCGGGCACCCCGACTACTCGCGCGACGGCATGGGGGCGTACTTCATGACGCTCAACCGCAGCAAGGAAAGCGTCTGCATCGACCTCAAGCAAGACGCCGGCCGAGCCGTCTTCTACGACCTCGTGCGCCACGCCGACGTGGTGTTCGACAACTTCGGCGCCGGCGTGACCCATCGTCTCAAGATCGATCACGAGACGCTCGCCGCGATCAACCCGCGAATCATCACCTGCTCGGTGACCGGCTTCGGCGAGACCGGTCCCGACACGCACCGGCCGGCGTTCGACCAGGTGGTGCAGGGCATGGGCGGCGCTATGAGCATCACCGGTCGGCCCGACGACGTGCCGGTGCGCGGTGGCATCCCGATGGGCGACCTGGGCGGCGGCATCTTCGGCGCGATGGGCGTGCTGGCCGCGCTGCAGGCGCTGCACACGACCGGCGTGGGTCGGCACGTCGATGTCTCGATGCTCGACGTCCAGATCTCGCTGCTCAACTACATGGCGACGATGCACCTGATGTCCGGCCACGTCCCCGGCCGGATCGGCAACTCGCACATGGTGCACGTGCCCTATAACACCTTCCAGACAAGCGACGGCCACATCATCATCGCCTGCATCGGCGACGCCTTCTTCGAGCGCTTCCGCAAGGTCGTGTCTCGCCCGGAGCTGCTCCGGCCTGAGTACCTGAAGCAGCCGGCGCGCTACGCCGATCGCGAGCGGATCGACGCGATCATCAACGAGGAGCTCGGCCGGAACACCTCGGCCTACTGGCTCGAGAAGCTGCGCGCCGCGCGCGTGCCGTGCGGGCCGGTCAACGACTTCGCCCAGGCGCTGTCGGATCCGCAGATCGTCGCGCGCGACATGGTCGTCGAGGTGCCGCTGCCGGGCGGCACGAGCGTGCCGATGCCCGGGATCCCGATGAAATTCTCGGACAGCGCGACGCCCGAGTTCGGCGCGCCGCCGACGCTCGGCCGCGACACGCGCTCGGTGCTCGGCGAACTGCTCGGCTACGACGCCGCGCAGATCGACGCGCTGCGCGACGCCAACGCGATCCAGTAGCGGGCCCGGCCGCGCGGCTACGGGCCGAAGCGGCGAGTCAGCCGAGTGCGCCGGCGGCGCGCCACCGCTCGATGCCGGCGAGGTCGACCCCGGCCTCGGCGAGCGCGCTCTCGGTGTGCTCGCCGAGCCGCGGCGCGATCGGCCGGACCGTGCCGGGCTCGTCGGCGAACTTGATCGGGATGCCGAGATGGCGCTGACCGTCGGGGAAGTCCAGTCGCATCGCGCGAGCACGAAGGTGCGCGCCGCCGAGCGCTTCGTGCACGCCCTTGACCGGCGCCCAGCAGAGGTCGATCCCGCCGAGAAACTCCTCCCAATGCGCGAGGTCGCGAGTCGCGAAGGCCTCGGCGAGGAAGGCGCGGACCGGGTCCTGGCCGCGCCCGGGCGGCAGCGTGCAGAGCTCGATCAGGTCGGGGCGGCCGAGCGCCGTCAGCAGGTTGGCCGCGAACTTGATCTCGCTGCCGCCGAGCGTGAGCGAGCGACCGTCGGCGGTGCGGTACAGATTGTACATCGCGTTGCCGCCGAGCGAGCGCTCGGTCGTGGTGTCGAGCTCGCGGTCCTCGGCGAACACCGGGCTCACGATGTTGACCAGCCACGACACCAGGCTGTCCTGCATCGAGATGTCGAGCGTGTCGCCCAGCCCGGTCTTCTCGCGCCGCAGCAGCGCCATCAGGATGCCGGTCAGCGCCATCAGCGAGCCGGCCATGTCGGCCGCGGGCACGCACGGCAGCGTCGGTGCGCCGTCGGCGCCCCGGTTCAGGTCGACGACGCCGGTCTCGGCCTCGATGCTCAGGTCGTGGGCGACCCGGGCGGCCATCGGCCCGGACTGGCCGAACGCCGAGATCGAGCAATAGACGATGCGAGGATAGCGAGCGCGCACGGCGGCCGCGCCGACGCCGAGGCGGTCGACGGCGCCGGGGCGAAACGCCTCGACGACGACATCGGCATCGGCCGCCAGGCGCATGAAGGCCTCGACGCCTTCCGGCCGCTTCAGGTCGAGCACGACGCTGCGCTTGCCCCGGTGGGTGTTGCGGAACCAGACGGTCGTGTCGCCCTGGTACTTGCCGATCGAGCGCGTCGGCTCGCCCGATGGCGGCTCGATCCGGATCACGTCCGCGCCGTGGTCGGCCATCATCATCGTCAGATGCGGGCCGGGCAGGAACTGCGAGAGGTCGAGAACCTTGATGCCTTCGAGCTTCATCGACGGCCTTTCGAGAGCGAGGCGGCGGTCGCGCCGCGGGGTTCAGATCTTGTGGCGTGCGATCAGCTGCTTGGCGATCACCTGGCGGAGGATCTCGTTGGTGCCTTCGCCGATCACCATCAGCATCGAGTCGCGGTAGAAGCGCTCGATCTCGTACTCCACCGAAAGGCTGTAGCCGCCGAAGATCCGCATCGCTTCCTGCGAGCAGAAGACGCCGGCCTCGGAGCCGGCGAGCTTGGCCATCGCCGCCTCGAGATCGCAGCGCTCGCCGCGGTCGTACATGCGAGCGGCGTTCTCGATCAGGCGCTTGCTGCCCTCGACGTGCGTCGCCATATCGGCGAGCTTCATCTGGATCGCCTGGTGCTCGCAGATCGGCTTGCCGAAGGCGCTGCGCTCCTGGGCATAGCGCAATGCCATCTTGAGCGAGCCTTCGGCGATGCCGGCGCCGCGCGCGGCGACGTTGATGCGGCCGAGCTCGAGGCCGCCGGCGGTGTGGACGAAGCCCTTGCCTTCCTCGCCGCCGAGCAGGTTTTCCTTGGGGACGCGGTAGTCGTCGAAGCTCAGCTGGCAGGTGTCGATGGCGCGGTAGCCCATCTTCTTCAGCTTGCCGTCGACGTTGAAGCCCGGGCCCTTCTCGGCGATGAGCAGGCTCATGCCCTTGTGGCGCGGCTTGGCGTCGGGGTCGGTCTTCACCAGCAACAGCGTCATGTGGCCGTGCAGGCTGTTGGTGATCCAGGTCTTGGAGCCGTTGACGACGTAGTGGTCGCCGTCGAGGCGGGCCACGGTGCGGATCGCCTGCAGGTCGGAGCCGGCGTTCGGCTCGGTGAGGCCGAGGCTGCCGCGCAGCTCGCCGCTCGCCATCTTCGGCAGGTATTTCCGCTTCTGTTCCTCGGTGCCGTTCCTTTCAATCGCAGCGGCGGCGATGAGGTGCGAGTTGAAGATGCCCGAAGGCGCCATCCACACCGACGCGACCTTGATCACGATCTGCGCGTAGGTCCAGGCCGACAGGCCCAGGCCGCCGTACTCCTCGCCGATGGTCGCGCCGAAGAGGCCGAGCTCCTTCATCTGCTCGACGATCGCGTGCGGGTACTCGTCCTCGAGGTCGTACTTGCGCGCGACGGGGCGCAGTTCCTTCTCGACCCAGGTCTCGATCGCGTCGACGAATTCCTGCTGGTCCTCGACGACGTTCTTGGTTCTCGTGTCCATCTTGTCTCCTGCGGCCCCGTGGGGGCCTGTGGTGCTCAGTAGTTGACCTTGTCCTCGACGCTGTGGCCTCGCTTGGCGATCAGCATCGTGCGATTGAAGGTGCCGACGACCTTGCCGTTCTGGTTCAGGCCGATCGTCTTCACGGTAACGATTCCCGCCCCTGGCCGCGAGCTCGACTTGCGCTTGTCCATCACCTCCGACTCGGCGTAAAGCGTGTCGCCGGCGAAGAGGGGATGGGTGAGCTTGATGTCGGTCCAGCCGAGGTTGGCGATCGCCTTCTGGCTCACGTCGGTGACGCTCATGCCGACCATCAGCGCGACCGTCAGCGGGCTGCAGACGATGCACTTGCCGAACTCGCTCGCCTTCGCGTACTCGGCGTCGAAGTGCATCGGGTGGGTGTTCATCGTCAGCAGCGTGAACCAGGTGTTGTCGGTCTCGCTGATCGTGCGGCCGGGACGGTGCTCGTAGATCTCGCCGACGGCGAAGTCCTCGTAGTAGCGGCCAAAGGATTCGCGGGTGCGGTTCTCGCCGACGCGCTTGGCGGTCTGGACCATGATGGCTCCTTGTGGGTCGATCAAACAGGATTGGGGGATTCAGACCGCGCGCGCCAGCTCGGCGATGCGGCGGGCCTTCTTGAGAAGCGGCGCGTCGACCATCTTTCCCTGGAACAGGAAGGCACCGCTGCCTTGGCCGTCCGGCACGGCCTGCAGGAGCACGGTCGCCCACTCGATCTCGGCCGGGGTCGGCGTGAACGCGGCGTGGATCGTCTGGATCTGCTGCGGATGGATCGCGGTCTTGCAGCCGAAGCCGAGCGCGAGCGCCTTGCGCGTCTCGGCGGCCAGACCCTCGTCGCTCGAGAGGTCGACGTTGGGAACGTCCCAGGCCTGCAGCCGGGCCGCCTTGGCGGCATTGACGAGACGGCCGCGCGCGCTCAGGAGGCCTTCCCAGTTGAACTGCGCGTCGAGCTCGGCCGACAGGTCGGCGCCGCCGAGCATGAGCGCGCCGAGCTTGCCGCCCGCGCGACCGATGCCGGCGACGTTCTCGATGCCGACCGGCGTCTCGACCAGCGCCGTGAACGCGCCGACCTGCGCTCCGCACCAGGACTCGAGGGCCTGGATGTCGCCGGCGCTCTCGGTCTTAGGCAGGAGCAGCCAGTCGATCTGGAGGCCCGACTCGACGAAGGCGAGCACGTCGCGAAGGCCATCGAGCGTGCGCAGGCCGTTGATTCGAACCGCGACATCGGGGCCGTGCGGGGGGCGGGCCGTGTCCTTGAGCCAGCCGAAAACCTGGCTTCGCGCCTCGGCCTTTCGGCCGGGGTGAACCGCGTCCTCGAGGTCGATGCAGACCAGGTCGGCGCCGGCCGCCATCGCCTTGGCGAAGCGCTCGACCTTTTCGCCAGAGACGAAGAGCATGGAGCGAGGCTGTCGAGCGGACATGGGCATCTCGGGCTGCATCAAATGTCCGGACATTATGTGAGGCGGCGGCGGAGGCGTCAAGCGCCGAGGCCCAGGAGTCGCGCCGAGGCGGTGAGGGCCTCGCGATCGTCGGGATGGGCGATTGCGATGAGTCGGCGCGCCCGCTCGCCGAGCGTCGCGTGGCGCAGCTCGGCGCTGCCGTACTCGGTGACGACGAGGTCGGCGTCGGATGCGGCCACGGTCGCCGGACCGGAGAGGCGGGCGACGATCCGTGCGGCACCGGGGCCGTCGACGCCGGCGCGTGCCGGCTGGCGTGACGGCAGCGCGATGATGGCCTTGCCGCCGGGCGCCACGCGGGCGCCGCGGATGAAGTCGTTGAGGCCGCCGACGCCGCCGACCTGACGGACGCTGCCGTCGCGCTGCAGCGCGGTCTCGGCGTTCGCCTGGCCGAGGAGGTCGACCTCGAGCGCGCTGTTGAGGGCGACGAACCTCGCGAGCCTCGAGATCACCTCGCGGCCATGCGTGTAGCGCGGCCCGCGCAGCTGGACGGCCGGGTTCCCGGTCACGCTTGCGTACAGCGCGGCGTCGCCGTACACGCACGCGGTGATCGAGACGCCGGTGTCGATCTCCTTTCGGCTGTTGTCCGCGCTGCCGCTGGCGATCAGCCTGTGCAGCGCCGGCGTCAGCATGCCGCTGTGGACGCCGAGAAAGCGATGATCGCGAAGCCCCTCGACGACGGCCGAGGCGAGACTGCCGATGCCGATCTGAACGCACGCGCCGTCGGGCACCAGCGAGGCGACGTAGGCGGAAATGCGGCGCTCGATCTCGCCGACCTTCGGCTCGGCGGCGACAGCGAGCGGGTACGAGGTCTCGACCCGGTGCGCGATCGGGATGTCGTCGGGCCAGGGTGCACCCGCGATGGCCGGCGCCAGCGCATTGATCTCGGCGACGACGATGCGGGCCCGCCGCGCGGCGTCGAGGGCATGGCCGTGCGACGCGCCCAGGCTGAGGTGGCCGTCGGCGTCTCGCGCCAGGCTGACGAGGACGACTTCGGCGACTTCCGCGCCGCTCGCGAAGGCGTCGCCGCATTGCGAGTAGTGGGCCGTCGAGATCCGGGTCGCGTGACGCCGCACCAGCGCGCCGGCGCTGCCGATCGCGCCGAAGGTCGTGAATGTGGTCGCCGGCGGGAAGTCGTCGGCTGCCGCGGAGAACGGCACGCCGAGGAAGACGGAGAAGCGGCCCTCGTGGACGTGCGACGCGGCAAGGGCGCGGAGCAAGGCGACCGGCTCGGCGGTCATGTGCGAGCACACGACGCGATCACCCGGGCCGACGATGCCGGCCCAGTCGAGTACGGCGGCGTGGTCAGCGGTCATCGAGAAGAAGGGGCCTATGTCGGAATATGTACGGACATACTACAGGCAGGTGCGCCCGCCTGGGCCGAGGATTAACCTGCAGCCGAGTCGAAACGGGTCGGGTGCCCGGTTGACAGGAGCAGCCTTGCGGTCGAGAATTTGTCCGCTCAATTCAAGGCATCAAATCCATGGACAGCCCGTCTTCGCCAGCCCTCGATAACGCACCGACGCTGGCCCGGCGCTTCGCCGAGTTCGCGCACGGGCTGCAGCTCGAGCAGGTGCCGGCCGAGGTGAGCCTGCGCGCGCGCCATCTCATGCTCGATGCCATCGGCTGCGCGATGGCGTCCCGCGGCGAGGTCTTTGCCGATCGCTTCGCAGGCGCCGTTCGCGACCTCTCGGGACCTGCCGCCTCGGGGGAGGCGGCGGCGATCGGCTTCGCGCAGAGGTTGCCGATGCGCGACGCCGCGCTGCTCAACGGCATGCTGATGCACGGACTCGACTACGACGATACCCACATGGCGGGCATCGTCCACCTCACGGTGAGCGTGCTGCCGACGCTGCTGGCGGTCGCCGCCCGCCGCAAGTCGAGCGGCGCGGCGCTGGTCGCGGCCTATGTCGCCGCGATGGAGGTCGGGACCCGGATCGCGAGCGTTGCCCGAGGCGGGTTTCATCGCCAGGGCTTTCATCCGACCGGGCTCGTCGGTGCGTTCGCGAGTGCTCTCGCGGCCGGCCGGCTGATGGAGCTGTCCGTCGACGGCCTTGCCCGCGCGCAGGGCGTGGCCCTGTCGATGGCCTCCGGCAGCCTGCAGTTCCTGGAGGACGGCGCCTGGACCAAGCGCGTGCATCCGGGCTGGGCGGCGCAGGCGGGAATCACGGCGGCGACCTTCGCCGCGCACGACATCCCGGCGCCCCAGGCGGCCTACGAGGGCCGATACGGGCTCTTCAATCTCTACCTGGGCGCGCAGCGCGACGGCGTCGATCCCGAGAGCAGCGCCGAGGGTCTCGGTGGCGGTTCGATGGCGCGCTGGGAGCTCCTCAACGTCGCGGTCAAGCCGTTCGCGATCTGCCACTTCTCGCATGCGGCGGCCGATGCGGCGATCGCCGTGCACCGCAGCGGCACCGACCCGGCGCGGATCAAATCGGTCGAGGTTCTCATGCCCGCCGGCACGATGCCGGTGGTGAGCGAGCCGATCGCCGCCAAACGCCGTCCGCAAAGCGACTACGAGGCCAAGTTCAGCGTTCCCTACGCCGTCGCGAGCGGGCTGCTGCGAGGGCGTCTCGGCCTGCGCGAGCTGCTGCCGGCGGCATTCGGAGATGCCGAGGCCGTGTCGTTGATGGATCGCATCCACTGCGTCGCCGATCCGGCGTCGACGTTTCCACAGCACTACACGGGCGAGATCGTCGTCACGCTCGATGACGGCCGGCAGATCCGCCATCGCGAGGCGATCAATCGCGGTCATGCCGAGCGGCCGCTGCGCAACGAGGACGTCCGCGACAAGTTCATCGACAACGCGACCCTTTACTTCTCCGAGACGCACGCCCACGCCGTGTGCGAAAGCGTGCTGGCCCTCGACCGGGCCGAATCGATCGCGACGCTCGACGGGCTGCTCGGGCAGGCGCCCTAGCGCGAGGTGGATCCGGCCGTCGCGTCGACCGACGCGCGCTGCGCCGAGGCGCCGAGCTGGCGCCGCAGCCATGGCATGCAGTGGCCGCCGAGCGGGCGCCCGAGCAGCTCCTCGGCGAGGTCGGCGGCCGCAGCCAGACCGGGCAGCGAGATGCCGGTGGAATAGCCGGACTGCTCGAGCATCAGGACCAGGTCCTCGGTGGCGACGTTGCCGGACGCGCCGGGAGCGAAGGGGCAGCCGCCCAGGCCGCCGACGCTCGCATCGAAGCGCCTTATGCCCAGCTCGAGACCGGCGTACGCATTGGCCACGCCCATGCCCCGCGTGTCGTGCAGGTGCAGGCCGAGCCGATCGATCGGCAAGTGCGGCATCAGCCGGCGCAGCAGCTGCTGGACGCCGGCCGGGCCGGCGGCCCCGATGGTGTCGGCGACGACGATCTCGTCCGCGCCGGCGTCGAGCAGGACCCGACCGAGCTCGAGCACGCGCTCGGCCGGCGTCGCGCCCTCGAATGGGCATTCGAATGCCACGGCGAGGTAGCCGCGCGTCGTCAGGCCCCGCGCCTTCGCCGCTCGGAGCGTCTCGCAGCTGACGCGCGACGCCTCGGCAAGCGACATGTTGATGTTCTTCAGGTTCATCGTGTCCGTGCACGACAGCACGACCGCTATCTCGCGCGTGCCGGCGGCGATCGCGCGCTCGAGCCCCTTCAGGTTGGGGGCGAGCGCCGATGCGCGCAGCGGCGCGAGCGCCAGGGCCTCGGCCATGACCTCGGCCGCGTCGGCCATCTGCGGCACTGCCTTCGGCGACACGAAGCTCGCGGCCTCGACGCTCGACACTCCGGCCGCCGCCAGTGCGCGAAGGAACGCTGCCTTGCCGGCCGTCGCGACATAGCAAGGCTGGTTCTGGCGGCCGTCACGCAGGGCGACGTCGGTGACGACGACGCGCTCTCGGGCCCGGGCGCTGGCTGGAACAGGACGAATCGTCGTCATCGCCGTCTCGGGTGAGGTCGCCAGTGAAGCATGGGGCGGGCTGGTCGGCGACGATTTACTTATACGGACAATTACCTATATTCTAGCCAAATGTCCACACATATAGTGATCATCCCTGCTCCCGACGCTGCGCCATGGGCAGCGGCCTTTCCGGAAGTGAACTGATGGAATTCATCGATCGCGGCGAAATCCCGGCCCTGGACGTGGTGCGCGCCGACGCCGTCCGGGCGTTTCGCTACATGAAGAGCGGCGGCGTGTCCGTGCTGCCGCTCGACGTCTCCTATGCCATCTTCGCCGCCACCGCGCGCGGCGTCGAGCGCATCTTCGAGCTGAAGAACAGGAAGCCCACCAAGCCCAACGGCATCGTCGGCAACTGGGACATCTTCAGCGACGTGCTGAAGACCGTCCCGCGCGACAAGGACCTGGTTCGCTGCCTGACCCAGGACCACGACCTGCCGCTGTCGGTGATCGCGCCCTACGCCGTCGAGCACGACTGGCTGCGCACGGTCGAGTTCGGCGCCTTGCGCCGCGCCACCAAGGAGGGCACGATGGACCTGCTCCTCAACGCCGGCGCGCTCCACAACGAGTTGGCACGCATGTCGTGGGACTCGGCGACGCCGCTGATGGGATCCTCGGCCAACGTCTCGCTGGCCGGCAGCAAGTTCCGGCTCGAGGATGTCGAGGAGTCGGTCCGGCAAGGCAGCGACTTCGTTCTCGGCTACGGCACCAGCAGGTACATCAACGACCACGGCATCGGCAGCACGATCATCGAGCTGCCGACCTGGAAGGTCCTGCGCTGGGGCGGCCTGTTCGAGAAGCAGGCCGAGATCGTCAAGAAGCAGTTCGGGGTGGAGCTGACGCCGCGCCCGAAAGAAGGCCCGCTGACCCTGACCTGACACCACGGGCCTCGCTCGCGCCTTCGGCGCCAATCGGCTCTTTTCGTTATTGGAGAACCCCCGCATGTTTCACCTCCGGACGGCTCTTCTCGCCCTCGGCCTCGGTACCGCTGCGCTGGCGTTGCACGCCCAGCAGATCACGATCCGCTTTCCGGTCGAGTACTCCCCGGACGTCGCACAGGGCAAGGCCGACGTCGATTTCGTCAAGCGGATCGAAGCCAGCTCGAAGGGCCGCATCAAGGTCCACTTTTCGCCCAACGGCGCCACCTACAAGGGCAACGAGCTCGTGCAGGCGATGATGCGCGGCGACGCGGAGATGACGACCCTCGTTCCCGCCTACTGGAGCAGCATCGCGCCGAAGGTGCAGCTGTTCGATCTGCCCTATGCCTTTCCGGATTTCGAAACCTTCGAGCGCGTCAAGGCCGACAAAGCGTTCGTCGCCAAGGTCTATGCGGAAGCGGAGGCCAAGGGCGTCAAGGTGCTCGGCCTGCTGCCCAACGCCTACATCATCCCGGGCACCCGCAACAAGCAGCTGATCACGCCGAAGGACTACGTCGGCATCAAGCTGCGCGGCGTGGGCAAGATCAATTCCAACACGATGAAGATCCTCGGCGCCAACGCGGTGTCGATCAGCATCACCGAGGTGTCGACCGCGCTCCAGCAAGGGCTCGTCGACGGCATGCAGACGCTGATGGACGTCTACGTCCAGTACAAGTTCTACGACTACGTCAAGTACATCACCGACACGCGCTACCAGTTCATCTACTACCCGTGGACGGTCAACGCCAAGTGGTGGGCAGGCCTGAAGCCGGCGGACCAGACGCTCATCCAGACCGCGATCGACGAGGCGATCGCCGCCAATCGCCCGGTGACCCAGAAGCTGATCGCCGATGCCGAAGTCGACCTGAAGGCCAAGGGCGTCTCGGTCGTCCACCTGACGGCGGCCCAGGAGAAGGCGCTCCAGGACGCGACCGCGCCGGCCTGGACGCAGGCCGAGGGCGAGATCGGCAAGGACCTGATCGACGAATTCAAGCGCGTCGCCGCGAAGAAGTAGGGCGCTGCGCGATCACGTTGCCGGGGGGCCTCCATGCATGACGAACCCGTCCCGGAGGTGGTCGCCCCGCCGCACACCCGGTTGATCCGCTTCGAGGAAGCCGTCGCCGCCATCGGGCTGGTGCTGATGCTGGTCCAGGTCTGCACGGAGATCGTGCTGCGGGACTTCTTCAACACTTCGTTTCTCTGGTCCGAGGAAGTGGCGCGCTACCTGATGATCTGGTCGGTCTATTTCGGCGCCGCCGCCGCGGTCGGAACCAACGGCCACCTGCGCATCGAGATGCTGATCGATGTCGTCTCGCCGCGCATCCGCCACCTCCTCGACGGCGTCGCCCAGCTTTGGGTGCTGGCCTTCAGCCTGGCGATCACCTACGCCGGCTATTCGATGGTGCGCGACAGCTTTGCCTCGGGAATGGTCTCGGCCGACTCGAACCTGCCCTTCCAGCTGGCCTGGGTCCAGCTCGTCATCCCGCTGACGTTCGCGCTGTCGGCGGTCCACGCCGCCCGCTGTCTGTGGCTCGTCGTGAAGGGCCGCAACCTCGCCATCGAGAAGCCGGAAGGGCACTGAGATGGCGTTCGCGGTCCTTCTCGGCATCCTCCTGCTCGTCCTGCTGGCGGGGGTGCCGATCGCCTACGCCATCGGCGGCCTCGCCGTGATCGGCAATCAGTGGTTCGGCGCCACCTCGTTCACGCGCCTCGCCGAGACGCAGTTCTCGAGCATCAACAGCTTCGTCGTCATGGCGATTCCGTTCTTCATCCTCGCCGGCAACGTCATGCTGCAGGGGAAGATGGCGCGCAGCCTGTTCGACTTCATGAGCGCGCTCACGCGATGGATGACGGGCGGGGCGGCGATCGGCGCGACCGGCGCCTGCGCGCTCTTTGGCGCGCTCACCGGCTCGTCGGCGGCCGCCGCCGCGGCGCTCTCGCCGGTCGTCGTCCCGGAGCTGACCCGCCTGGGCTACCCGCGCCCGTTCGCGTGCGGCCTGATGGCGGCGGGCGGCACGCTCGGCATCATGATCCCGCCGTCGGTGGTGTTCGTGGTCTACGGCGCGATCACCAGCACGTCGGTGGCCGACCTCTTTCTCGCCGGCGTGATCCCGGGCTTGCTGCTGGCCGCCATCCTCGCCGTCACCTGCTACGGTCTGGCGCGACACCACGGCTTCGGCGCGCCGCAGCCGTTCCTGCTCAGCGAGGTCTGGCGCACCTTCAAGGGCGCCGTGCCGTCCCTCTTCATGCCGGTGATCGTGCTGGGCGGGATCTACACGGGCCTGTTCACGCCGACCGAGGCGGCGGCCGTGAGCGTCGTCTACGCCGTGCTGGTGACGCGATTCGTCTACCGGACCCTGCGCTGGGCCGACCTGCCGCGCGTCGTCGCCGACTCGGCGAAGAGCTCGGCCGTCGTCCTGATCATTCTGGCGGCGTCGCTCGGCATCGGCATGCTGGCGTCGTTCCTCGGCGCGGCCGACCAGCTTGCCGACGCGCTCACGGCCATGAAACTGAGCGCCTGGCAGTTCCTGCTCGCGGTCAACGTCATCCTGCTCATCCTCGGCTGCTTCTTCGACGGCTTCACGCTGCTCGTTCTTCTGACGCCTCTGCTGCTGCCGACGCTGCGCGCGCTCGACATCAACCTGATCCACTTCTGCATCATCCTCACCGCGAACATCGAGATCGCCTCGATCACGCCGCCGGTGGGCTTCAACCTGTTCGTGATCAGCAGCACCACCAAGGTCAAGCTGACCGAGGTCGCGCGCGGCGCGGTGCCGTTCGTCCTGGCGATGATCGTCGGCATGATGCTCATCACCTACGTCCCTGCCATCTCACTGGCGTTTTTCTGACGCCTTCGCCCAAGAGGAGCCAACCATGTCCGCCGACTACATCAACGCCTTCACCCGCCCGATCTCGATCCAGGCCCGCGACACCGCGCTGGTCGTCGTCGACATGCAGTACGCGAGCGGCTCGCGCCGGCATGGCCTGGGCGCCCATCTCGCCCGCCAGGGCACGCTCGCCGACGCCGAATATCGCTTTCACCGGATCGAGACGTTGATCGTTCCGAACACGCAGAAGCTGCTCGCCAGCTGGCGCGCCGCGGGCGCGCCCGTGATCTACCTGACCGTCGGCGCGCGCAAGGCGGACCTGTCCGACGCGCCCGCCCACCTGAAGACGTTCTTCCAGGTCTGCAACAACCACGAGGGCTCGTTCGAGAACGGCATCGTCGAGGAGCTCAAGCCGATGCCCGGCGAGCCGATCGTCGCCAAGAACACGATGGGGGCGTTCGCCAGCGCGCCGCTCGGCGAGGTCTTCGACCGGCTGGGCGTCAAGACCGCGGTCTATGTCGGCGTGTCGACCAACAACTGCGTCGACACGACCGCCCGGGAAGCTGCCGACCGGGGCTACGGCTCGATCCTGGTCTCGGACGCGACTGGCACGTGCTCGGATCGGATGCAGGACGTGACGCTCGAGTCGTTCCAGCGCCTCTGGGGCCGCGTCGTGACGACCGAGGCGGCGATCGGCGAGCTGGCGCAAAGCATCAGCGCCAAGGCGGCCTGAGCGACCCGGACCCGGGACGATCCATGTCGGCTGCACCGAAGGCCGCCCGATGACCACGGTCGACCACCGAGCCGAGGCGCGGCTCGCGTTCGACACGATGCAGCAAGGCGGCATCGCGATCGTTCCCAACGACGTCGGCTACGCGGCGATGGCGACCCGGTACGACGCCCTCAAGCGTATCTTCGAGAGCAAGGGGCGCGCGCCGTCGAAGCTGAACGCGATGGTCGGCCACCAGCGCCTGCACGAGCGGCTGCATCGCTGCTCGACGCGGGCCCGCGAGATCGTCCGGGCCATCACGCAGGACTACGACCTGCCGCTCGGCGTGATCGCGCCGGCCGACTTCGCGGACCCGTTCCTGGCGCGCCTGGACCCGCGCATCGTCGCGGCGAGCACGCGCGAAGGCACCTTGCTCATGCTCATGAACGCCGGCCAGTTCCATCACGCCCTCTGCGATCTGTCGGAGGCGTCCGAGGCTGCGATCTTCGGCTCCTCCGCCAACCTGTCGATGCACGGCACCAAGTTTTCAGTGAGCGAGATCGAACCGGAGATACTCGCGATCGCAGATCAGGTGATCGACTATGGCGTCCTCAAGTACCAGCCCTACCAGTGCTCGTCGACCCTGCTCGACGTCGAGACGCTTCGCATCTACCGCAAGGGCGTCGCCTACGACGGCATCGCCTGGATCCTGAAGAGGCACTTCGACATCGACGCCGCATCGTGACCGCAAAGCCTTCCCGGCGCGTCGTGAAGTCGACTCCTGCCGCGACGGGAAAGTCGACAGAGGCCGCGATGACCGCCGGTCAGCCGATCTATCAGCAGATTGCGGCCCGCCTGCGGGCGGCCATCGCCGACGGCAAATATCCGGTCGGGGCCCGCCTGCCGACCGAGCTTGAGCTCTGCGAGCAGTTCGGCATCAGCCGCTTCACGGCCCGCGGCGCGGTGCGCCTGCTGCTGACGGCCGGGCTGGTGTCGCGGCGCCAGCGTGTCGGCACCGTCGTGATCGCACTGCCCGGGGACGCCCGCTACAGCCACGACGTGAGCTCGGTGCGCGACCTCTTCCAGTATGCCCAGGACACCGAGCTGCGCCTGGTCTACATCGGCAAGGTGGCGCTCACCAAGGCGATGGCCCGCGACTTCGGCGTCGGCGTCGGCGTCGGCGAGGAATGGATCTACGCCATGGGCATCCGCCACGACGACAGCGCCGGCGGGCGAGGCAAGAAGCTCAGCCGGCCAATCTGCATCACCCGGCTGTTCCTCAACCCGGTGCTGGCCGGCATCGAGGGCAAGCTGCGCGAGCGCAAGACCGCCGTCTATGCGCTGCTCGAGCGCGAGTACAAGGTCAGCATCCAGCGTGTCGAGCAGGAGCTGCAGGGCGTGCTGCTCGGCGCCGACGATGCCGGCAACCTCGGGAGCGAGGCGGGTGCGCCTGCGCTGCGCATCCTGCGTCGCTACTACAGCGATCAGGGCGTCCTGCTCGAAGTCGCCGACAACGTCCACCCCAGCGATCGCTTCACCTACCGGATGGAACTGCGCCGGTAGGGAACGAAGCGCGCGTCTCGGGCGCCTCGGCCCGCGCGTGGCGCGTTGACATTCGTGTGGATCCCTCCTATATTGTCCGTACAAATACGCGAACGCCTGTCGCTGCCGGCCTCGAGGCGCCAGCGATCGTTCCTGCAACCAAGAACCCGCCATGGCCGACTCCCCTTCCAGCCTTCCCCTTTCCGGTCTGCGCGTGCTGGCCGTCGAGCAATATGGCGCCGGTCCGTTCGGCACGTCGTACCTCGCCGATCTCGGCGCCGAAGTCGTCAAGATTGAGAACCACCGCGACGGCGGCGACGTCGGCCGCCATGTCGGCCCCCATTTCTTTGGCGCCGACGACAGTCACTTCTATCAGACCTTCAACCGCAACAAGAAGAGCGTCACCCTCGACCTCAAGCATCCAGAAGGCATCGCCGTCTTTCATCGCCTCGTCGCCGGCGCCGACGCCGTGCTCGACAACCTGCGCGGCGACCTGCCGACCAAGCTCGGCCTCGACCATCAGGCGCTCAAGCAAGCCAATCCGCGAATCGTCTGCGCCCATCTCTCGGCCTACGGCCGGACCGGCTCGCGCCGCGCCTGGCCGGGCTACGACTACCTGATGCAGGCCGAGGCCGGCCACCTCATGCTGACGGGCGAGCCCGACGGGCCGCCGACCCGCTACGGCTTGTCGATCGTCGATCTCATGACCGGCCTGGCGGCCGCACTGGGTCTGCTCGCCGGCGTCATGAAGGCGCGCGAGACGGGCGTCGGCATGGACGTCGACACCTCGCTCTTCGACGTCGCGATGCACAACCTCAATTATCCGGGCACCTGGTATCTCAACGGCGGCACGGTTACCGGCCGCACCGCGCGCAGCGGCCACCCGAGCCTGGTGCCCAGCCAGCTCTACCGCACAGAGGACGGCTGGCTCTTCATCATGTGCAACAAGGAAAAGTTCTGGCCGCTGCTGGCGAAGGAGCTCGGCCACCCGGAGTGGATCGGCGATCCCGAGCTCGCCACCTTCGCCCAGCGCCTGAAGCATCGCGACCGCGTGACGCGGCTGCTCGACGACGCGCTCATGCATGCGCCGACGGCGACATGGATCGAACGGCTGTCCGGCAAGGTTCCGGTGGCACCGGTGTTCGACATTGCCCAGGCGCTCGAGAATCCGTTCGTCCACGAGCGCGCCGGCGTGCTCGGCTATCGCTACCCGCAAGGCGGCGAGGCGCGCATGGTCGCCAATCCCATTCGCTTTGCAGGCGTCGAACTGCCGCATCGGGCGGCGCCCCAGATGGGCGAGCACGACGACGAGATGCTGCGCGAGGCGGGCTTCGACGAAGCCGCCATTGCCCGGCTGCGCTCGCTGGGCGTCATCGCCGGCCGCTCGACGATGCCGGCAGCCCTCGATCGCGACGCTGGCCACGCCGCCTGACGCGATTCGCCCGCGCGCCACGCGGGCGATGCTGCCGCTGACGCTGCTGATCCAGGCGGCGGCGTCGGCAGCAACGATTGCCCCCGCGGTCGCGGCGCCGGCGCTGCTCGCCCGTCTCGGGGTCGGCACGGTCGCGGTCGGCCTTTACGTCGCCGCCGTCTACGTGGCGGCGATGGTGTCGAGCCAGTTCGGTGCGACGCTGGTCAAGCGCCGTGGAGTGTAGTAATTTCGTTGCAAACAAGTAGTAAAAGTGTGACTTTGGCCGAAATCGACGCCTCCGAGCACGCGTGATGGCGGTTCTAGCGTCCACCCGTCATAGGAGGAATGTAGTAAATCCGATTCGATGTGTAGTCGATGCGATTCGGCGACTTTCGGGAGGTCAGGGTAGATAGTGTCTTGCCGCGAGGTTGAACCCCGCCTGGGCGGCATGCGACGGACCAGATTCAAAGCAGATTGATGGACCTGTGCCACATCGACGGCGAGTGCTTCGGGAATATGTCGGCCGAGGGAACCCGCTGCTGCAAACGTGGTGTGTGAGGGCCTTCGCACTAGGTGAAATGGGAGCCTGCAGGGCCGCTGCGTCGATCGCCGATCGGTTGCC
>JANXXS010000410.1 GCA_025350505.1 Burkholderiales bacterium
GAGGATGCACGCGTGCTCATCTACGCCGGCCGATTCGCGCCCGAAAAGAACCTCGACGTGCTCGCCGACGCAGTGGCGCGTCTCGGCGCACCGTACCTGCTCGTCGCCATCGGCGCCGGGCCTTCGCCGCCGCCGGCCGGCGAGCGTGTCCGCGTGCTGCCTTTCGTCGCCGGCGTCCCGGCGCTGGCCCGCGCGCTCGCCAGCGCCGACGCCTTCGTGCATGCCGGCGACCAGGAGACCTTCGGCCTTTCGGCGCTGGAAGCGATGGCCTGCGGCACGCCGGTCGTCGTGCGCAACGCCGAGGGCCTGGCCGAGCTGGCCGATGGCGGTGCCGGTCGGGGTGTCGACCAGGGCACCGGCGCCGCATTCGCCGAGACGATCGCCGGGCTGTTCGAAGGCGATCGCACGGCCCAGCGCATCGCGGCGCGGGCCCACGCCGAGGCCAGCGATTGGGAGCAGGTCTTGCCCGCGCTGCTCGGCCACTACCGGCGCCTGATCGGCCGCGACCCGGAGGCCAGCGCCACGCCAGCCGGCGTTTCCACGCCGTCGGCCGCCATGCCCCACCCACGATGAGCGCCGTCTCGACGATCGGCCTGGTGCCGGTGGAGCGCTTCGTCTGCGTCGTCCTGCACGACGTCGCGGCGTCGACACGCGCCGCCTGTTCGCGAACGCTCGCCGCCATCGCCGAAGTGGCCGACGTTCCGGTGACGCTGCTCGCCGTGCCGCACTATCACGGCGAAGCGTCGACGCGCGATCTCGAGGAGTGGCTGGGCGCGCGCAGCAGGAAAGGCGACGAGATCGCGCTGCACGGCTGGAGCCATCGCGACGAGTTGCCGGCTTCGGGCCCGATCGACCGCCTGCGGCGCCGGCACTACACGCGCAGCGAAGGCGAGTTCTGGGCGCTCTCCGAAGTGGAGGCGCAGCAACGCATCGAGCGCGGCACGGCCTGGTTTCGCGAGCACGGCTGGCCGCTCGCAGGCTTCGTCGCACCGGCCTGGCTGCTCGGCCCGGGCGCGTGGGCGGCGCTGGCGACGCAGCGCTTCGAATACACCGCGACGCTGCGCCAGCTCGTGCACCTGCCCGGCCGGCGCAGCGTTGCCAGCCAGAGCGTCGTCTACAGCACCTCGAGCGCCTGGCGGCGCCAATGCTCGCTGCTCTGGAATCCGGTCGTGGCGCGGCTCGAGCGCGGCAACCCGCTGCTGCGCATCGAACTGCATCCGCGCGACGCCGACTTCTCCGCAGTGCTTCGCTCGTGGCAGCGCATCCTCGAGCGGGCGCTGCGCGACCGGCGCGCCGGCACCGTCGCCGAATTCATGCGCCAGGACCGCGCCGCGGCGACGACGATCGCGCCGAGCACCGAAGGGCCGACGACGCAGTGGCAGTCGACCGCCGCCGATTGAGCGGCGCCGGACTCAGAGCAGGTTGAAGCTCACCGCCGCGGTGATCGCCCCGATCATGGCGCCGACGATGACGTCGCTCGGATAGTGCAGGCCGAGCACAACGCGCGAAACGGCGACGAGCACCGTGAACGGCCAGACGAAGAGCGCGAACGTCGGGTAGTAGACGGTCAGGATCAGGCTGCACGCCACCGAGTGCAGCGTATGCCCGCTCGGAAAGCTGTACTCGTCGAGCGAAGGCGTGCACTCGCGAATGCCGGCGCAGGTGCGAAACGGCCGCGGCCGCGCGATCCAGCGCTTGATGATCTTGTAGATCGTGATGTCGACGATGCCGACGCCGATCATGCGCACCGACGCCGACGTGCCGACCGGGCCGCCCGCCCAGGGCAGGCAGACGACGATGCCGTACCAGAGCCAGCCGTCGCCGACACGGCTGACGACCTTGAGCACGCCGACCACCCAGTCGCGCGTTGCCGCGCCATGCATCCACAAGGCGACCAGCCGCTCGCGCTCGATCCACGCGACGACACGCTCGTTGCGGTGCCGGCCGACCGGCTGCTCAGGCCACGGCATGGGCGTGGGCAGGTGCCCGCTCCGAGGCGTCGACGGTGTCCAGCAGGATCGATTCGAAGCGCTCCAGCACCTCGTCCCAGGTGGCGCGGCGCGCCGCGGTGACGGCGGCATCGCGCATCGGCTGCAACGCATGCGGCGCGACCGCGAGCGCCGCCGCGGCGTCGATGAAGCCGGCCTCGTCGCCGGGCACGGCGATGCGGCCGCTCTGCCCGTCGATCACGTGCTCGCCAGCGGCAGCGCAATTGAAGGCGACCACCGGGAGGCCCGACGCAAGCGCCTCCATGACGACGTTGCCGAAGGTGTCCGAGAGGCTCGGGAACAGGAAGGCATCGGCCGAGGCGAAGTGCGCGGCGAGATCGTCGCCGCGCCTGGCGCCGACGAAGCGGGCCGCCGGATACGCCGCCGCCAGGCGCTCGCGCGCCGGGCCGTCGCCGACCACGACCATGCGCAGATCCGGCCGCCGACGACGCGCCGCCTCGAATGCGCGCAGGCCCAGTTCGACGTTCTTTTCCGCGGCGACCCGGCCGACGGCGAGAAAGACCGGCGCCCCGGCGCCGGCTTGCCACGATTCGCGCAAGGCCGCGCTGCGCGCCGCCGGCGTGAAGCGCGCCGTGTCGACGCCCCGGCCGACGACGCTGATGTGCTGGAAGCCGGCGCGCGTCAGCTCACGCCGCGAGGCCTGGGTCGGCACGAAGGTGCGGCGCGTCAGGTTGTGGAATCGGCGCAGCAGGCCGAGCACCGGCCCGGCGAGAAAGCCCATGCCGTAGTGAGCGCTGTACTGATGAAAATTGGTGCGGAAGTCGGAGGTCGTGGCAATGCCCAGCGAGCGCGCGGCGGCCAGCGCGGCCCAGCCGAGCGGCCCCGGCGTGGCGAGGTGGACCAGGTCTGGCCGGCTCTGCCGGAACCGCCGCTTCAGCGTGCCGGCACGGGCCAGCCCGAAGCGCAGGTCGGGGTACATCGGTATGACGCAGCCGGCGGTACGGAACTCGTCGCTCGCGTCGAGCGGCGCTTCGCCCGGTTGGCGCGGCCGGATCAGCTCGACCAGATGGCCGCGCGAACGCAGGAACCGGACGGTGCGTTCGACCGTCAGCGAGACGCCGTTCAGCTCGGGCGGCCAGGTTTCGGTGACGTAGGCAATCCGCATCGGCAGGGCATGTTGTTGTTGTCGTCGGCGGCAATCGGCATGCCCGCTGCAACGTGAGAAATCGGACTCGGCCCGGTGGCGAATGTTCCCCCCGGCGCGTGACCGCGCCATGACGCAGCGCAAGCTTTACTTTCCCTCCAGGCAGACGCACACCAGGCGCAGACGCCGCGAGCGCTTGCACACCGCGCGCAGGGCGAGCAGCAGCGGCACGGCGATGAACGCGCCGGCGACGCCCCAGAGCCAGCCCCAGAGCATGACGGAGAGGAAGACGAAGACGGGGCTGAGGCGCAGCCGGTGGCCCATGATCATCGGGCTCAGGAAGTTCGCCTCGATGCCGTGCAGGGCGAGAAAGGCGGCCGGCGGCCCGAGCATCGCCAGCCCCGTGCCGAAGGTGACGCTGCCGGCGAGCAGCAGCAGCACGGCGATGAGCAACGGCCCGAGGTAGGGAATGAAGGCGAGCACCGCCGTCGTCGTGCCCCAGAGCACCGGGTTCGGCAGGCCGATCAGCCAGAGCGCCAGGCCGGTGGCGACGCCGAGCGCGACGTTGACCAGGCTCATCGTGCTGATGAAGAGGCCGATGTCGCGCTGCGCTTGGCGAAAGCCCGAAAGCACCAGCGCGCGCGTGCGCGGCCGGCGGATCGCGGCGGCGGTTCGCGTCACCAGCCACTGCTCGGAAGCGAGCAGGAAGTAGAGCAGGATCACCGTCGCCGATGCAGAGACGGCGAACGATATCGTCTCGCCGATCGCCAGCCGCGTGAAGGTCCAGCCCTCGATCGCCAACCGCTCGTTGAAGGGGTCGGCCGCAACCGCCGCGGCGGCTGGCGCGCGGGCCAGCGGTGCCGGCGTGGCATAGGGAAAGAGTGCATCGCGCCAGCGCTGCAGCGCCTCGACCAGCTCGTGGACGACGACCGGTGCGCGCGACCACCATGCCGCCGCCGGCGCGGCGATGAGCGCGGCGACCAGCACGATCAGGCCGAGGACGGCGGCGATGACGAGCCCGGCGCCGATGTATTCGTGGATGCCGGCGCGACGCAAGGCTCGCACCGGTGCGGCGAGCACGAAGGTGAAGACGATGGCGATCGCCACCGGCAGGAGCAGCGGCCGCGCGTGCTCGAGCAGGAAGATGGCGGCGATGAAGAGAAGGCCACGGCCGAGCCAGGTCGAGGCGCGGCGGGGAGCGTCGGGAGAAAACGGTGCCAAGGTGCGGGCGATGATGGCATGGCGCACGGCGGCGATGAAGATGTCCGGAAGCGGCGAGGCGCCGGGTGCCGGCCATGCCACGATCACGTCATGGCATCCCTTCGCAAAGAGCTCTCCCTCGTCGCCGACGGCGACCGCGTCTGGTCGGCGTTGCGCGACTTCGGCGCCGTGCACAGGCGGCTGGCGCCGGGCTTCGTCACCGGCAACCTCATGGAAGGCGAGGCCGTCCGCGTCGTCACCTTCTTCAACGGCTCGTCGGCGCGCGAGACGCTGGTGAGTTGCGACGACGCCTCGCGCCGTCTCGCCTACGCGATCATCGGCGGCCGCGCCATGCACTACAGCGCCAGCGCTCAGGTGTTCGACGGCGGCCCTGGCCGCAGCCGCTTCGTCTGGATCGTCGACGTGCTGCCGGACGAGATCGCGCCCTACATCGACGACATGATGACGCGCGGCGCCGCGGTCATGAAGGCGACGCTGGAGCAGCCGCCGTCAGCCGCGCCGTGATCGGCAGGTGATCGGAGGGCTCGGTCGCTGAGGGCAGCGGCGTGTCGCCGTCGATCGCCGGTATCGGCTCGGGCGTGGCGCGCAGGTCGACGCCGCAGAAGATGTAGTCGATGCGCGCCGCGCGGCGGTGCGGATTGCAGGTCGGCTGCGACGCCGCCGCGTAGGCATCGACATAGCCGCGCTCGCGCAACAGCGCCGCGATGTCGCTCTCGGGCGGCGCGTTGAAATCGCCGCAGACGACTGTCGCGAACGCGGCGGGCGTCATGGCGGCGCAGTGATCGACGAGCTCGCGCGCCTGGCGAAAGCCGATGTGCGACTCGGTCCGTGTCGTCGCGGCCTGCCAGCGCAGGTGCGTGCCGGCGATGCGCAAGAGGCCGGCCGACGTCTCGAAGGCGACGACCAGGGCGACGTGGCCCGATGCCTCCGCGCCCGCCTCGCCGTCGTCGTAGTGCAGCACCTCGCGCGCCGCGAAGCGCAACACCTCCTCGCGCCAGAGCAGCGCGCAGCCGTCGGGCCGGCCGGCGCCCTTGGCCGCGAACACGCCGCGCCATCCCGCCGCCGCGAACGCGCCTTCGAGGCCAGGCCAGGCGGCGCTCTCCACTTCCTGCAGGCAGGCGACATCGGGCACCAGCGCGACGACGCGGGCGACGATCGCCGGCGCGCGCCGCGACCAGCGCATCAGCTCGGCGTCGACCGACGGATAGAGCTTGCGCGTGGCGTATGCCGCGGCGAGCACGTTGTACGAGGTGAGGCGAAACGACAGGGTCACGGCGGCGGCGATGGGGCGATCGCTGCGAGGATGCCACGTACGCTGCGCGGCGGCGATGCCCGAGCCGATCGCGCCGGAACGATGGCCTCGCCTTTCGAAGCCGTGCGAGGCGGTGCGAAGGCATGGGGAGCAAGCCGGGCGTGCCATCATTGGCGCCGCGAGAACGACCGCATACCAGCCGCCGCCAGCGTCACGTCCGTCCAGCCATGATCCAGAAAGAAGTCGCGAGCCTGGCCGAAGCCGTCGCCGACGTGCCCGACGGCGCGACCGTGATGGTCGGCGGTTTCGGCACCGCCGGTTTGCCGAACGAGCTGGTCGGCGCCTTGCTCGCGCAGGGGGCGCGCGATCTCACCATCGTCAACAACAACGCCGGCAACGGCGACACCGGGCTGGCCGCGCTGCTCGCCGCGAAGCGGGTGAAGAAGATCATCTGCTCGTTCCCGCGCCAGGCCGACAGCCATCACTTCGATGCCCTCTACCGCGCCGGCCGGATCGAGCTCGAGTTGGTGCCGCAGGGCAACCTGGCCGAGCGCATCCGCGCCGCCGGCGCCGGCATCGGCGGCTTCTTCACGCCCACCGGCTACGGCACCGAGCTGGCCAAGGGCAAGGAGACGCGCCAGATCGGCGGCCGCATGTACGTGCTCGAGGCGCCGATCCACGCCGACTACGCCTTCATCAAGGCCGAAGTCGGCGACCGCTGGGGCAACCTCACCTACCGCATGACGGCGCGCAACTTCGGCCCGGTGATGGCGATGGCGGCGAAGACGACGATCGCCACCGTGCACAAGATCGTCGCCCTCGGCGAGCTCGACCCCGAGGCGGTCGTGACGCCGGGCATCTTCGTGAAGCGCATCGTCAGGATCGATCGCGTCGCGACCACGGCGGGCGGCTTCAGCGGCGCGGCGGCGGGCAAGAGGGCGGCATGACGATCAAGAAGTGGAGCCGCGCCGAGATGGCGTCGCGGGTTGCCGCCGACATTGCCGACGGCGCCGTCGTCAACCTCGGCATCGGCCTGCCGACGCTGGTTGCCAACCATCTGCCGGAAGGGCGCGAGGTCGTGCTGCACAGCGAAAACGGCGTCATCGGCATGGGCCCGGCGCCGGCAGAAGGCGACGAGGACTACGACCTCATCAACGCCGGCAAGCAGCCGGTCACGCTCTTGTCCGGCGGCTCGTTCTTCCATCACGCCGACAGCTTCGCCATGATGCGCGGTGGCCATCTCGACGTCTGCGTGCTCGGCGCCTTTCAGGTCTCCGCCACGGGCGACCTCGCCAACTGGCATACCGGCGCGGCCGATGCGATCCCCGCCGTCGGTGGCGCGATGGACCTGGCGATCGGCGCCAAGAAGACCTACGTGATGATGGAGCACGTCACCAAGAGCGGCGAGATGAAGATCGTCGAGCGCTGCACGTATCCGCTCACGGGCGTGGCCTGTGTGGCACGCATCTACACCGACCTCGCGGTCATCGACGTCACACCGCAAGGCCTGGTCGTTCGCGAGATCGTCGAGGGCCTCGACCGCGCCGGACTGCAGGCGCTGACCGGAGTGCCGCTGTGATCGAGCCCCTTCCCCACACCAGCCCGCTTGCCCCGTCGGCGAGTTGGAAACGACAGGCAACACCGTGACCGAAGCTTTCATCTGCGACGCTGTCCGCACGCCCTTCGGCCGCTACGGCGGCGCGCTGTCGTCGATCCGCACCGACGATCTGGGCGCCCTGCCGCTGATCGCCCTCATGGTGCGCAACCCGAAGGTCGACTGGGCGGCCGTCGCCGACGTGATCTACGGCTGTGCCAACCAGGCCGGCGAAGACAACCGCAACGTCGCGCGCATGTCGGCGTTGCTGGCCGGCTTGCCGCTCGGGGTACCGGGCGCGACGATCAACCGCCTCTGCGGCTCGGGCATGGACGCGGTGGGCACGGCGGCGCGCGCCATCAAGAGCGGCGAGGCCGAGCTGATGATCGCCGGCGGCGTCGAAAGCATGAGCCGCGCACCCTTCGTCATGCCCAAGGCCGACTCGGCGTTTTCGCGCAGCAACGCCGTCTACGACACGACCATCGGCTGGCGTTTCATCAACAAGCTGATGAAGGAAAAGTACGGCGTCGACTCGATGCCCGAAACCGCCGAGAACGTCGCCGCCGAATTCAAGATCGAGCGCGAGGCGCAGGACCGGATGGCGCTCGCCTCGCAGCAGAAAGCGGTGGCGGCCCAAAAGAGCGGCTTCTTCGACGCCGAGATCGTGCCGGTGACGATCGTGCAGAAGAAGGGCGATCCGATCGTCGTCACGAAGGACGAGCATCCGCGCGACACCAGCCTCGAAGCGCTGGCCAGGCTGAAGGGCGTGGTCCGGCCCGACGGCACGGTGACCGCAGGCAACGCTTCGGGCGTCAACGACGGCGCCTGCGCGCTGCTGCTGGCGAGCGAACGCGCCGCGGCGCGGCACGGCCTGGTGCCGCGGGCCCGCGTCGTCGGCATGGCGACGGCCGGCGTGCCGCCACGCATCATGGGCATCGGCCCGGCGCCGGCGACGAAGAAGGTGCTCGAGCTGACCGGGCTGGCGCTGGCGCAGATCGACGTCATCGAGCTGAACGAAGCCTTCGCCGCGCAAGGGCTCGCGGTGCTGCGCGACCTCGGCCTCGCCGACGACGATGCGCGGGTCAACGCCAACGGCGGCGCGATCGCGCTCGGCCACCCGCTCGGCGCGAGCGGTGCGCGGCTCGTCACGACCGCGATCAACCAGCTGCACGCGAAGCGTGGCCGCTACGCCTTGTGCACGATGTGCATCGGCGTCGGCCAGGGCATCGCGATCGTCGTCGAGCGCGTTTAGGCGCCTCGCGACAAGGGTCTCTGGATCGACGAGGATTCGGCGTTTCGGCCTACACCGCTCGTATGCGAGTTACCGCATTCTTGGCCTACCCATTCAACGGAGCAGCAGCATGTCGAGAAGCAGCATCCTGGGCGGCGAGCGCGCGCCGCAACAGGCCAAGGGCCGCAGCGCCGAGACGCTCGGCCCCGGAGATACCTCCGACAGCGGCAGCGACATCCAGGGTGCGACGCGCCTGAAGACCGACACCGAAGAAGGCGATCTCGGTGGCGCCACGCCGATCGACATCGACAGCGACAGCGACTCGATGGGCACCGGTGAGCGCAAGTCCGCCGTCCCCGACGGCGCGCGCGACGGCGCCGACATCGGCCCAGACCGCATCGCCCGCTCGAAAGACGCGCTCGATTCCGCGGTGTTGATCGGCGACGACGACGACTCGATCGAGGCGCTCGCCGACGAAGAGCCCGACGAGGACGACGACGGCGACTGAGGCGCCGTCCGTCCCGGCCTAGCGGGCGAAGTCCCCGCCTCGTTTCCCCCGCGGACCGCTCCAAGGGCCGATAGACAGCGACAACCCGGGCGACTCCAATGCGATGCATCGACGCGTTGATCGTCATCGTCGGGAGCAATGCCTTGAAAACGAAGCCTCTGCTCGTCTTCGCCGCGGGAACGATGGTGGCCGTGCTCGGCGCCGTGTTCGGTCCGGGTGCCTGGGCAGGATGGAAGGCGAGCCGGCCCTCTCAGGAGAGCTTTGACAAGCTCGCGCGTTCAGTATGGGACAAGCAGGCTCGCCCGGCGGGGTCGCGCTATGAACGGAATTCGCTGACCCATCCTTGCCTGTCTGTTCCTCTCTATCCGGAACCCGATGCCCGATCGAGGGCTACCGAACCCATGGCGTGGCACCTCGACTTCGTAACAGACGCTCTTCCATCGCCACAGCGGCAGGCACAGCGAAATCAGATCGACGCACTCGTCGACGCCGGGCTCATGGAGGAATCCTTCGAAGTAGGCGAAGTCAAGGGCAGCGTGGTGCCAGTCAAGCGCTTCCGTCTGTCCGAAAAGGGTTGGCTCGCCAGCGGCTACGGGCGAGCGAGCTGCTTCGAATTCGGTGTCGTCCGCTACCTTGGTGTCACGGGTTTTTCTCCGCGCGTGGTCAACACCGAGGCAGGCCTCGAGTTCTACGAGATTCACGCCAGGTACGGAATTGCCGCCGCGCAGGACTTGGCGCCATGGGCTGCAAATCCTGGACTGCAGGAGCAATTTCCCGAAGTCAGGAAGGCCCTTGAAGGTCAGGAGTTCGTCATCTTGGCGGTTCGCGGAGGGGGCGGGTGGGTGGACTATCAATCCATGATGCAGAAGGCGATGCGCGCCAAGTCCGGAGTGGGAGGCACGGACGAGGACGAAGCGACACGCGCGATTTCTGATGAAACGAGAGCAGAGATTCGCGCGCTGGAGGCACTGGCGCCGCCGGCCCCCGAAGAGATCAAGGCGCACCTGCTGGAAATGAACGAGGCAGGAAACCCCAATCCTCTGCCATCGTCTTGTCTATATCTGCCCGGTGGATACAGCACCGTGCCAGTCGATGTCGAAATGGGTCAGCGCAACCCGCCTCGGTACAAGGTAGCGATCGTCAAGAACAAGGTCAGGCCGACCTGGGATCCCGTGGCAAAGCGAACCATGCCCTACCTCGACAGACTCGAAGCCCTGGGTGTCCTGACGAAGACCGCTGGATCGATTCCAGACCCGAAGGGCGAGCCGCAAGGAGCGGTTCAGCAGGAAGCGGAGATCTACGAGCTTGCGCCGCGGTTCACTACTGGCGGGGCCGAACGGTCGCCGGCATGCCTGTCTCTCGGTATGCCGACGGTGCAGTTCGTCGAAATCCGGATCCTTGATCGGACTGTCGAAGGCTATCCCTTCTCTTCGTTTCGATACAAGCTGAGGATTCGCTACCAGGATCCGCCCGTGTGGATGAAGGATCCTGCGCTGACGAAAAACTGGTCAGAGTTGCGCGGGGTCGTCGAAAACGGAAAGGCGTGCTCTGGCGAGTTCTCGTTCGATCGCCGAACCCGAAAAGCCAGTGGCGGCGCCGGCGGTTGCTGGTGGGCGTTCGACAGTTACATCGAGAACGGCTAGACGTCGACCAGCCCGGCGCGTAGCGCCTTGGCCACCGCATGGGCGCGCGACTGTGCCTGCAGCTTGGCGATGATCTGGGCGACGTGGAACTTGGCGGTGTGCGCCGAGATGCCGAGCGCGCCGCCGATCTCGCGGTTGCCCAGGCCGTGGCTCATCTCGACCAGCACCTGGCGCTCGCGCGGCGTCAGCGCATCGAAGCCGGGCGGCACGGTGCGCCGCTCGCCGACGCGCTCGTAGCGCAAGGCATCGGCGGCGAAGGCGGGCGTCGTCGCCACCAGGCCGGCCAGCGCCGCCTGCGCCGCGCCGGAAATCGCGCCGATCGACGCATCGCGCGGCAGCACCGAGCAACCGTCGATCAGTCACTCGCCGGTGCGCTCGTCGCCGGGCTCGGCAAGGACGATGACCCGCGGGCCCTCGACAGCGATCGCCGGCGCTCCGGCGTCGGCCTCGACGCGCTCGCTGACGGCGCCCAAGTCGATGACGGCGACGGCGGCACCGCCGAACGAGGCCGCGTGCAGTGCGGCGAAGGTTTCCGCGGCGAGCACGACGGTGATGCCGTGACGCGCGCCCAGGCCCTTGGCCAGCCCGGCGCGTACCAGCGGCGATCTCGAAGCAATGGCGATCTGCATCATCGGTTCCTCGGCGCTCTCAGCAGCCGCGGCGCTCGGCCGGCCATTCGCCGACCTCGACCTGGAGCTCTTTCGCGGCGCCGCCGCGCAGCACCGACAGCGTCGCGCTCTTGCCGACATGGGCGGCGAGCGCGCTGCGCAGGGCGCGCAGATCGGCGGCGAGCTGGCCGGCGGCGCGCACGACGATGTCGCCGATCAGGAGGCCGGCGCGCTCGGCCGGCCCGCCCGGCGCCAGCGACGAGATGAGGAGGCCCGCACCTCCGCCGGCCGATGCCGGCAAGGGCACCGGCTGGGCGCCGACGCCGAGCCAGGGCCGCGCGACGTGGCCGGTGGCGAGCAGCGCGGCGACGACGCGCGAGACCGTCGACGCCGGCACGACGATGCCGTAGCTGCGCGAGAGCGCCGAGGTGGCGATGCCGACCACGGCGCCACTCGCATCGGCGACCGGCGCGCCCGAGAGACCCTCGTAGACGCCGCCGTCGAGGCGGATCAACCGGTCGAGGCTGCCGCCGAGCCAGGTCTGCCATTCGCCGGCGGCGCGATTGACCATGCCGGCGCTGGCGACCGGGTCCCCTTCGAGGCTGCGGCCGACGGCAATCGCGAAATGGCCGGCGCGAACCGTTGCCGCGTCGCCCGGGGCGATAGTCACGAGACCGTGCTCGCCGGCCAGGCGAAACACGGCGATGTCGGTCGAGGCATCGACACCGACGAGCGTGGCTTCGATGCTCCTGCCGCCGGCACCGATCAGGGTGACGCTTGCCGGCGGTCGGCGAAAGACGTGCGCCGCCGTGACGAGGAGGCCGTCCTGCCAGACGACGCCGGAGGCGACGCTGCCGTGGCGGCCGCGCACCGCGACTGTCGCGGCGCCGAGCCGGTCGACGATGGCGGCGATGGCGGCAGAGTGGGCGACGAGCGGCGCGGTGGCCGCGGTCTGCGTGCTGTTCTCGTTCATGGGAAAGGGTCCGTGCTGGCGATGCCGGAAAGTACGCTGGCCGCCGGCGCGTCGAATCCGCCGAACGGCCGGCCTCGCGGCGGCAACGCTGCCCAACTGGGGCGGCGACGCATCGATTGCAAGGCCGCGCCGCTCTGCAATCGAAAGTGCGGTCAGCGCTCGACCGGGTCGCGGTGGCGAGGGTCCTCGTGCAAGGCCCAGTAGGCGTCGCGCAGCCGCTTCGTGATCGGCCCGGGAAAGTCGCCGAGCGGCTGGCCGTCGATCCTGGCGATCGGCAGCACGCCGCCGCCGCTCGAGCTGATGAAGACCTCGTCGGCGCTCGCCAGCTCGACCGCCGGCACCGGCTCGACACGCAAGGGGATGCCAAGCGTGCCGCACAACTCGATCACCGTCTTGCGCGAGATGCCTTCGAGCACGCCGCGGTCGGGTGTCCTGACGACGCCGTTCTCGACCATGAAGACGTTGAAGCCCGGGCCTTCGGCGACGTTGCCCTGCGCGTCGACGACGCAGCTGGTGTCGGCGCCGCGGTCGTAGGCGTCGAACATCGACATCACGAGGTCGATCCAGTGGTAGTTCTTGACGGTGGGGTCGACCGACTCGGGCGCGATGCGGATGCGCCGGCTGATGTGCAGGTCGATGCCTTGCGCCTGCTTTTCCGGCGGCGCGATCCAGACGAAGGGCAGCGCGT
Source organism: Burkholderiales bacterium (assembly GCA_025350505.1). GTDB lineage: Bacteria > Pseudomonadota > Gammaproteobacteria > Burkholderiales > Burkholderiaceae_C > Schlegelella_A. The sequence goes on from JANXXS010000410.1 coordinate 12,812, forward strand.
AGGCGTAGAAGCGATTGACGGCCAGGCGCGGGTCGCGCGCGCCGCGCGGCGGCACGCCGCGGGTGCAGACCATGGCCACGTAGGCGTCTTCGAGGCCGCCGGCCTTGACGCAGCGGTGCAGGATCTGCCGCACCTCGGCGCGGCTGTAGGGAATCGTCATTCGCATCTTCTCGAGGCTGTGGAAGAAGCGGTCGAGGTGATCGTCGAGGCGAAAGAAGGCGCCGTGCCACGCTGTCGCCACGTCGTAGCAGGCGTCGGAGCGGGTGAAGCCCCAGTCGAACATCGACACCTTTGCTTCCGAGAGCGGCTTCCAGTCGCCTTCGATGAACACCGAGCCGCCTTCGAACTCGCCTCTTTCGACCGTGCGCATCGCTGCTCCTGGTGTGCTGCCTCGACGACGACTCGCGCCGCCTGCTGACCATTGGCGCCGCGCCGCCGTCGATCCGTCGGCCCAGTGCTGCTTTTGCCCCGACCGGTCGCTACAGTCGCGCTCCATTGCACGGGAAAGAAGAGCGATGCTCGAAGCACTGGGTCTTTGCAAATCGTACGGCAGCCGCACCGTCGTCTCCGATCTTTCGCTTTCGGTGCGGGCCGGCGAGATCGTCGGCCTGCTCGGACCGAACGGCGCCGGCAAGTCGACGACGGTGGCCATGCTCTGCGGCCTGGTCGCCGCCGATCGCGGCCAGGTTTTCGTCGGCGAGGGTGCGTCGCGCCAGCCGCTCACCGAAACCAGCAATGAGGCGAAGCGCCGCATCGGCGTCGTGCCGCAGGAGCTGTCGATCTACGAGAACCTGGGCGCCGCCGCCAACCTCGAGCTGTTCGGTGCGCTCTACGGACTCTCGGGCGCGCTTCTGAAAGAGCGTGTGGAAGCGGCGCTCACCTTGGTCGGCCTGGCTGACCGGGCGAAAGACAAACCGTCGACGTTCAGCGGTGGCATGAAGCGGCGCCTCAACATCGCCGCGGCGCTGGTGCACGACCCCGACATCCTGATCCTCGACGAGCCGACCGTCGGCGTCGATCCGCAGAGCCGCAACGCCATCTTCGACAACCTCGAGCATCTGCGCGGCCGCGGCAAGGCGCTGCTTTACACCACGCACTACATGGAAGAGGCGGAGCGGCTTTGCGACCGCATCGTCATCGTCGACCACGGCAAGGTCGTGGCCAGCGACACGCTGGCCGGTATCGAGCGGCTGCTGCCGGCGACGCAATCGCTCGAGATCGAGGTCGACGGCCCGGTCGACCTGCAGGCGCTGGCGGCGCTGCCCGGCATCGACAAGCCGACGCAGGAGGGCGCGATGCTGCGCGCCGGCGTCGCCGACCTGGCGCGCGACACGCCGGCGCTGCTCACCGCGCTGGCCGCGAGCGGACGCCGCGTCACGCGCGTCGCCTCGGCGCGGGCCAACCTCGAAGACGTCTTTCTCTCGCTCACCGGCCGCCAACTGAGAGACTGAAATCATGACCACCGCCAACACCCTGACCGCCCTGCGCGCCCTGATCCGCAAGGACCTGGTCCTCTACTTCTCGAACCGGCGCGCCCTCGTCATGTCGATCGCCGCGCCGATCGTCATCGCCGCCTTCTTCGGCTCGCTTTTCGGCTCGGGCAGCGACAAGCCCTCGAAGGTGCCGATCGCCTTCGTCGACAACGACGGCAGCGCCCTCTCGCATGCCATCGCCGCGTCGTTGAAGGGGGACTCGAGCTTCGACGTGAAGGAGCTGGCCGAGCCGGCCGCGATCGACGCGGCGCGCCAGGGCAAGGTGCGCGCCGCTGTGGTGCTGCCGGCCGGCTTCGGCGCCGCGCTGCCGGCCGCCTTGCTCGGCGGCGGCGCCAGGCCCTCGGTGGCGGTGCACTACGACCCGTCGCAGGCGACCGCCCTGCCGTTGGTGCGCGGCTTGCTCACGCAGCACGTCGTCAAGGCGCTCGGCGAAAGCATGGGCGGCCCGCCCGGTGCCGGCGGCGCGCCCAAGGCGGCGTTCACCTTGCCCTACGAGACCGAGACTCTCGCAATGACGGCGACCAACGATCGACCGTACAACGGTTACGCGCACTCGTTCGCCGGCATGGGCGTGCAGTTCATCCTCTTCATGGGCATCGAGGTCGGCGTCGGTGTGCTGCTGGCGCGCCGGCTCGGCCTGTGGAAGCGGCTGCGTGCGGCACCGCTTTCGCGCACGCTGCTGCTCGGCAGCCACATCCTGAGCGGCGCGATCACGGCCTTGATCCTGCTCGCCATCATCTATGCGGCGGCGATCGCGATCTTCCACGTGCGCATCGACGGCAGCGTCGCCGGCTTCATTGGCATCGCCGTCGCCTTCGCCCTGCTCACGTCGAGCTTCGGCCTGCTCATCGCGGCGATCGGCAAGACGCCGGAAGCGACGCGCGGCCTGGCCATCTTCGCGACGCTGGTCATGGTCATGCTCGGCGGCGCCTGGGTGCCGTCGTTCGTCTTCCCGCAGTGGCTGCAGACGGCCTCGCTCGTCATCCCTACGCGCTGGGCCGTCGACGGGCTCGACGCCATGACCTGGCGCGGCCTCGGCTTCGATGCCGCGATCGCGCCGATCGGCGCCTTGCTCTTCTACAGCGCCCTGTTCGCGGCGGTCGCGATCTGGCGTTTCGACTGGGAAGAACCGCGCGGCTAAGCCCCGAAACTGACGAGAACGAAAGGCCGCCAGCGCCGGTTCATTCGCACCCACGGGAAAAAGATTGTTGACAATAGGCAGTAAAAATCCAGAATCCGGCGGGTGAGCACGGCCCCCGCCAACATCGCGATCCTGAAGAATCACTCGCTGACCATGCTCGCGCAGCGCGAGCTGGAGCGGATGGTCCTCGCCGGCGAGTTGGTCGCGGGCGAAAAGCTCAACGAGCTCGCCCTGGCCGAACGGCTCGGCGTCTCGCGCGGTCCGGTGCGGGAGGCCTTGCGCGCCCTCGCCGAGACCGGCCTGGTCCGGCTCGAGAAGAACCGCGGCGTGTACGTGCGCGAGATCTCGGTCACCGAGGCCGACGAGATCTACCAGCTTCGCGCCACGCTCGACCAGATGGCCGGCCGAAAGCTCGCCCAGGCGATCCGGCCGGAGCAGCTCGCCGAGCTGCGCGCCGTGGTCAAGCGCATGCAGGACGCGGCGATCCGTGAAGACCGCGAGGGCTACCACCTGGCCAACCTGCGCTTTCACGACGCGCTGGTCGAGTTCGCCGGCAACGCCAAGCTGCTCCAGATGTACCGCCGGCTCGTCAACGAGCTGAGCCTGTTTCGCCGGCACACGCTGGCCGAACCGCGGCGCTTGCGCAAGTCGACCCTCGAGCACCAGAAGATCCTCGCCCTCGTCGCCGCCGGCGATGCAGAAGGGGCGGGCGCCCGCCTCTTCGAGCACGCGATGGCGAGTCGGGAACGCATGCACACCTTCGCCGCGACGGGCAGCACCGGCGAGCCGGCGCGCCTGGCGAGCAACGAATAGAAAACACAACGAGAGCAGCCCGGTCCAGGCCGCCGAATATGTCAGCGCGATGAAAAGACGCAACCCTGTCACATCGCCAGCTCAGAGTTCAGCTTTCACTCGAACGGAGACATCCATGCAAGAGATTTCGCTTCCCCGGCCGCAACGGTCGCGATCTGTCCGGTCGCGCGCCCTCGGCGCCGTGCTGACGGCAGCCGCCCTGCTGCTTGCGCCCGCGCTTGCGCTGGCGCAAGCCTGCGAGAACCCGAAGGTGCTGCGCCTCTCGATGATCCCGACCCAGGAGTCGGTGCGCGAGCTCACGCTCTACAAGCCGGTGATCGACCTCTTGTCCAAGAACACCGGCAAGAAGATCGAGTTCTACATGCCGACCTCGTACGCGTCGGTGGTGGAGGCGCTGCTCGGCAAGTGGGTCGATGTCGCGGTGCTCGGGCCGGAATCTTACGTCATCGCCAGGAACCAGGGCGCTGCCGTCGACGTCTTCGCCACCTATTCCAAGAAGCAAGACGGCGTCCAGGAAGCCGGCCCCGGCTACAAGTCGATGCTGATCACGAAGAAGGGCTCCAGGTTCACGACCATCGATTCGACCAAGGGCTCGGTGATGCTGCTGGTCGACCCGGCGAGCACTTCGGGCGGCCTGATCCCGGAAGCGCAATTCGGCGCCAAGGTCATCAAGACGCCGCTCAAGCAGTACTTCAGCCGCGTCGCCTTCTCGGGCGGCCACGACCTCTCGACGATCGCCGTATTCGATGGCAAGGCCGACGTCGCCTTCGTCGCCACGCACCGCTTCATGAACGCCGTCGCCTCGAGCAAGGGCAAGATGAAGGTCGACGACTTCAACATTCTCTGGAGCTCGACGCTGCTGCCGCAGGACCCGTTCGTCTACCGCTCGACCCTGTGCCCCGAGGTGAAGGCGCAGATCGCGCAGACCTTCCTCACGCTCGACCAGAACGCCGAGGGCAAGAAGTACCTCGAGAACGTCGACTCCGACCGCTTCGTCGAGATGAAGGACTCCAACTACGACGTGATCCGCGAGGCCGGGATCAAGTAGCCCTCGAACCCGGAACGAGGAGGCATCAATGTCCGCCGTCCTGGAAGTGAAGAACCTACGCGCCGGCTACGCCGAGCGCGAGATCCTCAAGGGCATCAGCTTCACGCTCGGACCCGACGACTTCATCGCCATCATCGGCCCGAGCGGTGCCGGCAAGTCGACGCTGATCCGCTGCGTCAACCGGCTGGTCGAGCCGAAGAGCGGCGAGGTGCTGTTCAACGGCGTCGACCTGACGAAGCTCTCGTACCCCGAGATGCGGCTGCAGCGCCGCAACATCGGCATGATCTTCCAGGAGTTCAACCTGATCGAGCGGCTCTCGGTGATGGACAACGTCCTCACCGGCCGGCTCGGCTACACCGGCACGCTGCGCAGCATCCTGCGCATGTACACCAAGGACGACATCGCCCAGGCGCTGCGCCTGCTCGACCGCGTCGGCTTGAGCGAGCACATCGACAAGCGCGCCGACCGCCTCTCCGGCGGCCAGCGGCAGCGCGTCGGCATCGCCCGCGCGCTGATCCAGAACCCGCAGCTGCTGCTCGTCGACGAACCCACCTCGAGCCTCGACCCGAAGATCTCGCGCGAGGTGATGGCGCTCATCCGCGAGATGGCCGCCGAGTTCCACGTGCCGGTGCTCTGCAACATCCACGACGTCGACCTGGCGTGCGACTTCTGCACCCGCGTCATCGGCCTGCAGGACGGCATCAAGAAGTTCGAAGGCCCGCCGGCCGAGCTCGACAAGGCGGCCCTGCAGGACATCTACGCGATGGAGGTGTTGTGAACGCCGCCACGCTCGCGCTGCGCGTCGAAGGCGTCTCGGCCAGCCGGCAGCGCACGCGCCGCATCCGCTACCTGTCGTATGCGGTGATCCTGATCGCGGTGGCCTGGAGCATCGAGGCCATCGTCGTCAAGGACACCGACTGGAGCCGCATCAGCCTGGCTTCGCTGCTGGAGACCGCGCGCCGCTTCCTCGAGCTCGACAAGGACGTGATCCCCGAGCTGTGGAAGCCGGCCCTCGAGACCGTGGTGATGGCGACGCTCGCCACCGTCGCCGGCCTCGTCATGTCGATTCCGGTGGCCTGGCTGGGCGCTGCCAACATCACGCCTTTCGGCAAGACCTCGTATGCCGTCGGCCGCTTCCTCATGACGATGTCGCGCTCGGTGCACGAGATCGTCTGGGGCCTGATCTTCGTCTCGGCGGTTGGCCTCGGCGCGCTCGCCGGCGTGCTGGCGATGGCCGTGCGCTCGATCGGCTTCATCTCCAAGACCATCGCCGAGGCGATCGAGGACGTCGACCCGAAGCCGCTCGAGGCGATCCGCGCCGCCGGCGGCACCAAGTTCCAGATCCTCTGGTTCGCGATCCTGCCGCAGATCATCCCGGTCTTCGTCGGCAACATGATCTTCGAGTGGGACATCAACATTCGCCGCTCGACCATCATGGGCCTGGTCGGCGCCGGCGGCCTCGGCCTGCTGCTGTTCCGGCAGATGGCGATGTCGAACTACGGCGGCATCGCCGTCGTCGTCCTCGCCGTGCTCGCGCTCATCGTCATCGGCGAAGTGGCCTCGCACTATGCACGCCGAGCCGTCATCTGAGCTGCGCATGCGCGGCCTGGCCGCGCCGGGCGCCGACCCGGCAACGAAGGCCGTGGAGGGAGAGCTTTCGAGGGTCGGCGCGACGCCGCGGGCCGCCAACTCCTCGCCGGCCACCTGGAGCCGCTTCCGCTATCCGCAAAGCCTCTACAAGTACGCGGCACTGCTCGCCTCGCTGGCCTTCCTCGCCTTCTCGGTCGATTTTCTCGACATCGACCTCGAGCGCCTGCCCGGGCTGCTCGGCCGCATGGCCGAGACGCTGGGCCGGCGCTACTTCCCGCCGAACATCGGCCACATCGTCAATGCCGAGTACTGGCACACCGTCGTCGAGACGCTGCAGATGTCGTACTTCGCGACCGTGATCGGACTCGCGGCGGCCGTGCCGCTGGCCTGGTTCGCGGCGCACAACATCACGCCGAGCCGGCGCTTTCTCTACAAGCCGGCGCGCCTGGTCATCATGGCCTGCCGGTCGGTGCACGAGATGATCTGGACGATCCTGCTCGTCATGATCCTGGGCTTCGGCATGCTGCCGGGCGCGCTCGCGCTCACGCTCTACTGCATCGGCTTCGCCGGCAAGCTGTTCTCGGAATCGATCGAGGCGATCCGGCCCGGCCAGGTGGAAGCCATTCGATCCGCCGGCGCCAACAAGCTGCAGGTCTTCGTCTACGCGGTGCTGCCGCAGGTGCGGGTGGCCTGGACCGGCATCTCGATCTACACCTGGGACGTGACCTTCCGCGCCGCCACCGTGGTCGGCTTCTTCGGCGCCGGCGGCATGGGCTGGTACCTGCGCGAAAGCGTGCAACGGGTTGCCTCGAAGGACGTTGCGGCGATCCTGCTTTCGATCATCGTCGTCGTCGTGCTGTCGGAGCTGCTCTCGGCCTGGCTGCGCACGCGCATCGCCAAGGCCGTCGCGTAGGCGGCCCGCGCACCCGAACACCACAAGGAAGATTTCCATGACCACCGCCCCCGGCCGCTCCGTCTCCGCCAACGGACGCAGCTACCGCTGGATGAGCCGCCCGCTCGTCGTCGTATGCGTCGACGGCTGCGAGGCCGACTACATCAACCAGGCGATCCAGGCCGGCGCCGCACCCTACCTCGAGAAGATGTGCGCCAAGGGCGCTTCGCTGCTCGGCGAATGCGTCGTGCCGAGCTTCACCAACCCGAACAACATCTCGATCGTCACCGGCGTTCCGCCCGCCGTGCACGGCATCTGCGGCAACTACTTCTACGATCGCGAGGCCGACGAGGAAGTCATGATGAACGACGCGAAGTACCTGCGCGCCGACACCTTGCTCGCGGGCTTCTCGAACGCCGGCGCCAAGGTCGTCGTCATCACCGCCAAGGACAAGCTGCGCACGCTGCTCGGCAAGGGCATGAAGGCGGTCTGCTTCTCGGCCGAGAAGGCCGACCAGCTCACGACGGAGAACAACGGCATCGCCGGCGTGCTCGGGCTGGTGGGCAAGCCGCTGCCCAAGGTCTACAGCGCCGGCCTTTCGGAGTTCGTGTTCGCGGCCGGCGTGAAGATCATGGCCCGCGACCGACCCGACGTGATGTACCTCTCGACCACCGACTACGTGCAGCACAAGCACGCGCCCGGTACGCCGGCGGCGAACGACTTCTACCGGATGATGAGCGGCTACCTCGAACAGCTCGACGCGATGGACGTGACGATCGCCCTCACCGCCGACCATGGCATGAACGCCAAGACCGATGCCGCCGGCGCGCCGCAGATCATCTTCCTGCAGGACTGGTTCGACGCCCGCATCGGCGCCAAGAAGGCGCGCGTGATCCTGCCGGTGACCGACCCCTACGTCGCCCACCACGGCTCGCTCGGCTCGTTCGCCACGGCCTATCTGCCGGCCGGCGCCGATCTGGCCGGCCTTTCCGCGAAGTTGCGAAAGCTGCGCGGCGTCGAGCTCGTGCTCTCGCGCGCCGAAGCCGCGGCGCAGTTCGAGCTGCCGCCCGATCGCATCGGCGACGTCGTCGTCGTCTCCGAGCGGCTCTACGTGATCGGCACCAGCCCGTCGCGCCACGACCTCTCCGGGCTGGATGCGCCGCTGCGCTCGCATGGCGGCGTCTCGGAGCAGCTGGTGCCGCTGCTCTTCAACCGGCCGCTCGTCGACGTCGATCCAGAGCGCCGCCTGCGCAACTTCGACATCTTCGATCTCGCGCTGAACCACACCGCGTGACCGGCGCGGCAGAGGAGCAGGCCATGGCCCATTGGCAATATCACAACCCCGTCGCCGTGCACTTCGGCGCCGGCGTCCTCGACGCCTTGCCGACCATCCTGCGCGGCAGAAAGGCGAGCATCGTCACCTTCCCTGAAGCGAAAGGCTTCGGCCTCTTGTCGCGGCTGGAAAAGCTGGTCGGCGCCTCGCTTGTCGGCGTGATCGACCAGACCCGACCGAACCCCGACGTCGACGGCCTCGACACGCTCTATCGCGCCTTCTGGCGCGAGCATGGCGAGAGCGAGGCGATCGTCGCGGTGGGCGGCGGCAGCGCGCTCGATACCGCGAAGGCGCTGATGGTCGGCACCGAGAGCGGCGAGTTCGACGCGCTGGTGACGCTGCTCGCCACCGGCAAGCCGTTCAAGCCGCACCGCGTGAAGACGCTGATCGCCGTGCCCACGACCTCGGGCACCGGCAGCGAGGTCACCGGCTGGGCGACGGTGTGGCACCGCGCCGCCGGCAAGAAGTATTCGCTGCACCTGCCCGAGACCTGGCCCGAGGCGGCGCTGGTCGACCCCGAGCTGACGCTTTCGCTGCCCGCAGGCCCGACGCTCGCCGCCGGCCTCGACGCGCTATCGCATGCGCTCGAGTCGATCTGGAACATCAACGCCAACCCGGTCTCCGACAACCACGCCGTCGGCGCAGCGCGGCTCGTTCTCTCGACGCTGCCGCCGCTGATGAAGAACATGGGCGACATCGAACTGCGCCGGCGCATGGCGCTCGCGGCGCTGACCGCAGGCCTGGCGTTCTCGAACACGAGAACCGCGCTGGCGCACTCGATCTCCTACGACATGACGATGCACCACGGCCTGCCGCACGGCATCGCCTGCTCGTTCACGCTCGGCATGGTGCTGCAACGGGCAATCGGCAAGAGCGCGGAGCGCGACGCCGTGCTGGCGCGCGTCTTCGACGTGCCGCTGGCGCAGGCGCCCGCCGTCCTGCACGACTTTCTCGAAGGCCTCGGCGTCAGCACGCGCTTCGAGAGCTACGGCGTGTCGGAGGCCGAATCGGCGCGCATGATCACGACCGCGCTCGACGGCGTGCGCGGCAAGAACTTCATCGGCGCGTCGAGCGCCGCAGCGAACACCGGAGCCACCGCATGAATGCCAGGGAATTGCGCCGCGAGGCGATGCGGATCGGCGGCGAGCAGGTCCATCGCGACCGCGTCATCGAGGTCTTCAATCCGTACACCGAGCAGCTGATCGGCACCGTGCCGAAAGCGACGCTCGAAGACATCAAGCGCGCCTTCGCCATCGCCAAGGCATTCAAGTCGAAGCTGACACGCTTCGATCGCGCCGCGGTGCTGAACAAGGCTGCGGCGATCGTGCGCAACCGCACGGCAGAGCTCTCCGACCTGATCACCGCCGAGAGCGGCCTTTGCAAGAAGGACTCGCTCTACGAGATCGGCCGGGTCAGCGACGTGCTGCTGTTCGGCGCCAGCGAGTGCCTGAAGGACGACGGCCAGATCTTTTCCTGCGACCTCACGCCGCACGGCAAGAAGCGCCGCGTCTACACCCAGCGCGACCCGCTGCTCGGCGTGATCAGCGCGATCACGCCGTTCAACCACCCGATGAACCAGGTAGCGCACAAGGTCGTGCCCGCGATCGTCACCAACAACCGGATGGTGCTGAAGCCCTCCGAGAAGGTGCCGTTCTCGGCGATCGTGCTCGCCGACATCCTCTACGAAGCGGGGCTGCCGCCGGAGATGGTCCAGGTCGTCACCGGCGATCCGCGGGAGATCGCCGACGAGCTGATCACCAACGAGCACGTCGACCTCGTCACCTTCACCGGCGGCGTGGCGATCGGTAAGTACATCGCCTCGAAGGCCGGCTACCGGCGCATGGTGCTCGAGCTCGGCGGCAACGACCCGATCATCGTCATGGAAGACGCCGACCTCGAAGAGGCGGCGACTCTGGCCACCGCCGGCTCGTACAAGAACTCGGGCCAGCGTTGCACCGCGGTCAAGCGGATGCTGGTCCAGTCTTCGGTGGCCGACCGCTTCGTCGAGCTGCTCGTCGCCAGGACGAAGGCCTGGTCGTACGGCGACCCGATGGACGCCAAACTCGACATGGGCACCGTGATCGACGAGAACGCGGCTCGCTATTGCGAAGACAGGGTCAACGAGGCGGTCGCGCGCGGCGCCGAACTGCTGGTCGGCAATCAGCGGCGCGGCGCGCTCTATTCGCCGACGGTGGTCGACCACGTCACCCAGGACATGCCGCTGGTGCTGCATGAAACCTTCGGCCCGGTCTCGCCGGTGATCCGCTTCGACACCATCGACGACGCGATCCGCCTTTCCAACTCGACCGCGTTCGGCCTCTCCTCGGCCGTGTGCACGAACCGGCTCGACTACATCTCGCGCTTCGTCTCCGAGCTGGAAGTCGGCTCGGTCAATGTCCGCGAGGTGCCGGGCTATCGGCTCGAGCTCACGCCCTTCGGCGGCATCAAGGATTCGGGACTCGGCTACAAGGAAGGCGTGCAGGAAGCCGTGAAGAGCTTCACCAACATCAAGACCTATTCGCTGCCCTGGGTCTGAACCCGGGCGGAGCGTCCGAACCGATGCGCCTTTCGACCTTCGCCTTCCTGCACCCGATCGAAGCGGCGCAGGTTCGGGTTTTTCGCGACGCCTTTGCCGGCGTCGAGTTCCTGCAGCTCGACGGCGACGCGCTGCCGCAGGGACTGGAGCGCGCCGAGGCCGGAGCCATCGCCTGGATCGGGCCGCCCATCGACGACATCCTCGACGCGGCGACCAGGCTGCGATGGCTGCATCAGCGCGGCGCCGGCATCGACCGCATCTCGACGCCGAAATTCGTCGCCAGCGACCTGGTGCTCACCAACGGCAGCGGCAACCACGCGATCAACATCGCGGAACACGTGCTGGGGCTGATGCTTGCCTTCGCGCGGCAGCTGCCGGCGCTGCTGCGCGCGCAGGATGCGCGGCAATGGCAGCCGCCGCCGGTCGAGACCCTGTTCGAGCTTTCCGGGCAGACGCTGGCCGTGGTCGGCGCCGGCGCACTCGGTGGCGCGGTCGCCGAGCGTGCGGCCGCGTTCGGCATGCGCGTGCACGGCGTTCGCCGCGCGCCGGCGGGCGACCTGCCACCCGGGTTCGCGTCGATGACGGCGACCGCGATGATCGACACCGTGCTGTGCGACGCCGACCACGTCGTCATCACCCTGCCTCTCACGGCCGAGACACAGGGGCTCTTCTCGACCGCGCGCCTCGCGGCGATGAAGCCGGGAGCACATCTCTACAACGTCGGCCGCGGCGGCATCGTCGATCACGCGGCACTGCTCGCGGCGCTGCGCTCCGGCCACGTCGCCGGCGCCGGGCTCGACGTCACGGACCCCGAGCCGCTGCCCGCCGACTCGCCGCTCTGGGCCGAGCCGAACGTGATCGTCACCGCGCATTCCTCGGGCCTCACGCCGCGCTCGTACGATCGCTACCAGGCGCTGCTGCTCGACAACATCCGCCGCTTCGCGCGCGGCGAGCCGCTGCTGAACATCGTCGACAAGCGACTCGGTTACTGAGCAGGCTCGCGCGCCGGGTTACTTTTTCGCGCTGCTCGCGGCGCCGGCTGGCGGCACGGGCGCCGGCACCCGGTTCCTGACCGGCGGGATCGCCTGCAGGTAGGCGAAGATCGCGTCGAGGTCGGCATCGTTGAAGTTCTTGTAGGCCGGGATCGGCATCGGCGGCAGCACCTCACGACCGAAGCCGAGATGCTTGCCGGTGCGCATCGTGTCGGCGAACTGCTTGGCGGTCCAGCGGCCGAGACCGGTTTCGCCGTCAGGCGTCAGGTTCGCGGTGAAGCTGACGCCCCAGGGCCCCGCCCAGGCGGTGTTTGTCGCCGACGAGACGACCAGCCACGGCCCGTCGGGCAGCTTCGGAACCGGCGGCATCGACAGCGATTGCGGGTGGCCGGAGAGCAGCCGGGTCAGGTCGGGCTCGGGGCCGTTCTTGCCCATCTTCAGCGGCGTGTGGCAGTCGCCGCAGCCACCGGTCTCGACGAGATAGCGGCCGCGCAGCACCCGGTCGACGGGCGGCGCCGGCGTCACGGGCTTGTTCAGCACACCGCCGCCGGGAACGCGCTCGACGACCGCTGCTGGCGCGAGCGCGTCGGCCGCGCCAGCCGATTGCGCGAGGCCGACAGCGGCGCCGGCAAGAAGAACCATCCACTTCCAATCCGCCATCGTCGCCCTCACTCGAACTCGACCAGCGCCACGCCTTCGTCGACCTGGTCGCCGGCGGCGTAGCGGAACGACTTCACCGTACCGGCGCGCGGCGCGCTGATGGTGTGCTCCATCTTCATCGCCTCGAGCACGAGCAAGGGCGCGCCCTTGTCGACCGCCGCACCCGGCTTGGCGAGCAAGGCGATCACCTTGCCCGGCATCGGCGAGATCAGACCCGTACCTTCTTCCTCGCGCTCGGCGCCGACGACACCGAGCGGATCGATGAACTGCAACACGAGGACGCGGCCGCCGACGAAGACGTGGCGACGATCGCCGGCGGCGATCACGCTCGCAGCGACCCGTCGCTCGCCGAGCGTGGCCGTCAGCAGACCATGCCCGTGCGTGTGCACCGACGCGGGCTGCGAGGCGCCGGCGATGGCGAGCGTCCAGCCCCCTTCGGGCCGGGTCAACGCATCGACCTCGCGCGAATCGTCGCCGAGGCGAAAAATCATGCGCCGCGCCGCGCGGCCGTTGACGCGCCAGCCGTCCGGCAGCGCCCATGGCGATCCGGCGCCGTGCGTCGCCGTGGCGGCATCGCGCGCCGTCTTCGCGTCGCGCTCGAGCTCGGCCAGCGCGGCGACGAGCCAGACGTCACCGCCCGCCGGCGCCGGCGCGGCAAACAGCGCCTCGTGCTCGCGCTCGATCAGCGCCGTATCGAGCCGGCCTTCAGCGAACGACGGCGTGGCGATCAGCCGGCCGAGAAACTCGACGTTGTTGGCGACGCCGACGATGCGGTAGCTGGCCAGCGCGTCGCGCATGCGCGCCAGTGCCGCGGCACGGCTGTCGTCGTGGACGATCAGCTTGGCGATCATCGGGTCGTAGAACGGCGTGATCGAGTCGCCCTCTTCCACGCCGGTGTCGACGCGCACGTGCGCCGATTCGCGCGGCGGCATCAGGTAGACGAGCTTGCCGGTCGAGGGCAGGAAGCCGCGCTCGGGATCCTCGGCATAGACCCGCGCCTCGATCGCATGGCCCGAGATCGCCAGCTCGTCCTGGTGTTTGGGCAGGCGCTCGCCCGAGGCGACGCGCAGCTGCCACTCGACCAGGTCGAGACCGGTGATCATTTCGGTGACCGGGTGCTCGACCTGGAGCCGCGTATTCATCTCCATGAAGTAGAAGCGGCCGTCGGGATGGGCGATGAACTCGACCGTGCCGGCACCGACGTAGCCGACGGCCTTGGCCGCTTCGACCGCGGCCTGGCCCATGGCCGCGCGGCGCTCGGTCGTCATGCCCGGCGCCGGCGCTTCCTCGAGCACTTTCTGGTGGCGCCGCTGCACCGAGCAGTCGCGCTCGAAGAGATAGACGCATTCGCCGAAGCTGTCGGCGAAGACCTGGATCTCGATGTGCCGGGGCTTCAGCACGTATTGCTCGACCAGCACGCGGTCGTCGCCGAAAGCGCTCTTCGCCTCGCGTTGGCAAGAGGCCAGCGCGGCCGCGAAATCGGCCGCCGCATCGACCCGTCGCATGCCCTTGCCGCCACCGCCGGCGCTCGCCTTGATCAGCACGGGAAAGCCGATCCGCCCGGCTTCCCTTGCGAGCAGCGCCGGGTCCTGGTCGTTGCCGTGGTAGCCGGGCGTGAGCGGCACGCCGGCCTTTTCCATCAGCGTCTTGGCCGCCGACTTCGAGCCCATCGCGCGGATCGCCGAGGGCGGCGGGCCGATGAAGACGATGCCTTCCTTCGCGCATTCTTCGGCGAAGGCGTCGTTCTCCGACAGGAAGCCGTAGCCCGGATGAATCGACTGCGCGCCAGTCGCCTTCGCGGCCGCGATGATCTTCGCGCCGACCAGGTAGGACTCGCGCGCCGCGGCCGGCCCGATCCGCACCGCTTCGTCGGCGAGGCGAACGTGGCGCGCCTGCACGTCGGCGTCGGAAAACACCGCGACGGTGGCGATGCCCATCTTGCGCGCCGTCTTGATGACGCGGCAGGCAATCTCGCCGCGGTTGGCGATCAGGATCTTGGTGAACATGCTCGTCCTCGTTGCTGGCGTCCGCGTTGTTCTTCTGTGCTCATGCAGCATCGGGTCAGGGTGCCCTGCTCCGCTCCATGTCCCCCGATCCAGGGCTGAAGCCCTGGCTCTCCTCCTAGTACTTCCGCTCCGCAGGGCACCCTACCCCGATGCGACCGACACGTGCGTGCGATGTCGCGCGGGCACCAGTCCGGACTTGGGTGAGTAGGCGGCGTGCGGAGCGGAAGTATTAGGAGGAGGCGAGCGCCAAGCTTGCTTGGTGCTCGCCGGGGGACATGGAGCGGAGCACGCCGCCTGCTCGCCCAAGTCCGCGTATGGACCGGCATCCCGATCACATCCGGAACACACCGAACTTCGTCGCCGGAATCGGCGCGTTCAGCGTGGCCGCCAAGGAAAGGCCGAGAACCCGGCGCGTGTCGGCCGGGTCCATCACGCCGTCGTCCCACAGGCGCGCGCTGGCGTAGTACGGATGACCCTGGTGCTCGTACTGCTCGAGCAGCGGCGCCTTGAAGGCACGCTCTTCTTCCGCCGACCACGAGCCGCCGCGCGCCTCGATGCCGTCGCGCTTGACGGTGGCGAGCACGGCCGAGGCCTGCTCGCCGCCCATGACGCTGATGCGCGCGTTCGGCCACATCCACAAGAAACGCGGCGAATAGGCGCGGCCGCACATGCCGTAGTTGCCGGCGCCGAACGAGCCGCCGATCAGCACCGTGAGCTTGGGCACCTGCGCCGTCGCCACCGCCGTAACCATCTTCGCGCCGTCGCGGGCGATGCCGGCGTTCTCGACCTTCTTGCCGACCATGAAGCCGGTGATGTTCTGCAGAAAGAGCAGCGGCACGCGTCGCTCGCAGCAGAGCTCGATGAAGTGGGCGCCCTTCTGCGCGCTCTCGGAAAAGAGGATGCCGTTGTTGGCGATGATGCCGACCGGCATGCCATACAGGCGCGCAAAGCCGGTCACCAGCGTCGCGCCGTAGCGCGACTTGAACTCGTCGAGCCGCGAGCCGTCGACGATGCGGGCGATGACCTCGCGCACGTCGTAGGGCTTGCGCGTGTCCTGCGGGATCACGCCGTAGATCTCCTTCGGGTCGTAGAGCGGCTCTTCGCTCGGCTCGATCGTCACCGTCTCGGGCTTTCGCCGGTTGAGGCTGGCGACGATGCGCCGGGCAATTGCCAGCGCGTGCCGATCGTCGTCGGCCAGGTGATCGGCCACGCCCGAGAGCCGCGTGTGCACATCGCCGCCGCCGAGCTCTTCGGCCGTGACGATCTCGCCGATCGCCGCCTTCACCAATGGCGGCCCGCCGAGAAAGATCGTGCCCTGGTTCTTGACGATGATGGTCTCGTCGCTCATCGCCGGCACGTAGGCGCCGCCGGCCGTGCACGAGCCCATCACGACGGCGATCTGGGCGATGCCCTGCGCGCTCATGTTGGCCTGGTTGAAGAAGATGCGGCCGAAGTGCTCGCGGTCGGGAAAGACCTCGTCCTGGCGCGGCAGGAAGGCGCCGCCGGAATCGACGAGGTAGATGCACGGCAGCCGGTTCTGCATCGCGATCTCTTGCGCGCGCAGGTGCTTTTTCACCGTCATCGGGTAGTAGGTGCCGCCCTTGACCGTCGCGTCGTTGGCGACGACCATCACCTCCTGCCCGTGCACCCGGCCGATGCCGGCGATCATGCCCGCGGCCGGGGCCTCGCCGTCGTACATGCCGTAGGCGGCGAGCTGGCCGATCTCGAGAAAGGGCGAGCCGGCGTCGAGCAGGCCGTCGACCCGCTCGCGAGGCAACAGCTTGCCGCGCGCCGCGTGCCGCTCACGCGACTTGGCGTCGCCGCCAAGTGCGATCTCGGCCGCACGGGCGCGCAGGTCGTCGACCTGCTTCTGCAGGAAGGCGGCATTGGCCCTGAAATCCTCCGAGCGCGTGTCGATGCGCGACTTCAACGCGGGCATGGTCTCCTGCTTGTCGTTGTGGTGCCGGGACCCGGAGCTTAACGTCGCCGCCGAAGGGGTCGGCGCGAGGCGGGTGCCCGGTCAGCCAAGCAAGGTCACGAGCAGCCCGGCGATGCCGAGGCCGAGCGCGGCCAGCGCGTCGCCGGCGATCAGCCCGCCGCCGAGCAACGAAGTGCTGCTCATGTCCTCGGGCAGCACCGCCCCGCCGGGGGCGGGCTTGGCCCTGGGCAGCGAGTTGAAGAAGCTGGACACGATGCCGCCGGCGCCGAGCCAGAGCGAGGTCGGCAGGTTGACGAAGCCGCCGAACGAGAACGCGTAGGGCGAAGGCAGGACCACCGCGTCGAGCAGGAAATCGACGCTGAAGCCGAGCTTGCCGCGCGCCACGAAGCGCCGGTAGCCGCCGTGCGCGCGGATCAGCTTGCGCAGCAGCTCGATCGCCAGGCCGATCGCCACGCCCACCCAGATCGCGGTGCGCTGGTAGGGCTTGTCGTCGGTCAGGCTGCGAAGCACGCCGACGAGCTTGTAGGTCATCGCCGCGCTCCACTGCGCCGGCTGCTCGGCGGCGCTCATCGCCGTCTGGTCGAGCAGCAACACCGGATAGGCGGCCATGAACAGGCGCGCGAAGCCGACCGAAAGCAGCGCGCCCATCAGGATGCCGGCCACCTGGTAGCGGAACTGCACGACGCGATTGGTGCCGAGCCGCCAGCCGGTCGAACGGTCCTGCTGCATGTCGCTGGCGACGCTGGTCGACACCAGCAGCACGGCGCCCGCCATGAGGCCGACACCCGGATCCTTCAGGCCGAGCGCCGCCATCATGACGATGCAGACGACGAAGGCCGACGAGATCGGGGCCGAGTCGCTGACGCCGGCGGCGATGCCGTTGACGACCGCGAACACGAACACCAGCGCCACCGCGAAGACCAGGTAGCCGACCGGCTGGCCGAGCACCCAATGCCCGGTGACGACGATGCCGATACCCCAGCATGCCACCCAGAGGGCGAGGCGAAGCGTGTTGATGCGCTTCCAGTCCGGTCCGCCTTCGGGTGCTGCCACGGCAGCGGCGGGCTGGCGCAGCCGCTGCACGGCCTGCCACGAGATCAGGCCGAGGTCGACGATGGCCGCCCCCATGATCGTGCCGAGGGCGATCAGAAAGGTGATCTTGCGGAACGGGTCGCCCTCGTGCAGCCAGCCGATCGACACGAAGTACGGCGCCAGCGCCCGGCCGAGCAGGCCGCCGAGGATGGCCGGGACGCCGATGCGCGCGCCGACGACCATGCCGGCGCCGAAGGTCGAGGTCGAGAGCTCGATGGCGCCGAGTACCGCGACCTTGGCCGAGGCGATGCCGCAGGCAAGCCCGACGGCGATGCCGGTGCCGAGCTGGCCGACCGAGGCGCGCAGCAGCACGGGGTCGGTGAGCGCGCGCAAGATGTTGGCGACTGCCAGTCCCGACGGGAAGCTAAGCTGCATGCGATCGACCAGGATCGGCGTATACAGCATGCCCACGCCGGCGCCGAACATGCCGATGCACAGCATGTAAAGCACGAGCTGCCATATCGGCGGCTGCGCCAGGCCCATCCAGACCATGGCCTGGATCAGCACGCCCATCGCGCTCATGCCGGCCACCGAGGCCGCGGCCGTCTGCATGTAGTTGACGCCGTGCTTGCCCTCGGCGCCGTAGCCGAAGGTCACGGTCGAGCCGAGGATGCCGGCCAGCACCTGCCCGCCGACGAAGAAGCCGAGCGAGAAGTTCATGTACGAGGCGGTCACACCGCCCAGCGGGCCGAGCACGAAGATGCCGAGCCCGACCAGCAGCAGGTGGTACTTCCAGGTGCCCCGAGTCGGCAGCCAGGCCCAGCGCGGAGCCGCATCGGGGGGTGTGCGGACGGCGGCGACCGGCAGGGCGGCGGTGGGTGTGCTCATGGGCCGTGCCTGAGGTCGCGACGGCGGGATTCTGCGCCCGGCCGGCGACGGGGTCGCACCGGCCTTCGATCCGCACTGCCGTGTCCGGATCGGCGATCGTTTTGCGTACGTGCCCCCCGGACGCGCCAAGTTGCGTGCGTCCGGGGAACGTCCCTTCGGGGTCGGGCCTCGTGTCGCAACCCGAGGAGCCACGATGAGCACATTCCACCCGCAGGCCGCGAGGCCGTCGCATGCCGGCCGCCAAGCCCCACGATTCGTGCACGGCCGACGTGCCCGCGCCGGACGCGCTGCGCTCGTGCTCGCCGGCGCGATGACGCTCGGCCTCGGTCTCGCCGGTTGCTGGGACGACGACAGCTCGACGCCGGCCACCTACAACGTCGGCGGCAGCATCGCCGGCCTGACCACCGCCGGCCTGGTGCTCGCCAACGGCAGCGACACCGCGAGCCCCGCGGCCGGTGCGACAACCTTCACCTTCGCGACGGCGGTGGCCACCGGCAGCAGCTACGCGGTCACAGTGCAGACGCAACCCTCGAATGCGAGCTGCGCGGTCAGCAACGGCGGTGGCACCGTCGGCACGGCTACCGTGACCAGCGTCGCGGTCACCTGCACGCCCACCGCCTTCACGGTCGGCGGCTCGGTCAGCGGCCTCGCCGCAACCGGCCTGGTACTCGCCAACGGCACGGACACGGTGGCGGTCGCGTCGGGCGCGACCGGCTTCACCTTGCCGAGCGCCGTGGCCCAAGGTGCCGCCTATATGGTCACGGTGCAGACCCAGCCGACCGGCGAGCACTGCAGCCTGACGAACTCGACCGGCACGATCGCCGGCGCCAACGTCACCAACGTCGCGGTCGCCTGCGCGGCGGTGTCGCACACGCTCGGCGGCACGATCTCGGGGCTGCCCTCGGCCGGCCTGGTGCTCGCCAACGGCAGCGACACGATCAGCCCGGCGCCGGGCGCCCTGGCGTTCACCTTCGCCACGCCGGTCGCCGAAGGCGGCGCCTATGCAGTGAGCGTGCAGACGCAACCAACCGGCGCCACCTGCAGCGTCGGCTCCGGCACCGGCACGATGGGCACGAGCAATGTCGTCTCGGTGCAGGTGACGTGCGCAGCGAATGCCTACCACCTGGGTGGCACGATCACGGGCCTGACGGCCGGCGGGCTGATCCTCGCCAACGGCACCGATACGGTGAGCCCGGCGGCGAACGCCACGACCTTCGCCTTCGCGATGCCTGTGTCGTTCGGCGGCAGCTACAACGTGACCGTCACGCAGCAGCCGACCGGGCTGACCTGCGCGGTGGCCGGCACGTTCCCGGCGACGATGGGCCCGGGCGACGTCAGTAATGTCGCGGTGACCTGCGCCACCGCCGTGGCCTACGCGCCGTTGGCGGGCCACGAGGTCTGCACGCCGCCGATCAGCCAGGACGGCACCGGCAACGGCGCGAGCATTCCCGGCGCGGTGGCCATCGCATTCGATGCCGCCGGCAACGCCTATACGACGAGCGGCCTCAGCATCCACAAGATCACGCCAGGGGGCGTCGCCACAACGCTCGCCGGATCGGACGGCGGCGGACAACCGGGCCAGGTCGACGGCACCGGTGCAGCCGCCGGCTTCAGCGCCAACGTGAATTCTCTGGCGACCGATAGCGCCGGCAACATCTACGTCGGGGACCAGTACATGATCCGCAAGGTGACCCAAGGCGGCGTGGTCACGACCATCGCGGGGCAGGTCGGGAGCGGCTTCGGCAACGGCACGGGAGGTGCCGCGAGGTTCGGTTTCATCCGTGGCATGGCCATCGACAGCGCCGGCAACATTTTCGTCACCGACTCCAACTCGGCGATTCGCAAGGTCACCTCCGGCGGCGTCGTCACGACTCTCGCCGGCAGCAATCCGGCGCTCGGGCCCACCCCCGGCTTCGTCGACGGGGCGAGCCTCGCCGCGCGCTTCGCGACGCCGTGGGGCATGGCGATCGACGGCGCCGGCAACCTGTTCGTGGCCGATACGTTCAACAACGCGATCCGTCGGATCACGCCCGCCGGCCAGGTCACGACGCTGGCCGGCGGCGGGCCGGCGGCGGCCGGCTATCTGGACGCGACCGGTGCGGCCGCACGATTCAATTTGCCCGACACGCTGTCGATCGATGCGGCAGGCAACCTCTACGTCAACGACGCCAACGGCAGGGCGGTGCGCAAGGTGACGCCGGGCGGCGTCGTCACCACCGTGGCCTACACCGACAGCTTCACGGCCAATACCGGCCAGCCGGCGCCGAGCGGTGCATTGCACGTCGTCACCCTCCAGTACACAACCTTTGTCGCGAACAGTGCGGGCGTCCTGTACTTTCCGAGCGGTTGCGCGATCGAGAAATCCGGTCCCTGAGTCGCGCGCCCAGGCGGCGACGAGGCCGGTATGCAGGGCGCGGCGGAGGGCAACGGCGATGACAGAATGGGCGCATGCCCGACGAGCCGCTCACCGTCACCCTGCGTGCCGCGCACGCCGGTGATCGTGAGGCGGCGAACCGCGCCTACGCCGCGCTCTACCCCGAGCTGCTCAAGATCGCGCGGGCGCGGCTGCGCCGGCACCAGCCGAACACGCTGCTCGACACGCAGGCGCTGGTGCACGAGAGCTTCATGCGCTTCGTCGCGGCCGACAAGATCGGCATCGACGACCGCAAGCACTTCTTCACCTACGCCGCCAAAACGATGCGCAACATCGTCATCGACTTCGCGCGGCGCCGCCAGGCCGAGCGTCACGGCGGCGCGGCCGAGCGCGTCACGCTCGATACCCATTTGCTCGGCCAGGGCGAGCAGGACGCGTCGGTGATCGACGTCGACAACGCCCTGCGCGAGCTCGAGGCCCTCGACCCGGCCCTCGCGCAGGTGGTCGAGATGCGCTACTTCGGCGGCTACACCGACGCCGAGATCGCCACCGCCATGGACATCGCCGACCGCACCGTGCGCCGCCACTGGGACAAGGCGCGCGCCTTCATCCTGGCGCAGTTGCAGCCCTAGCCGCGCAGGCTGTCGGCGCAGCGCACCGCTCCCTTACCCGCTCGCGATGACCATCCCGGCCGGTCTGTGGCCCGAGCTCTCGGACTTGCTCGACCAGGCAATGGCGCTGGCGCAGCAGGACCGCGCCGCCTGGCTCGCCGAGCGTGCAGGCGATCGGCCCGATCTGGCGCCCCATCTGCGACGGCTGCTCGCCGCGCATGAGCGGCCCGAGGCGTCGGATCCGTTGCAAACCCGGCCCGCCGAGCTCATGGCCGAGGCGCTGGCGCAGCGCTCGCCGGAACGCGCCGCAGGCGACGGGCTCGATCGACCCATGGCCCCGCTCGACGAGGGAGGCATGACTTTGAAGGAGCGCCAGGTCGGACCCTATCGCCTACTGCGGGAGATCGGCGAAGGCGGCATGGCGACCGTGTGGCTTGCGGAGCGCGCCGATGGTCTGCTCGCGCGGCGCATCGCGTTGAAGCTGCCGCATCTCGGTTGGGGCCGTGCCGCGCTCGCCGGCCGCATCGCGCGCGAGCGCGCCCTCCTTGCCTCGCTCACCCATCCGAGCATTGCGCGTCTCTACGACGCGGGCATCGCGGACGACGGCCGGCCGTATCTCGCGCTCGAGTTCGTCGACGGTCAGGCGATCGACACCTACGCCGCAAAGCGCGGCCTCAGTACGGCCGCGAGGGTCGAGCTCATCGTGCAGGTCGCGCGCGCCGTCGCCTATGCCCACCACCAGCTCATCATCCATCGGGACCTCAAGCCCTCGAACATCCTCGTCGATGGCGAAGGACGTGTCCGCTTGCTGGACTTCGGCGTCGCCAAGCTGATCGATCCGGGCGACGCCGACTCGCAGGGTGACGTCACCGTCGCCGGCGGCCGCGCCTTGACACCCCAATACGCGTCGCCCGAGCAGGTTCGCGGCGATGTCGTCGGCACAGCCTCGGATGTCTATTCGCTCGGCATCGTTGCGCACGAGTTGTTCACCGGCACCAGGCCGTATCACCTGCCGACAGGCCTGGGCCTGACGGCACTCGCGGCCGCGCTCGACGCCGTCGAGCGGCGCCCGGCGAGCGAGCTTGCACAGGACGAGGGGGTGCAGCGCAAGCTGCGGGGCGACCTCGACGCGATCCTCTCCCGCGCCCTCGCCCTCGACCCGGGAGCTCGCTATGCGACCGCCGATGCCTTCGCGGAAGACCTCGAGCGGCACTTGCGCGGCGAGCCCGTCCGCGCGCGCGCTGCCTCGCGCGCCTATCTCGCGGAGCGCTGGATCCGGCGGCACAAGCTGGAGACGGCGATCGTCGCGGCGCTCATCATCGGTGCGGCCGCCCATGCCTACGCCCAGGTGCTCGTGTCGATCGCGATCGGCGCTGGCGCGATCGCCGCGTTGTGGCAACGCAATCGCGCGGTCCGTCAGGCCGAGATCGCGCAGGCGGCGCTTGCCCGCGGCGAGCAGGTCAAGGACTTCATCGCCTCGATCTTTACCCAGGCGGTGCCGCGCGCGGGCAAGGGCGGCGTCGTCGCTGCGGTTGACCTGCTGAGGGCGGCGGCGCATCGTGTGGAGGTTGACCTCACCGGCCAGCCGGCTGTCGCCGCCGAGCTCGGCGCGCTCATCGGTGCAAGCTTCAACGAGCTCAACGAAGTCCAGGCGGCGATGGCCTGGCTGCCGCGGGCCATCGAGCTCTGCACGCGCGCTTTGGGGCCGATGCACCGGCTCACGCTGCAAAGCCGCTATCGGCTCGCGGAAGCCACGAACTACCTCGGCGACGCCCAGGCGGCCATCGCGACGCTGCTCCCCCTGATCCGCGACCTGCGTGCGCTCCTCCTGGCCGGTGACGGCCGGCGCGATGAGATCAAACTGCTCGCGTGCGCCCTAGAGAATCTCGCCATCGCCTACGGCGCGAACGGCCGCGAGCTGGAAGCGACGTCGGCGCTGAACGAGGGCCTCGAGTTGGCCGAGCACCGCCTGGGCGAAGACAGCGACGAGGCCTTGTCGTTGCGCGTTGCGCTGTCGAATACGCTGATTCATTTCGGACGAAAGGCGGAGGCGTTGGCGGCGATGGGGTCGGCGCTCGAGATCGCCAGGACAGCCTACGGCGCCCAACGACCGCATCGCATGTTGCTGAGCGTCGAGCGAGCCCAGGCCAACGCGATGGCGTCGAACAACCGCCCGGGCGATGCCGCGGTGTTGCTGCGCCAGGCGCTCGCCGATGAACGAGCGCTCGATGTCGACGACACGCCGCGGGTACGCGAAGCGATGACGTTTCTGGGCAAGGCACTGCTCTTGAGCGGTTGCCTCGATGAGGCGGCGGCGCTCTTCGCGGAGGCGACCGCGCTGCTCATCCGGCTGACGGGAGGCACCAACCAGGAAACGGCCGGTGCGCACACCTGGCAGGGACGGACGGCGCTGATGCAGGGCGACGGTCCGGCGGCACTCCACTACCTCGGGCAAGCACTCGCCCTGGCCGCGACGCTGCCGGAGGACAACGCATCGCTGCGTCGCAACCGCGAGTGCCTGCGCTGCTGGGCGCTGGCGCTGGCGGGACACGCCGACGAGGCCTTGACGGCGGCTGATGCGCTGGCCACCGTCGTGGCCCCGCTGGGGCAGAACGCGCTGCGACTGCAGCTTGCGCGTGCCCAGGCTTTGCGCCGAATGGCGCGCGCCGAACAAGCTCGACATGCCTGCGCGCTGGCGCTTGCCGCGGCCGAAGGAGGGGAGTGTCCGGCGATCGAGCATGGTCTGTCGTTGCTCGAAGCGGCCCGTGAGCGCTTCGCCGCCGGCGACGAATCAGCCGCGGCCGTGCATTGGAACGAGGCGATCGCGGTGTGGAAAGGCGGCCAGGTCGAGAGCGCATCCTGGCAGACATCCCAGTTCGGCTGCTCGAAAGTCACCGAGTTGTAGTCCGTCGCCGACGCGCGACCGGCGCCTTCGGTGGGGACAGAGCGCCGCCGTCCGACGCAGTCCATCCCAACATGGGGTTACGGTGATGCATGGCCGCGATGCGGTTCATCTTTTGAACACTCCCAAGGAGCCAACATGAACGACACCACCGTACAGACCGACGTTGCGCGCGAACAGGCCTATTGGCGCTCGCACTTCCGCAACCGCTCGTACGTCGCCTCCGACGACGTGTACGACGACTACGGGCCGGCCTTCGACTACGGCATCGACGCCCACGGGCGGCACGATGGGCGCCGCTTCGAAGACGTCGAATCGGAGCTCGCGCGCGACTGGGACAAGTTCAAGGGCCAGTCCAAGCTGACCTGGGAGTGCGCCAAGGGCGCCGTCCGCGACGCCTGGAATCGCCTTACCGACTGATCTTGAGTGAACCACGGGCAGGGCGCCGCGGCGCCCTGCTTGCGCGTCGGGCGGCTGGTCGAACGAGGGCGACAATAGCTGCATGCATATCGGCCGTTCTGGGAAGAGAGCTTGGTTCGGGCAGTCGCTCGTCGGGGTGGACGCATGATCCGCGTCAGCGCCTTCCGCTGGGTACCGCCCTTCGCCCAGGGCTTGGTTCGCGACCTGCGGGTGCGCTGGGCGCTCGAGGAAGCGGGCCTGCCGTACGAAGTCATGCTGATCGGCCCCGACGAGCAGAAGTCGGAGAGCTACCGCAGGCTGCAACCTTTCGGCCAGGTGCCGGCGATCGACGACGACGGCCTGGTGCTGTTCGAGTCGTGCGCCATCGTCATGCATCTCGGCCAGCGTTCGGAAGCGCTGATGCCGCGCGACGATCCGGCGCAGGCCCGCGTTCGAACCTGGATGCTGGCGGCGTTGAACACGATCGAGCCGCCGATCACGACCCTCAACGTCATCGATCTGCAGCCCGGCGGCGCGCCGGCCGGCGCGAAAGACATGCGCGACTCGGTCGTCGCCCGCATCGGCGGCCGGCTCGACAGCCTGGCCGCCTTCCTCGGCGGTCGCGAGAACCTGGTCGAGGAGCGTTTCACTGCCGCCGACCTGCTCATGACGACGGTGCTGCGCATCCTGCGCACCACCGATCTGGTGAGCAAGCGACCGACCCTGGAGGCCTATCGCTTGCGCCACGAGGCGCGGCCGACGTTCCAGAAAGCGCTGGCCGCGCAGATGGCGACGTTCGCGAAACACGCGCCGCCGGTGAAGCAGTAGCCGAGCTGTCGCGCCGGACCTACGCCGTCGCGGCCCACGCCGCCTTCGACCTCACATGCTTTCGGCGTACAGCTCGCGGCCGATCAGCATGCGCCGGATCTCGCTCGTGCCGGCGCCGATCTCGTAGAGCTTGGCGTCGCGCCACAAGCGACCGGCCGGGTATTCGTTGGTGTAGCCGACGCCGCCGAGCGCCTGGATCGCTTCGCCGGCCATCCAGGTCGCTTTCTCGGCCGAGTAGAGGATGGCGCCGGCCGCGTCCTTGCGCAGCGTGCGCGCGTGGTCGCCGCGATCGCAGGCCTGGCCCACCGCATAGACGTAGGCGCGCGACGCCGACCAGGTGGTGTACATGTCGGCGACCTTGCCCTGCATGAGCTGGAACTCGCCGATCGACTGGCCGAATTGCTTGCGCTCGTGAATGAAGGGCAGCACGACATCCATGCAGGCGGCCATGATGCCCAGCGGCCCACCCGAAAGCACGGCGCGCTCGTAGTCGAGGCCGCTCATCAGCACCTTGACGCCACCGCCCTCCTTGCCGAGCACGTTCTCGGCCGGCACTTCGCAATCCTGGAAAAAGACCGGATACGTGTTCGAGCCACGCATGCCGAGCTTGTCGAGCTTGGTGCCGAACGACAGGCCCTTGAAGCCCTTCTCGATGATGAAGGCGGTAATGCCGCTCGGGCCGCCATTGATGTCGGTCTTGGCGTAGACGATCATCGTGTCGGCATCGCCGCCGTTGGTGATCCACATCTTCGAGCCGTTCAGCACATAGCGGTCGCCCTTCAGGTCGGCGCGGAGCTTCATGCTCACCACGTCGGAGCCGGCGTTCGGCTCGCTCATCGCCAGCGCGCCGACGTGCTCGCCCGAGACCAGCTTGGGCAGGTACTTCTGCTTCTGCGCCTCGCTGCCGTTGCGGTGCATCTGGTTCACCGCCAGGTTCGAGTGCGCGCCGTACGAGAGTCCGACCGACGCCGAAGCTCGCGACACCTCCTCCATGGCGACGATGTGCGCCAGGTAGCCGAGATCGCTACCGCCGTACTCCTCTTTCACGGTCATGCCGTGCAGGCCGAGGGCGCCGAGTTTTTTCCAGAGGTCGGCCGGAAATAGGTTGTTCGCGTCGATCTCGGCCGCGCGCGGCGCGATCTCGTCGTCGGCGAACTGCTGCACGGTATCGCGCAGCATGCCGATCGTCTCGCCGAGGTCGAAAGCGAGGCCAGGCAGATGAGGCATGGTGGGTGGCTTTCGCAAACGTTCTTGAGGGAAACGCGAGCTTAGCCGGGGCGCCTCACCACTTGTTGCGCAGCTCGCGCAGCTTGACGAATACCGTCTTCGGATCGGGCTTGTCTGGCAGGTCGGGAAACGCCCCGCGCAGCGCCGCGATGACGCTCGGGCTGGACAGGCGCAGAAAGGTGTTGATCCGCTTTTCTTCGCGCAGCGTCGTGACCCGGCCGGTTGCCGGGTCCTGCCCCGCCACCTCGGGCAGCAGTGCCTCCGCGGCGGCGTTGTCGGGCTCGCGCGCGAGGGTGAAGCGCAGGTTGTTCTCGATGTAGTCGTGGCCCGGATAGACAAGGGTGTCCTCGGGCAACCTGGCGAGCTGATCGACGAAGGTCGCGTACAGATCCTCGGCATTGCCGCCGTTGTGGCAGTTGCCGGCGCCGGCGTTGAACAGCGTGTCGCCGGAGAAGAGGGCCGGCGTCTCGGTGTGCGAGCGCAGGCAGATGTGGCACATCGTGTGGCCCGGCGTGTCCAGGCATTCGAGCTCGACGGTCTTGCCGACCTTGATCACGTCGCCGGCCTTGACGCCGCGATCGACGCCGGCGATGCGCGAGCCCGCGTTGTAGTGCGCGATCACCTTGGCGCCGGTCGCCGCGACGACGGCGGCATTGCCGCCGGTGTGGTCGTGATGCTCGTGGGTGTTGAGGATCTGCGTGATCTGCCAGCCTTTGACCCGGGCCGCATTCAGGCATTTCTCGTGATCGAGCGGATCGATCGCCAGGGCCTCGCCGCTTTCCGGGCAAGCGATCAGGTAGTTGTAGTTGCGGTAGGCGTTGCCGGTCCAGATACGCTCGACGATCATGCTTGCTCCAGAGGTCGGATCGACCGCCGGCGATCATGCCACCGCAGCCCCTGCCCTTCGCTCAGGCGAGCCTGTCCACGGCTGCTTCGAGCCGATCGATGTCGCTCTCGTCGTTGTAGACCTGCATCGAGAGCCGGGCCCAGAGGGCACCGTTGCGCACGATCACCGGCACCTCGATGCCATGCTCGAACAGCAGCGCGTCGCGCAGCCGTTGAGAAGTCGCGACGTCGGCCGGACCCAGGCGCTCCGGGAGGGGCACGCTGACCATGCAGCCGACCATCGCCTCCGGTGTGGTCCAGCGATGACCCCAGCGCTCGGACAGGCGTTGCGCGCTCTGCCAGGCAAGACGATGGTTGTGCGCGCGCATCGCAGCGAGGCCGAGCGCGTCGTGCATGAAGTCGAGGGCCGCGGGCGCGGCCAGCCAGGGCGAAGGATCGCGCGTGCCGGTCCAGTCGAATTCCTGCAGCCAGTCGTCGTTGGTGATGCCCCACGAGATCACGCCTGGGTGCAGTCCCGCGCGCCGCTCCGGTGCGGCCCACAGCACGCCGCAGCTGCGCGGCACGAAGCACCACTTGTGCAGATTGGCCGCGTACCAATCGACGCCCAGGCTTTCGATGTCGACGTCGATCGCGCCCGGCGCGTGCGCGCCGTCGACGAGCACCGGCACGCCTCGCGAGCGGCAGACCATGGCCATCTCGGCCAATGGCATGACGAGCGCCGTTTCCGAGCTGACGTGGTCTAGCAAGGCGAGGCGTGTGCGCGGCGTGATCGCGCGCTCGACGGCGTCGACGAAGGCCGGCGCGTCGGTCGCGGGGAACGGCAACTTCACGACGTTGATCGTGACGCCACGCTGGCGGGCGATGAAGGCCGCGGCGCGCGCCACGCCGCCATAAGCCTGGTCGGGGATGAGGATCTCATCGCCGGGCTCGAAGTCGATCGAGCGAAGTACGGCGTTGACGCCGCTGCTCGCGTTGTCGACGAACACCAGGCCATCGCCGCTCGCACCGAGGAACGCGGCGACCCGGTCGGCGGCGGGGCGCAGGCGGGGCGCCTCCGGTGGCGCCGACATGCCCAGGCTCATGAGCTCTCGGATCATGAAGCGCGACGGATGGCGCTCGATCTCGTCGAGCAGGTCGGCGCGGGCGCGCATGACGGCGAGCGGCGTCACGCCGACCGTGCCGTGATTCAGGTAGACGCCGCCCGGCTCGAGCGGAAACTCGGCCAGCATGGCGCGGCCGAACGACGGCGGCGGGGTGATCTGCGTATCGGGCATCACCGCATTTTGTCGCGCCGGCGCACAGCCGGCGGCCGGATCAGCGCTCCGGGGGCCGCGGGCCTTCGCCCCGACGGTCGTTGCCGCCCCGATCGCCCGGCGGGCGCTCGCCACCAGGCGGTCGACCCGGTAGACGGCCTTCCGGTGGACGTCCTTCCGGCGGACGCCCTTCCGGCGGACGCCCCTCAGGCGGGCGGGCCACCGGCGGCGGCCGCGGCGCGGGTGGCGGGCGCAGCACTGGCGGCGGCCGGTTGTCGCCTGGTGGGCGACCGATCGGCGGGTGCGGCGCGACCGGCGGCCGCATGACAGGCCGTCCCGGCCGCATCGGCGGCGCATGGTTCTCCCAGCGTCAGCGATCGCGGAACCAGGGCCGGTTCGGATAGTACGAGCCCCAGTAGTTGCCGATCGAGAAGCTGATGATCGGAATGCCGACCACCGAGCCGTACATCTGCAGCGGCCGCTCTTGGTCCTGGAACGGGTAGATGATGTTGCCGGCGAAGACCCAGCCGCGCACGTTGCCCGGGGCGATCACGTCGCACCAACCGTAGCCGTCGGTGCAGCCCTGAACGGCGAGCGGCGTTCCCGGGCCGTAGCTGGCGACCAGCGGGTAGTCGCGGGCAGGACCGGCGCGCATGTTGATCTGCTTGGCGCTGTGCGCGTCCTGTGCGGACGCCACTGCAGGCATTACCGCCGCGACCACGACCCAGGCGAGATGCTTGACGTTCATGAGGGTCTCCGTGCCGACCGATCTGCCGCGCCGACCGGAACTCTTGGCACACGACGTGCCGAGAGGGCCCTAGGCGGCCGGTGCGCGCCCCGCCTCGGCGAGCTGCTTGCGCCGCACCTCGCCCTGGCGCGTGAACATCCAGCCCGGGTATTCGGAAGGCAGCCGGCTCACCGCGTCGAGCCGCTTCAGCTCGTCGGCACCGAGCGCGACGGTGGTGGCACCGATATTGTCGGCAAGCTGCTCGGCCTTCTTGGCGCCGATGATCACGCTCGTCACCTGCGGCTGGTGCAAGAGCCAGGCAAGCGCGACCTGCGCCACCGAGGCGCCGCGCTGGCCGGCGATCTCGCGCATGACGTCGACGCAATCGAAGGCGCGCTCCTTGTTCACCGGCGGGAAGTCGAACGAAGTGCGGCGGCTGCCTTCTTCGGCCTTCGCGTCGCGTCCGTACTTGCCGCTCAGCAAGCCGCCGGCGAGCGGGCTCCAGACCATCAGGCCGAGGCCTTCGCTCTGCAGCATCGGCATCAGCTCGCGCTCGAGGTCGCGGCCGGCGATCGTGTAGTAGGCCTGCAGGCTCTCGAAGCGGGCCAGGCCGAGCCGCTCGGAAATGCCGAGCGCCTTCGTGATCTGCCAGGCCGCCCAGTTCGAGACGCCGACGTAGCGCACATGGCCGTGCTGGACCATCGTGTCGAGCGCGCGCACTGTTTCCTCGATCGGCGTCGCCGGGTCGAAGCCGTGGATCTGGTAGAGGTCGACGTGCTCGAGCTGCATGCGCTTCAGGCTCGCCTGCAGGCCGGCGACGATATGGCTGCGCGTTGCGCCGCGCATGTTCGCGCCCGGCCCGGTCTCGCCGAACACCTTGGTCGCGACGACGACGTTCTCGCGCGGCACCTTCAGGTTCTTCAGCGCCTGGCCGGTGATCTCTTCGGAGCGGCCGCCGGCATAGACGTCGGCGGTGTCGATGAAATTGATGCCGGCGTCGAGCGAGCTGCCGACGATGCGCTCCGACTCTTCCTGCTGCAGCTGGCCGATCTTCGACCACATGCCCTCGCTGCCGCCGCCGAAGGTCATGGTGCCGAGGCAGAGCTCGGAGACGAACAGGCCGGTGCGGCCGAGGGGCTTGTATTTCATGGCTTCCTTCTTTTCAACGGGCGCCGAACGCGGCGTTCTCGAACAGGTCTTTGTACTGCCTCGGCTGCGAGCGCCAGTACTGGTGCGGGGCCTCGACCTGGGCGCCGAGCTTGGCGGCGGCATGCCACGGCCAGCGCGGGTCGTAGAGCATGGCGCGGGCCAGCGAGACGGCGTCGGCCTCGCCGCTGGCGACGATGGTCTCGGCCTGCTCGGCCTCGGTGATCAGGCCGACGGCGATCGTCGGCAGGCCGACCTCGGTCTTGACGCGCAACGCGAACGGCACTTGGTAGCCGGGGCCGACCGGAATCGCCTGCTGCGGCGAGACGCCGCCGCTCGACACATGGATCGCCGCGCAGCCGCGCGACTTCAGCGCCTGCGAGAGCGCGACCGTGCCTTCGATGTTCCAACCGCCAGGCACCCAGTCCGTCGCCGAGATGCGTGCCCAGACCGGCTTGTCGGATGGAAACGCGGCGCGCACGACCTCGAAGATCTCGAGCGGAAAGCGCATCCGGTTCTCCAGGCTGCCGCCGTACGCGTCGCTGCGCTTGTTGGCGATCGGCGAGAGGAACTGGTGCAGCAGGTAACCGTGCGCGGCATGGATCTCGAGGCCGTCGAGGCCGAGCCGCGCGGCGCGTGTCGCCGCGCGTGCGAAGTCGTCGCGCACCTTCTGCATGCCTTCGGCGTCGAGAGCGCGCGGCGCGTCCTCGCCTTCGCCATGCGGCACCGCCGACGGGGCGACCGCCTGCCAGCTCTGCGGCTCGCCGCGGCGAATCTGCTTGCCGCCCTCCCACGGCGCGCGGCTCGAAGCCTTGCGTCCGGCATGCGCCAGTTGCATGCCGATCCTGATCGGCGAGACCTCGCGCACCGCGCCGAGCACGCGCACCAGCGCCTGCTCGTTGGCATCCGAATACAGGCCCAGGTCGGCCGGCGTGATGCGGCCCTCGGGGGACACCGCCGTCGCCTCGACGATCAGCATGCCAGCGCCCGAGAGCGCGAGGTGGCCAAGATGGATCAGGTGCCAGTCGACGGCCGAGCCCTCGCTCGCCGAGTACTGGCACATCGGCGCGATGACGATGCGGTTGGCGAGGCGCAGCGCGCCGATCTCGAAAGGCTGGAAAAGCTTGCTCATGCAATCGAGTCTAGGCGGCGCATGCAAATCGCGCAGGCCGCACTTTCTTCTTGGTCAGGCCCGCGGTCTTTCGATCTCCAACGAGCGCAAAGCGACCGCGATCACGGCCTCGACCGGCAGCTCGATGCCGAGGCGCAGCGCATCGGCCTCGTCGGCGCCGGGCGGCTCGAGCGTCTGCAGCTGGCTCTGGAGCAGAGCCGCCGGCATGTAGTGGCCGACCCGCCCGGCCATGCGCGCGCCGATCAGCTCGGCCGCGCCATCGAGGAAGACGAAGCGCACGCCCGGTGCGGCGCTGCGGATGCGATCGCGGTAGGCGCGCTTCAGTGCCGAGCAGGCGATCGCCACGCCCTCGGGCCATTGCGCGGCATCGGCCAGGCCGGCGCCGATGCGGTCCAGCCAGGGCCAGCGGTCTTCGTCGCGGAGCGGCGTCCCGGCGCGCATGCGCGCCACGTTCTCGGGCGGATGCAGGCCATCGCCGTCGATGAAGTGCAGGCCGAGTGCTTCGGCGATGCCGGCGGCGACGGTCGACTTGCCGGAGCCCGACACGCCCATCACGACGACGGCAAGACGGTGCTTCATCGCTCGGCGGACTAGCGATGGCGCTCCAGCCGGCGATAGGCGCTGAGGTGTCGCAGTGCCTTCTTCGCATCGCCGAGCTGCTCGTGCAGGCGCGCCGCGTTGTAGTGGGCGTCGGCCAGCGCCGGGTCGAGGCGCAGGCTGGTGTCGTAGCCGGCGAGCGCGTCGGCGGGCCGGCCCTTGTCCTCGAGCGCGACGGCGCGGTTGAAGTGCAGCAGCGCCTCGTCCGGGTGGCGACGCAGGGCTTCGTCGTAGAGCGCCACCGCCTCGCCGCAACGCCGCGATTCGCAGAGCAGCGCGCCGAGGTTGAGGTAGGCGCCGGTGTGGTTCGGGTCGAGCGCGAGCACCTTGCGATAGGCCGACTCGGCGGCGGCGCGGTCGCTCTGCTCGAGCGCCTCGCCCTGGCTGAACACCGTGTCCGAGTCGTCGGCGGGACGTGCCACAGGCACGGTCTTCCGCTGCAGCAGCGTGACGGTGCCCTGCGCCGGCGCGAGCTCGAAGTCCATCACCAGCTGGCCCGACTCGGCCTGCCATTGCGAGCGGCCGTCGCGCACCGTCACGTCGTTGCCGACGGCGGTGATGCGCAGCCCCGTCAGCGGCAGCTCGCCCGGCAGCGTCGCTTTCAGGCGGCGCAGGGCACTCAGGATCTTGCGCGGCGCGATGCGCGCGCCCTGCAGCTCGACGGCAGTGCGCAGCAGCACCACGTCCTGGAAGGTGAAGCGGTATTCGTTGCGCGGGCCGCGGCCCGGCTTGACGAAGCCCGCGCCGACGAGGCCGGTGATGACCCCGCGCGCAAGGCCCAGCATCTCCTGGATGCTGCGCAACGTGTAGGTGCTCGGCGCCGGCGCGCTCTTCGTCACTTCTTCGCCCGGGCGCGGGCGGGAGCGGCGGGTTCTTCGGCTTTTTGCGCGCGCTTCACGCCCTTGCGTTCCTTGGCCGCCTCGACCGCCGGGGCCGGCTCGGCTGCGGGCGCGGCCTTGGCCGGCGCCGCCTTGGCCTTGGCGCCGCCCCTCGCACCGAGGCTGGCGCGCAGCGCTTCCATCAGGTCGATCACCTGCGCGCCGCTGGCCGGCTCGACCGGCTCGTTGGCGACGACCTGCTTGCCGGCGATCTTCTCGTCGATGGCGGCGAGGATGCGCTTCTTCTCCTCGTCCTCGAACATCGTCGGGTCGTAGGTGTCCTCGGAGATCTGGTCGATCAGCTGCATGGCGAGCTTGAGCTCGGCCGGCGAGACCGTGACCTTCTCGATATCGAGCTCCTTCATGGAGCGCACTTCGTCGGCATAGAGCAGCTGCTGCAGCACGATGCCGTCTTCGGCCGGGCGCACCTGCACCACGTACTGCTTGCCCTTCCAGGCCCACTTGGCCAGCGCCACCCGCTGGCTCTGGCGCATCGCTTCCATGAGCAGGTTGTAGGGCTTGGCGCCGCGCTTGTCGGGGGCGAGGAAGTAAGCCTTGTCGTAGAAGATCGGATCGATCGCCTTGTCGGGAATGAAGGCGACGATGTCGACGCTGTGGCTCGGGCTTTCCTGCACCGCCTTCAGCTCTTCGGGCGAGAAGATGACGAAGCGGTCTTTCTCGAACTCGTAGCCCTTGACCATCTCGGCGCGCTCGACGACGGACTGGTCCTTCTCGGAAACGTATTGCTGCTTGAGACGGGAGCCGTCCCTGGCCAGCATGTTGAAGCGGACTGCCGCCGAGCTTTCGGTTGCCGAGTAGAGCTTGACCGGGATCGACACAAGGCCGAAGGAGAGGGAGAGCGAAGCAATCGAACGCGCAGCCATGTCAGGCCTCCTGTGTCGCCTTGCGGCCCGCGGGCCCCTGCTTGGCGGACGCGCAGCATACGGGCAAGTGCCTTGCCTTGTCACCCGAACCGTTGCGAAAGCGCCTCGCCTTCGCGGGCATCTTCACGCTCCGGGCGCCTGGCTTCGTCTAGCCGAGCGCCTCGACGGCTGACGCCAGGGTCTGTTTCGACTTCCAGTAGCCAGCCCACGGATCGACGGGTTCGAAGCTCAGGTACTCGCGCGCCGTGGCGATCGTCCATTGCGCCGCGCTCTTCAGCGCCATCAACTGATCCCAGGCGATCGGCATCGAGACGCCGAGCCCGGGCCGCGACCGCGCCGAGAAGGCCGCCGCGGTGGTCGCCGTGTGGCCGTTGCGCAGGTAGTCGACGAAGATGCGGCCGACCCGGTTGGCGCCGCCGCTCTTGGCGACGAAGCGCAGCGGGATCGTCGCCGCGAGGTGCTGCACCACCGCCTGCGAGAAGGCCTTGACCGGCTCGTAGCCGAGTTCGGGGGCGAGCGGCACGACGATGTGCAGGCCCTTGCCGCCGCTCGTCTTCAGCCAGCTTTCGAGGCCGAGCTCGCTGAGCAGCGTGTGCACGAGGAGCGCGCCCTCCTGCACGTGCGACCACGTCACGCCCTCGCCCGGGTCGAGGTCGAAGACGACGCGGTCGGGCTCGTCGATGTGGGCGCTGGTCGAGTTCCAGGTGTGGAACTCGATCGTGTTCATCTGCGCCGCCGCGAGCAGTGCCTCGACGCTGTCGATGCCGAGCATGCGCGCATGGCCGGGCCAGAGCGAGGCGTCGAACACGCGCAGTCCGGGCACCCGCGTCTCCGGATGTTTCTGGAAGAACAGTTCGCCGCCGATGCCTTCGGGCGCGCGCACCAGCGAGACCGGCCGGTCCTCGAGGTGCGGCAGGATGCGCTCGGCAACGCTTTCGTAGTAGCGGACCAGGGCCAGCTTGGTGAGGCCGGTCGAAGGATCGATGACGCGCTCCGGGTTCGTCACCTTGATGCTGCTGGTCGTCTTCGCGGTCGGTGCGGCGGCGACGCTGGCCTCGGCACGCGCGACCTCGCGCGTCACCGTCTTCGCCGCCGTGTCCAGGCGCAAGCCCTGGAACACGGCGTGACGCACGTGGTCGTCGGGCGTCCATTCGGCGAACGAGATCTCGGCGACCAGCCCGGGACGGACCCAGCGTTCGGCGCCCTCCGTGCGGCGCGACCAGCGACCGGGCTTCAGCGCCTCGGCATCGAACAGCGGCGCCGCCACCTCGAGCGCGACCAGGCGCGCGTGCAGATCGCGGCCGG
This sequence comes from Burkholderiales bacterium, assembly GCA_025350505.1. Taxonomy (GTDB): domain Bacteria; phylum Pseudomonadota; class Gammaproteobacteria; order Burkholderiales; family Burkholderiaceae_C; genus Schlegelella_A. The sequence goes on from JANXXS010000410.1 coordinate 48,284, forward strand.
TCTTCGCGCTCCAGCCCGTGCCGACGTTGCCCGCGTATTTCAGCTCGCCCTGCTCGTGATAGCCGAGCAGCAGGCTGCCGACCTCGGACTGCGAGCCCGCGCGGTCGGTGAAGCCGCAGATGACAAGCTCCTGGCGCGCATGGCATTTCAGCTTCAGCCAGGTCTCGGTGCGCGCCGACACGTAGGGCGCATCGGGGCGCTTCAGGATGATGCCTTCGAGGCCCATCTGCCGCGCCGCCTCGAGCATGCGAGCGGGCGCCGCGTCGAAGCTCTGGCTGAGGCGAATGCGCTCCGACGGGCTCGCTTTGAGCACCTCGCCCAGCAGGGCGCGCCGCGATGCCAGCGGCACCTCGCGCAGGTCCTTGCCATCGTGGAACGGCAGGTCGAACACGAAGTAGACGATGTCGGCGTCACGGGTCGCGTCGATGGCGTTCTGCAGCGCGTTGAAGTCCGGCACGCCCGACGCGTTCATGACGACGATCTCGCCGTCGAGCCATCCCGAGCCGATCTTCAGCGACTCGATCGCGGCGGCGAGCGAGGGCATCTTCTTGGTCCAGTCGTGGCCGTTGCGCGTGATGAGCCTGGCCTTGCCCTTGTCGATGCGCGTCATCAATCGATAGCCGTCGAACTTGGTCTCGACGATCCAGTCGCCCGATGGCGGCGACGCGGCGAGCGTCGCGAGCTGCGGCTCGAGCTTGGTCGGCAATGGCGCCTTCACGCCCTTCGAGAGGTCGGCCTTCGCCGGCGCGACGGGCACGACGCCCGCAGCGCGAGCCGCCGACCGACGCGGCTCTCTCTCTTCGACGAGCCCGAGCGGATTCGCGACGACGCTGTCGGGCAGCGCCGCGATGACGTCGTAGTCGGCGAGCGGACGCGCCCATTCGTCGCGCTTCTTGAAGAGCATCCACGGGTCCTGCTTGTCGCCGGGCTTGGCGATGCGTACCAGCTCCCAGAGGCCCGCCAGCTTTTCGCCGTGCAGCCTGAACAACACCTTGCCCTTCTGCAGGCCCTCGCGCGGATCGCCGACCGGCTCCCAGGTGCCGTGGTCCCAGACGATGACCTTGCCGGCGCCGTACTGCTTCGGCGGGATCGTTCCCTCGAAGGCTGCGTACGAGAGTGGATGGTCCTCGACGTGGATCGCCATTTGCATCTTCGTCGGGTCGTACGACGGGCCCTTGGGCACCGCCCAGCTCAGCAGCACGCCATCGAGCTCGAGGCGAAAGTCGTAGTGCAGGCGGCTCGCCCAGTGCTTCTGCACGACGAAGGACAAGGCACCGGACGGTCGCCCCTGCGCTTTCCCATCGTCGGCCGCCGCCGGCTCGGGCGTGCGTTGGAAGTCGCGCTTCTCGTGGTAGCGCGAGAGCGGCGTGGGAGCGCGGGGCGTGGCGGCGGCCATGGCGCCGCGGAGGATGCCACAGGCCGCCAACGCCGGCCTCGTGGCGCCGATCGCGCAGCCCGTTCGCGCGGCGACGCACGCTTCGGTGGCAGAGCGTAATCGCTGGTAAGCAGGCACCGATCGGGCATTCGCTTTGCGTTCCAGGCTCGCCACGCGCGTCGATGACGCGATCCGTCGCCTCTGCCTCATGCATCTGAAACAGTCTGTCAGCCGCCCTTCATCGGCCGCACTTGCTGCCGATATCGCCGCCCGCCGCATCGATCGCGACGAGGGCGGCCGATGACGCCCGATCCGTTCATGCTGATGCTGAGCCGGGTCCGGTTCGGCCTGACGATCGGCTTTCACTACATCTTCGTTCCGCTGACGATCGGCCTGATCGTCGCCGTGGCGCTGATGGACACCTTGCGCGTCGTCACCGGCCGGCACGACTGGCGCCGCGCCGGGCGCTTCTGGTATCGCTTCTTCGTGCTGGCGTGGCTGATCGGCATGGCCACCGGCTATCCGCTGCGCATGCAGCTCGAACACCAGTGGTCGGGCTACAGCGTGCATGCGCGCGAGGTCATCCACGCCATCATGGGCATGGAAGGAATGATCGCGCCGGCGATGGTCTCGCTGGTCCTCGTGCTGGCCTCGCTGGCGCACGGCCAGCCGGCCCTCGACCGGGCCATCACGCGCTGGGTACTGGCTATCGTCATGCTCGTCCAGGCGGCGTGCATCGTCACGCTGAACGCGTGGATGCAGCATCCGGTCGGCACCGAAGCGGGCAACGCCGGGCTCGAGATCGTTTCGCTGAGCGCGATCTTCCTCAGCCCGACGGCGCTCTGCAAGATCGCGCACACGCTGAGCGCCGGCCTCCTGACCGGCGCGATCTTCATCGCCGCGATCTCGAGCTTCTACCTGATCAGGAAGCGCCACTTCGACGTCGCGCGCCTGTCGCTGTCGCTGGCCCTGCCGATGGCGGCGCTGTCGCTGGCGGCGGTGATCTGGAGCGGCCACGCCAGCGCCCGCCTCGTGATGCAGCAGCAGCCGATGAAGTTCGCGGCGATCGAGGCGCACTGGGAACAGGAGGCCGGCCCGTCGTCGCTGACCTTGTTCGCCGTGCCCGACCTGGCGGCGCAGGCGAATCGCTTCGCGGTGACGGTGCCGCGCCTGATGAGCTGGCTGGCGACGCACAGCGACGCTTCGCCGGCCGGCGTTCGCGAGCTGCTCGTCGGCGCCGAGGCGCGCATTGCGTCGGCGTTGCGCGACCCCGCCACCGAAGCCGGCACCGGCTGGCGCCAGCTCTATGCGCGCACCGCGCAGACGCGCGAAGACTGGCCCCGGCTCTCGGACGAGCAGCGCATCCACGCCACGGCGCTGGCCAGCGTACCGAGCGTGCCGACGCTGTTCGGCAGCTTTCGCCTGATGGCCGGCTGCGCCCTCGTCCTCGGTCTGGTGCTGGCCTGCGCCCTGTGGCACCGCCGCGCCTTGCAGCGCGGTGGCGCGCAATGGCCGTTGCGAGTGCTCTGCCTGTGCCTGCCCCTGCCCTGGCTGGCGAGCTTCGCCGGCTGGACCGTCGCCGAGGTCGGCCGCCAGCCCTGGGTCATCTACGAGCAGATGGCGACCGGCAGCGCCGCCGTGTTGCCGCCGCCGGCTGCGGGCATCCTCGAGCTGCTGACGTTTCTTGCCGCGTACAGCGTGCTCGCCGTGTTGTTCATCACGGTGACACGCGCCCTGTTGCGCATCGGCCCGCGCCGCCACATCTGGTCGTCGGCCTGGCGTTACAAGGTTCGCTCGATGATCGGCAATCCGCTGCAGCGCCGAACCGCGGCGGCAGCACGTGCCAGCGCCTGGGTCGGCAAGCCGACGCGGCCGCGTCACATGCACCGCGTCGCCACGACCTGACCGCGCCGCGACCGGCCCGAGCAGGCCGCGAGCGCAGGCATGCGACGATTGCGTCGTCTGTCTTCCTGGAGAGCGACCTTGTTCCTCGAGCGCATCCCTGTTCCCGTCCGCGCCGCCGCCGCGTTGCCCCTGCTCGTCGCCCTCGCCGCCTGCGGCACCCTCTTCAAGAAAGACGAAGCGGTGCAGGCCGTCGTCAACAGGCGCGCCATCGGCATGGCGGCGGGCGAGTTCTTCGACCAGTTCGGCACCTGGCGGCAGCGCACCGAGCTGCTCGACGCAACGACCGAATTCAGCTGGACCTCGGCCACCGCGTCCCGCACCGCCGCCGGCTACGTCAGCCTCGACGACCGCACCTGCACCTTGCGCATCGTCGTCGCAAAGAACGGCAGGATCGCCACGGCCGACGTCGTCTTCGACAACCAGGGCCGCGTCAGCACCTCGCGATGCGCGGAGCTGTTCGGCACCAGGTAGGACGACCCACGCGATGCGACGCGACGACGTCATCGTCATCGGCGCCGGCATCGGCGGCCTGACGCTGGCGCTCTGCCTGCACCGCGCCGGCATCGCCTGCCGCGTCTACGAGGCGAGCGCCGCGATCCGGCCGCTCGGCGTCGGCATCAACGTGTTGCCGCATGCCACCGCCGAACTGCAGTCGCTCGGCCTGCTCGACGCGCTCGAGCGGGTCGCCGTGCAGACGCGCGAAGCGGCGTTCTACAACCGCTTCGGCCAGCTCGTCTACGCCGAGCCCGCGGGCCGTTGGGCCGGCTACGAGGTGCCACAGCTCTCGATCCACCGCGGCGACCTGCAGGAGGTGCTGCTCGCCGCCGTGACGTCGCGCCTCGGTGCCGACCGCGTCGTCACCGGGCACTCCTGCGTCGGCGCGGAGAGCGCCCGCGACGACGCGGTGCGCGTGCGCTTTCGCGGCGCCGCGGGTGAGGCCTTGCCGGATGCGCTCGGCCGCATCGTCGTCGCCTGCGACGGCATCCATTCGGCGCTGCGCAAGCAGCTCCATCCCGACGAAGGTCCGCCGCGCTGGTCGGGCGTCAACATGTGGCGCGGCGTCACCGCGCACGCGCCCTTCCTCGGCGGCGCGACCATGGTTCGCGCCGGCTGGCTCTCGGTCGGCAAGATGGTGATCTACCCGATCCGCAACGACGTCGACGGCGCCGGCCGGCAGCTCGTCAACTGGGTCGCCGAGCTCGAAGCCACGGCGCCGGTGCAGCGCGACTGGAACGCACGCGGCAAGCTCGACGATTTCTTCCCGACCTTCGCCGACTGGCACTTCGGCTGGCTCGACGTGGCCGCGCTGATCCAAAGCACCGCGACCCTGCTCGCCTACCCGATGGTCGACCAGGACCCGCTGCCACGCTGGAGCTTCGGCCGTGTCACCCTGCTCGGCGACGCCGCGCATCCGATGGTGCCGCGCGGCTCGAACGGCGCCGGCCAGGCGATCCTCGATGCGCGCTGCCTCGCCGACCTGCTGGCCGCGCGTGGCCTCGGTCCTGAAGCGCTCGGCGAATACGATCGCCTGCGCAACGCCGCCACCGCGAAGATCGTGCTCATGAACCGCAGCAACCCGCCCGACGCGATCCTGCGCGAGGTGCACGAGCGCTCGGGCGACCAGCCCTTCGCGCGGATCGAAGACCTCGTCTCGCGCGAAGAGCTGGCGAAGATCGCCGACGACTACAAGCAGGTGGCGGGACTGCGACGCTGAGGCGCGCCGCTCCTGCACGCCGCACCGCCCGCCATGTCGACGCTGATCTATCGGCAGGTCGCAACGCTGGCGATCGACCCCGCCGATCACCCGCGCGGGCTGTCGTTTCTCAGCGCCGCGAGCGGGCTGGTGCGCGTCGGCCAGCGTCTCTACGTCGTCGCCGACGACGAGAACCACATCGGCGTGTTCAACGCCGATGCCGGCTCGACCGGCCGCCTGATCCGGCTCTTCGACGGCGACCTGCCGGAATCGAAGAAGCAGCGCAAGGCGGAGAAGGACGACCTCGAGTCGCTGCTGCGCCTGCCGCCGACGGCGGCGTGGCCGAGCGGTGCGCTGCTGGCGCTCGGGTCGGGCTCGCGGCCGAACCGCTTTTCCGGGGCCTTGCTCGGGCTCGATGCGAACGGCGAGGCGCGAGGTCCGGCACGCGTTGTCGACCTCTCGCCCCTGTATGCCGATCCGAGTTTGCGCTTCGAGGCGCTGAACATCGAAGGCGCGTTCATCGTCGACGATGCCTTGCTGCTGCTGCAGCGCGGCAGCATGCGCAGCCCGAGCGCGGTCATCCGCTTTCCGCTCGATCGCGTCATGGCGTGGCTGAGCGGCGCACCGGCCTCTTTGCAGCCGCGCGCGACCGTCGAATGCGACCTCGGCAAGGTCGAGGGCGTGCCGCTCACCTTCACCGACGGCTGCGCCCTGCCCGACGGCTCGTGGCTGTTCAGCGCCGTCGCCGAGCAGACCGGCAACAGCTACGACGACGGCGCCTGCGCCGGGGCGGCGATCGGCATCGCCCGCGGCGACGGCACGCTGCAGGAAGTGCGCCGGATCGAGCCGACGCGCAAGATCGAAGGCATAGACGCGCGCGTCGCCGGTGGCAAGATGACGATCGACGTGGTGACCGACGCCGACGACCCGGCCATTCCGGCCGAGCTCGGCGAGACCGTCTGGTGACCGACTCGCGAACACGGAGCAAAGCCTTGCCATCAACCGATCTGTCACGCCGCCGCGGCATCCTCGCCGCGCTCTCGGCCGCAGGGCTGGCCGCACCCGGCTCCGGTCGCGCCTTCGCGCAGACGGCATGGCCGAGCAAGCTCGTACGCATCGTCGTTCCGTACACGCCGGGCACCGGCATGGACATCCTGGCCCGCACCATGGCCCCGCATCTGAGCGCGCTGTGGAACGGGCAGGCGATCGTCATCGACAACCGGCCCGGCGCCTCGGGCAACCTCGGCGCCGGCGCGGTCGCCAAGTCGCCACCCGACGGCCAGACGCTGCTGATGGGGGTCAACACGCTCATCATCAATCCTGCCCTGTACACGAACATGAGCTACGACCCGCTCAAAGACCTGGCGCCGCTCGGCCTGTGCGCGACCGGCTCCTTCCTGCTCGTGGCGAGTGCAGCATCGAAGCTCCGCTCGGTCGACGACCTGGTCAAGGCGGCGCGCGCCAGGCCCGGCTTGCTCGACTACGCCTCGCCCGGCATCGCAACGCCGCACCACATGGCGATGGAGCTGTTCAAGCTGCAAGCCAGGGTCTCGATCACGCACATCCCGTTCTCGGGCACGGCCGGCGCCGTCGGTGCGGTGCTCTCGGGCGACGTGCCGCTGATGTTCCTGCCGGTGCATGTGGCGATGGCGCAGGTGAAGGGCGGCCGGCTCGTCGCGCTGGCCGCCGCCGGCGACAAGCGATCCTCGCTCGCGCCCGACGTGCCGACGCTTGCCGAGCTCGGCTACAAGGGCGTCGAGGCCGACCTCTGGTACGGCATGCTGGCACCGGCCGGCACACCGGCCGAGATCGTCGCCAAGGTCAACGCCGACATGCGCAAGGTGCTCGCCCTCACCGAAGTGCGGGCCGCCCTCGTCGCGCAAGGCATGGAGATCGCACCGGGCTCGCCCGAAGAGATGGGCGCGCTGATGCGGCGCGACGCGGCGCGCTGGGCCACCGTGGTGAAGCAGGCGGGCATCCGGGCCGAGTAGGCGCAGGACCGCGATCGATGCGCAGCCTCCACGACCGCGACGCCGCCTGGCCGGCCCTCGACCACGCCGCGTCGCGCGACACGCTGGCGACGCTGCAGCTCTGGGCGCAGATCGTCGGCAAGGTCCGGCTCGCGCTCACGCCCTGGCTCAACCACGGCTGGCAGATGCCGCTCTACGTCAACGCGCGCGGTCTCGGCAGCTCGCCGATCCATGTCGGCGGCGAGATCGTCGAGATCGGCTTCGACCTCGTCGATCATCGGCTGGTCGTCCGCTCGTCGCGATCGAGCGAACGCGGCTTCGCGCTCGCGCCGATGTCGGTGGCCGCGTTCTACCGCCGGCTCATGGCCGAGCTCGCGGCGATCGGCGTCGAGGTGGCGATCAACACCTTGCCGAACGAGGTGGCCGATCCGATCCGCTTTCCCGACGACGAGACGCATGCCAGCTATGACGCCGCGATCGCGCATGCCTACTGGCGCGCCCTCGTGGCCGTCGACGGCGTGTTCCGCTTGTTCCGCACCGCCTTTCTCGGCAAGACGAGCCCGGTGCATCTGTTCTGGGGCGCCTTCGACCTCGCCGTCACGCGCTTTTCCGGGCGCACCGCGCCGCACCATCCAGGCGGCGTTCCCGGCCTGCCCGACGACGTGACGCGCGAGGCCTATTCGCACGAGGTGAGCAGCGCCGGCTTCTGGCCGGGCAGCGATCGATACCCGCAGGCCGCGTTCTATTCGTACGCCTATCCCGCGCCGGCCGGCTTCGCCGATGCGAAGGTCGAGCCTGCGCAAGCGACCTGGTCCGCGGCGATGGGCGAATGGCTGCTGCCCTACGAGGCGGTGCGCAGCGCAGCCGACCCGGAGGCCGCGCTGATGCGATTCCTGCAGTCGACCTATCGCGCCGCGGCCGACCTCGGGCACTGGGAGGCGGCGCTCGAATGCGCCCTCGGCGTGCCCGGACGACCGCGCGCGGTGACAGGCGCGACCGGCTGACTGGCGACCCCGGCGACGTCGCGCGGCGCCGCTGACTCAAGTCCTTCGCGCGCGCGCCGATAACGACGCTAAGGGGGCTTGCGGCCATCGCCGGCGCCGCGTCTCCGTCGGTCGGCACGCGCCGACCGCGCGTCGGACGGCGCGTTCGGCGGCGCGACGGAAGTCTCGCTTCGCGGACCTCGGGCACAGACGGTCTACAAATGTGCAGCTTGCACATTTACGATTCCGCTCGACGGTCGAGATGATCCCGGCCGCAACAACATCCATCGGGAGTTATCGATGATTCGTCGCCACAGAACCAGCTCGCGCCCCTCGGCGCGCCTTGCCCTCCTTCAGGTCGCCTGCGCGGTCGCTGCCTTGGCCGGCTGCGGCGGCGGCGGCCCCGACATGTTGGGCACCGGAACGGGAGGCACTGCGCAGACCCAGTCGGTGCTGCAGACCTACATCACCGACAACCTCGCGACCGACTATTCCAAGGTCTGGGTCTCGATCCGCAAGATCACCGCCGTCGACGCCAGCGGCACCGAGGTGACGCTGCTCGACGCGACCGCCGCGCCGGTCGTCGTCAACCTCTCTTCGCTCGCCTCGGTCGGCCAGTTCCTCTCCACGGTGAAGATTCCCGCAGGCGTCTACGGCGAGGTCCGCGTGACGCTCGACAACAGCGTGCAACTGGTCTCGCTGGACGGCGCCACGACGATCACCGCCAAGCTGACCGCGACCGGCACCGAGTTCGTCGTGCACGTACGCAACATCGATCTCGACACCGCGGCGAATGGCCAGCTGGTGCTCGACTTCAACCTCGCCCGTTTCACCTACGACCCGCTCACCGGCCTGGTGACGCCGACGATCGAGGCGCCCAAGCCGAGCGACGCGTTCGGAAAGTTCGTGCGCCAGCAGGCCGAAGTACATGGCACGGTGAAGAGCGTCGACACGACGGCGCAGACGCTCGTCATCGACGACGCGCGGCTCGGCAGCGGCATCGTCGTCTCGCTGGCTACCGACGCGGTCATCCTCGACGAAGCGAGCGGCAAGACGGTGACGCTCGCCGGCATCGCCGCCGGCGCGCGGGTCGAGATCAAGGGCGTGGTGACGCCGGGCACGACCACCGCCGACCCGGTCACGGTGACGGCCTCGGTGATCCACATCGAGCCGGCCAACCCGGCGCCCGGCCTGGTCCGCGTCGGCGGCGCGGGCAAGGTGATCTCGGTCAGCGGCAACCTCGTCACCGTGGCCCTCGACGAAGCCAACTTCCTGCCCGGCGCGAACAGCGTCGTCGTCGACGTGTCGACGGCGGAGTTCGAGCACGGCCAGCTCTCCGACCTGAGCGCCGGCGTCGGCGTTGCCTTCCGCGGCACGCTGAGCGGCACCGGCACTTCGGCGCAGGTGATGGCCACTGCCATCGACGTGCGCGGCGCGCCGTCGCAGAGCGATCGGCAGCAGAACCCCGGCCAGACGTTCAGCGCGGTCAACGGCGCCATTGCCAACCTCAACCCGGACGGCACCTTCACGGTCACGGTGACGAGGGCCGACGGCCCGGTCGTCGTCCCCGGTCTGTACACCGTCGACGCCTCGAAGGCGACCTACATGGAAGGCAATGCCTCCTGCCTCGCCGCGGGCGCGGTCGTGCAGGCGGTCGGTTCGCTCGTGAACACGACGCTCACGGCCAAGTTCATGAACGTCAAGGGCTGCGCTGGCGAGACGCATTCGGAGCCGCCGCCGCCCGCAGCGCCGCCGCCGGCCGCATCGGCAGCTTCCGGCGCGCACTGAGTCGCACCGGCCCGACTCGCCCCGGCCGTCCTGGCCGGGGCTTTTTTCGCCCGCGAGAAGCGGCCGGCTCAGGCCGGCACGACCTCGTCGGTGCGCACCTGGAAGTGCTCGAGCGTGTTCGGGCCGAACGCGGTCGACAGCGCGACGTCGCAGGCGTCGCGGCCGCGCGCCATCAGCACGCGGCCGATGCGCGGCATGTTGTTGCGCGCGTCGAAGGTGTACCAGCGGTCGCCGAGCCAGGCCTCGAACCAGCCGGCGAAGTCCATCGTGCCGTAGGGCGGCGGCATGCCGATGTCGCCGAGGTAGCCGGTGCAGTAGCGCGCCGGGATGTTCAGGCAGCGGCAGAAGGCGATCGCCAGGTGGGCGTAGTCGCGGCACACGCCGCGGCCTTCGTTGTAGGCCTCCCACGCCGTCTTCGTGTTGCGCGCGTACTGGTAGCCGAACTCGATGTGCCGGTGCACGAAGTCGCAGATCGCCTGCACCCGCGCCCAGCCGGTCGGCCCGGCGCCGAAGCGGTTCCACGCGACGTCGGAGAGCTGGTCGGTCTCGCAGTAACGGCTGCCGAGCAGGTAGACCAGCGTCGATTCGGGCAGTTGCTCGACCGGCGTCTGCACCGCCGTCGGCACGACGACGTCGGGCAGGCCGCTGTCGTTGATGACGGCGTCGGTGCGCAGAACGATGCGGCCGCGCGGCGCGATGATGCGGCTGCACCAGTTGCCGAACAGGTCGCGGTAGGCACCGATCGGCACCGGCGGATCGGTGACCAGCAGGTCGGGCTGCACCAGGTCCGAGGCCCGCGAGTAGTGGATGTTCAGGACGAGCAGCATCGGCGTCGGCTGCGGGCAGCGATACGCCATTTCGAAACCGACCCGGATTTGCATGCTCGCCCTCGTTGCGCTGGCCACTGCCAGCAAGCCGCGTGCCGCCAGCGCCGAGTATCCGCCTGAACACGGCGTGGCGCGGGCACGGCCACAATGCCCGGCCCATGACCGATGCCATCGCCTCGAGCGACACCCGCGTCGACACGCTGGCCAACGGCGTGCGCGTCGTCGCCATCGCCCTGCCGCACCTCGAAAGTGCGAGCGTCAGCGTGTTCGTGCGCGCCGGCAGCGGTCACGAAGCGCGGCGCCAGAGCGGCATCAGCCACTTCGTCGAGCACATGGCGTTCAAGGGCACGGCGACGCGCAGCTGCCAGCGGATCAACCTCGACGCCGAGCAGCTCGGCGCCGACGTCAACGCGCACACCGACAAGGACCACACCGCCTTTCACATGCGCGGCATGGCGCGCGACGCCGGCGCCTTCGTGCGCATGCTGGGCGACATCGTGCTGAACGGCACCTTCCCCGAGGCCGAGCTCGAGCGCGAGCGCCAGGTGATGGTGCAGGAATACGCCGAGGACGAGGAAGACCCGCTCTCGACCGCCTTCAAGCTGTTCGACAAGCTCTGCTTCGGCAGCCATCCGCTGGCCCTGCCGGTGATCGGCCTGCGCGGCAACATCGGCCGCATCACGCGCGACGACCTGCTCGCCTGGACCCGCGACCGCTACGTCGGCGCGAACATCGTCGTCGGCGTGGCCGGCAGGATCGAAGCCGACGGCATCGCCGCGGCGGTGCACGACGCGTTCGGTGCGCTGCGCGCGGGCGATGCCGCCGTCGTGCCGGCACCGGCGCACCTCGGCGGGACCGGCTCGCGCGCCGTCGCCGGGCTGGGCCAGACGCACATCGTCTACGGCCTGCCCATTCCTTCGCTCGGCGACGAGGCGCACCACGCCTACGTCGTCGCCGCGGCGCTGTTCGGCGAAGGCATGAGCTCGCCGCTGCTCGACGAGATCCGCGAGCGGCGCGGCCTGGCGTATCACGTCTCCTGCTCGGCCGACGTCACCGAGCTGGCCGGCCAGTTCGTCATCGAGGCCTCGACCGCGCCCGAGCATGCCGAGGAGTTTCTGGTCGAGATGAAGCGCCTGCTCGAAGCGCAGGCCGGCCACGTCGATGCCGTGGCGCTCGAGCGCGCGCGCAACCTGATCGCGGTGCGGCGACTGCGCGCCTGGGAGAACGCGTCGCGGCGGGTCGAGGACGCGGCGCTCGACCTGCTTGCGCTCGGCCGGGTCCGCTCGCGCGCCGAGATCGCGGCGCGCATCGAGTCGGTCGGCGCCGCCGACGTGCGCGAGGCCTTCGCGCGCATGCTCGCAGCGCGGCCGGCGGTGGCGATCGCCGGACGCCTGAAGAAAGGCGTTCCGGAGCGCGCGCGGGAGCTGTTCGCGGCCGGCTGACGCGAACCGCCGGGGCGCGGCTCGTGCTCCCTGTCCGGCGCACCGGCGACGGCAGCGTGCGCAGGCAGGCGGCAGGGATCATCCGAAGGTCGAGCCGTCCGTCACAGGGTACAAATGCCCTTGCGAATCGGCAACAACGACAACACCGGAGGAGCCCATGAAATCTCTCGCCACCACCCTGTGTTCGGCCCTGGGCTGGATCGCCCTCGGCGCGGGCACTGCCCACGCCGCCGACATCATCGTCTCGGCCCAGGACGGCAAGTTCGTTCGCGTCGACGGCGTCGCCACCTTCCCCGAGCCGGCGCCGCGCGACAGCCTGGTCGTGCTCGACGCGACGCGGTTTCCGCCGGTGGTGAAGGCGACCGTCGACGTCGGCCTGGAGCACACGGTGCAAGGGCCGCCGCAAGCGGTCGCCGTCACGCCCGACGGCAAGCTCGCCATCGTCGCCGCGCCGACCCGCTACGACTACGCCGCCAGGAAGGAGCTGTTCGACAACTTCCTGCAGATCGTCGACCTCGAGGCGTCGCCGCCGGCGCTGATCGCCAAGGTCGACGTCGGCGGCCATCCGAACGGCCTGTCGATCAATCGCGAGGGCACGCTGCTGCTCGCCGCCGCGCACGACGGCACGGTCAAGGTGCTGACGATCGAGGGCAAGAACGTCAAGCTCGTCGGCCAGGTCAAGGTCGGCGAGAAGCGCATGTCGGGCGTCTCGTTCACGCACGACGGCAAGTCGGCCATCGTCGCGCTGCGCGACGAGAACGGCGCCGCCGTGCTGAGCGTCGAGGGCTCGACCGTGACGCTGACCAGGGAACGCATCTCGACCGGCGTCAATCCTTACGCGATCGACATCTCGAGCGACGGCCGCTGGGCCGTCATCGGCAACACCGGCACCGGCAGAACGGTCGACGACGCCGACGTCGTCACCCTCGTCGACGTGAGCAAGCGGCCGTTCCGCGCCGTGCAGCAGATCTCGGTCTCGGCCACGCCCGAAGGCGTCGCCATCTCGCCCGACGGACGCTGGATCGCCGTCTCGTCGATGGCCGGCTCCAATCTGCTCCTCACCGACCCAGGCCGGCACAAGCTCGGCACGGTGTCTTTGTTCGCGATCCAGGACGGAGGCGCCGTCAAGGTCAGCGAGCTGCCGGGCGGCGAGGCCGCGCAAGGCCTCGTCTTCACGCAGGACAGCAAGACCATCATCGTCCAGTTCGACGTCGAAAGGGCGCTCGCCCTGTACGCGGTCCGCGACGGCAAGCTCGTCGATACCGGCGAGCGCATCAAGCTCGCGGCCGGGCCGGTCTCGATCCGCTCGATGCCGCGATGAGCCCTGCCGCGCAGCCGTTTCATCTGCGGGTCGCCGACGCCGCGATCGACGACTTGCGCGAGCGCCTGGCGCGCACCCGGTTCCCCGAGCAGGCGCCCGGCACGCCCTGGGCCTATGGCACCGACGTCGGCTACCTCTCCGACCTGGTCGAGCACTGGCGCGAGCGCTTCGACTGGCGTGCGCAGGAGGCGCGGCTCAACGAATTTCCCCAATGGACGGTGCCGCTGCATGGCATCGACCTGCATTTCCTGCACGTCGAAGGCAAGGGGCCGAATCCTTATCCGCTGCTGCTGTCGCATGGCTGGCCCGGCTCGGTGTTCGAGTTCCTCGACATCATTCCGCGCCTCACCGATCCGGGCCGCTTCGGTGGCGACCCGGCCGATGCCTTCACCGTCGTCGCGCCATCGTTGCCGGGCTACGGCCTGTCGTTCAAGCCAGGCCAGCCGCGCTTCGGCCTCGAGGCGATCGCCGACTGCTTCGCCGAGCTGATGACCGGCGTGCTCGGCTACCCGCGCTTCGCCGCGCAGGGCGGCGACTGGGGCGCCTTCATCACCTCGCGGCTCGGCGCGGTCCACGCCGAGAAATTGATCGGCATCCACCTCAATCTGCTTGCGGTGGCCCGCGACCCGAAGGCCGTGGCCAGCCCCACGCCCGAGGAGAAGGTCTTCCTCGGCGAGCTCGCGGCCTGGCTCAGGGAAGAGACGGGCTACCAGTGGATCCAGGGCACGCGGCCGCAGACGCTCGCTTTCGGCCTGAGCGATTCGCCGGCCGGCCTGGCCGCATGGATCGTCGAGAAATTCCGCAGCTGGTCCGATTGCCATGGCGACCTCGAGAGCGTGTTCTCACGCGACCACCTGCTCGCCAACATCAGCCTGTACTGGTTCACCGGCGCGATCGGCTCGTCGTTCTGGCCGTATTACGCGCGCATGCACGGGCCGTGGCCGATCGCCGAGGGCGGCGTCGGCGTGCCGATCGGCTACGCCGCCTTTCCGCGCGAGATCGTTCGCCCGCCGCGGTCGTTGGCGGCCAAGTGGTACACCGACATCCGCCGCTGGACCGAGATGCCCGCCGGCGGCCACTTCGCGGCGATGGAGCAGCCCGAAGCACTGGCGCGCGAGATCGTGGAGTTCTTCCGACCCCTGCGACCGCGCGGCCGTTGATCCGCTTTCCGCGCTGCAGCGCCGGGCGTGCCCCGGCCGCGGGCAGGACGCTCGCGGCCCGGCCTGCAGCCCGCAGATCCGACCGCCGCGGCTGCGCGCACGACCGGCTTCCTTGCGCCTGAGCGCGCGCTGGCTAGCGCCTCATCAGTTGAATGACGAAGGCGCCGTTCAAGAGCTTGTGAAAGTAGAGAAGATGCCCGTCGGCCGAGAGCGACGGTGCCTCGACGAAGCCGCTGGCGGCGACGACGAGCGCGGCCGGACCGAAGGGCGAACTCGTGTCGGCGCGCACGGCGCGATAGAGGGCCGGATTCGCGCCTGAGCCCATCGAATCGATGCGGGTGAAGAACAGCTCGAGGCCGTCGACTGAAATGCTCGGCGCGTAGTTGAGCCCGCTGCTGTTGACGGCCGCGAGCAGCGTCGCGCGGTTGGCCAGGCGAGCGAATGACGCGCCCTGCCGGCTTGCCACGGCGATGCTGGCCGACTGCAACGCGCCGGTCGGCGAATACTGCCCGTCGTCGAACCACAGCGTCTGCCCGTCGGCGCTGATCTCGGCGTCGAAGTTGACCGAGCCGGCTTGTTGCAGCGACACGCCGGGCACGAGGGCGACGTTGCCGACGCCGCCCGCCGACCAGCTGCCCCGGTAGATCGTCGAGAGCGTCGACGTGTAGCTTCGCGTCGAGACGAAGTAGAAGTTGCCGAGCTGGTCGAGGCTCGCCACGGCGTCGAGCGCTGCGCCGTTCGCGCCGGCGAGGGCGCCGCGAAAGCTGAAGGTCTGGTCGTCGACGCGCGCTGCGTAGTAGAGGTTGGTGTCGACCGACGGGTCGTTGCGGTTGTTGAAGAAGAGAAGCTGCCCGTCCTTCGAGATGAAGGGCTCCATCGCGTCGCCGCTGTAGCCGGTGATCGTGACCGGCACGGGGTTGGCGAAGGCCATGTAGGGCGCAGTCGGCGCGCCATTCGTCGCACCCGACGAGCCGCCGCAAGCGACGAGCGCTGCGCAAATCGCGGCGGCGAGGGCGAGCGCGGTACGTGATCGACGCCTCATCGCTTCACTTCGTGCCGCCGGCCTTCGGCTCGCCCGCACGCGGCGCCGCGTTGCGCAGGTCGTACAGGGTTCTCTGCTGCTCCGGGCTCAGGATGTTCTTCAGCCGCAGCGCCAGCGTCAGCTGGGTGCGCTTGAACTCGCGCTCGGCGGCGAGTACCTTGTCGAGCTGGGCCAGCACCTGCGGCTCGTCGACCTTGTCCTTGCCGAGCAGCTCGACCAGCGGCTCGAGCGCCCGCTGCATGTCCCACTGCAGGTCGACGATGCGCCCTTGCGCCCGCTTGACCTCGGCGATGACGGCGCCCTTTTGCGCCTCGCTGAGCTGGATCGCCTTCTGGTTCTGCATGATCAGCTCGGGCGGCAGCACGCTGCGCGCGATCGGGTCGTTCGGCGGCCCGGCCGGCGCGTCTTCCGCATACGCGGCATGACAGGCGAGTCCGAGGCAGAGGGCGAGGACGGCGGTGGCGGTTTTCATCGGCGAATCTCCGGGGTTGGATGGAACAGAGGCTGGCCGAGGGCGGCCGTCGGCAAGGCAGCCCATGACGGCCGCCCCAGGGAATCGCCGGCGTCGGCGAGCAGGCTGTCGGTAGGCGTTCGCCAGCCGGGCAGCGCAAGCGCGCCCGGTTCCGGAGCCGACGGGCTCGGGCCTGCAATGAGCCAGACCGCGATCGCCACGGCGGCGACGCCGAATCCCGCCACCCAGGCCGGCCGCGGCGCGAAGCGCCGATGCGCCGGCGTTCGGCGCACGGCGGCGCGGGCGAGCACGGCCTCGAATTCTGGGGCCGCCGCCAGATCGCGCTCGCGCATCGCCGCGAACTGCGCACGCAGGTCCGGGTCGGTCGAGTCGGCGGGAGCCATCGTCATGCCGGCCTCGTCACGCCGAGCAGCTGGCGCAGCCGTTCCTTGCCGCGCGCGTAGTGCTGGCGCGCCGAGCCGAGGCCGATCGCCATCACGCCGGCGGCGTCTTCGACGGTCAGCTGGTGATAGAAAACGAGCAGCAGCACCTCGCGCTGGCGCCGCGGCAGCGCGGCCAGGGCGTTCGACAAGCGCGCGCTCTGCTGCGCCGCATCGATGCGTGCGTCGGCAGCCGGCGCCGGCTCCCGGTCGGCTTCCTCGGCGCCCCAGCGCAGGGAGAAAGCATCGCGCAGGGCGCGGCGCCGCCGATGGTCGGCGGCGGTACGGTGAATGACGCCGAACAGCCAGGTCCGGAACGCCGCGCGGCCCTCGAAGCGGGCCCTTCCGTCAAGAACTTTCAAGTAGCTCACCTGCAACACCTCTTCCGCTTCACTGCGGTCACGCCGGCAGCAGTGCTTCGCCCACGCATGGGCGGCGCGGTGGTGGAGCACCAGCTCGCGCTGGAGCTCGTCTGGCCCGGCGGGGTCGCCACGGTCTGCCGTCATCGCTGGATTGGTCGCTCGCGCGCCGCCGCCATATGACGGCGCTCGCACCTTAGCCCGGCCAGGGCGGGCCGGGACGCCCGGCGCCGTGACTTTCGGCATCGTCGGGCCTCAAGAGGCGCCGCCGCGCGCCGATACCTTCAGGTACAGCGACATGGCCGTTCGGCCGTTTCCCCTTTACCTTTCCGGTCGGCGCGCCAATGAGTTCGGGTGATTCATACATGCAGGCGGCACTCGAGGCGGCGCAGAAGTCCATTCGCGCGGCGGTCTCCGACGCCATCGACCCGGCCGCCGATGCGCTGAAGGCGTTGGTGCGCGCCGCCAGCCCCGGCGAGCGACCGGTGCTGACGCAGGCGCAGGCCGTGCTCCAGCTCTCGCGCCAGCCGCTCCTCGCCGCCTTCGAGAAGGCGCTGCGCCAGGCCATCGACGACGAGGTGGCGCCCGAGGGCGGCGAAGCGTCGGGATTTCACGATCCCACCGACTGGATGTCGATCGGCCTGGTCGACGAAGACCAGTTCGAGAACCATCTGGCCTTCGAGCGCGTCGGCCAGCTGATCGGCCACGAGTGCGAGACCGAGTTGCGCGAGCTTTCGGCCTACACCGGCGAGCTGCTGAATGTCGGCTGGGCCGACCCCGCGCGCAATCCGATGCGCGGCCAGGTCATCGCCTCGGCGCTGTACCAGGCGGTCGAGGCGGTGGCCGATGGCGGCGCCTGCCGCCGCATCGTCGTCAAGGAGCTCGGCCAGGCGCTGGCCAAGAGCCTGCGTTCCTCGTACCGCGGCATCGTCAAGGACTTCTCGTCGCGCGGCTTCCGCCAGGTCGAGATGACGGTGCGTCCGTCGCCTTCTCCGGGCAGTGGTGGTGGCGGCGGTGGCGGCGGTAGCGGCAGTGGCGGCAGCGCCGCAAGCGGCGGCACGGCTGGCGGCGATGCGGGCGTGGCGCCCTGGCCCAACGGTGCGAACGGACCGAGCGCGCCCGGCTTCGAAGCGATGCGCGACCTCTGGGAAAAATCGATGATGGGCCGCATGCCGACCGGCGCAGTCGCCGACATGGCCCGCGCCTGGGAGGCCTCGATCTGCAATCCGCAGGCGACCGCGTTCGTCGCCGCCCCGGCCGGAGCAGGCGGGGACGGTTCGGCCGCGCTGCTCGAGCGATTGATGCAGGAAGCCATGGGCGGAGCGGCCGGCTGGCCGGCCGCGACAGCGCGGGCCGGCGGAGCGGCCGCGCCGGGCGCCGGCGGCAGCCTGTCCGACGTCGACCTGATGCGCCTACTGCGCCGACTCAACAACGGCACGTCGGCGAGCCCGCAACAGGGCATCGGGGCCGGCATGCGGCAGGCACGCGGCGGTGCCGAACCCACCTTCTTCGGCACCAGCTTCGCTGCCGCCGGAACAGGCAGCGCGCAGAGCATGTTCGGCGCCCTGCCGCCGACCAACCTGATCCGTGCCCATCACGACGAGCTGGTGCAGGCGGCCTCGGGCGAGGTCGATCACATGGTGATCGAGGTCGTCGCCAGCCTGTTCGACCAGATCCTGGCCGACACGCGCGTGCCGCCGCAGATCGCGCGCGAGATCGCCCGCCTGCAGATGCCGGTGCTGCGCGTGGCGATGCGCGACACCAGCTTCTTTTCGGCACGCAAGCACCCGGTGCGCCGCTTCATCAATCGCATCTCGACCCTGGCGGTGGGCTTCGGCGACTTCGAGAGCGGCGCGGGCAAGGAGTTGCTCGTCCGCGTCAACGCGCTGGTCACCGAGATCGTCGAGGGCGACTTCGACCAGGTCCCCCTCTACGCAAACAAGCTCGGCGAGCTCGAGCAGTTCGTCGCCGCCAATGCGCGCGCCGCGTTCGAGAGCACGCCCGCGGCGGCCACGTTGCAGGCCAAGGAAGCCGCTTGGCAGACGACGCAGGTCTTCAGCGGACGCCTGCACGAGGCCTACGAGTCGCTGCCGATCCCCGACTACCTGAAGGAATTCCTGGCCGGCGTCTGGAGCCAGGCGATCGTCGCCGCGGCGCAGAGCGACGACGCCGACCCGGCGCGCGAGAAGCGCTTCCGCCGCGCCGCCTTCCACCTCGTCGCCAGCATCCAGCCGAAGCGCTCGGCCGAGGAGCGCAAGGCGTTTCTCGCCGGCCTGCGCGGCCTCACCGGCACCCTCGACGAAGGCCTGGCCCTGATCGGCTGGCCGAAGGAAGAGCACGACGCCTTCTTCGGCAAGCTGATGGCCGACCACTCCGGCTCGCTCAAGGCGGCCGCCGGCAGCGATCTCGATCACAACATGCTGCTGCGCCAGCTCGACGTCGCGGCGCGCACGCCGCTGCCCAACGCTTCGGAGGCGAGCGCGGCGGCCGAGTGCGCGCCCGAGGGCGAAGCCTTCGAGCCCCGCTTCACGGCCCAGGAGGCGCGCCGGATCGGCCTCGTCGACGAAGCCGCGGTCGACTGGTCGAGGCCGGCGCCGGTCGCCGTTGCGAAGGAGAGCGCCGCCGCGGTCGTCGACACGACCCCGCCGGCCGCGGCGCCGGCCACCGCCGAGCTCGATCTCGACCTTGCGACGAGGCCGGCACCGCTCGACGAGCTTCCCGTCGCGCGCGTCGCGTCGGTCATGCCCGTCGCGCCTGTCGCGCCGCTCATAGCCGTCATGCCTGCCGCGGCCCCGCGGGCGGCACCGGCCACTGTGGCGGTGCATGCCGACCCGGCCGATGCCCATGCCTTTCCGACGATCGAGGCACCGCCCGTCGTCACCGCACCCGTGGCCCCGGCGCCCGCGCCGGCGCCCATCGCGCCGCCGCCGGCTGCTGCGGCCGAGCCCGACGAGCCCACCGAAGGGCCTCGCCTTCTCGCCCATCTGCAAATCGGCGTCTCGTACCGGCTGCACCTGAGGGATCAGTGGCAAAAGGTCCGCCTCACGCACATGAACGCCGGCCGGACCTTCTTTCTCTTCACGCACGGCGCCGAAGACCGCGGCACGATCTCGATGACCGGGCGCATGCTCGGGCGGCTCTGCGACACCGGGCGGATGAAGGCCTTCGAGGACAAACCCCTGCTCGACCGCGCCACCGAGCGACTGCGCGCGCAGACGCCGTCGCCGGCAGCGGCCGCGCCGGTGCGCAGGGCGGAGCTCTCGGCCGCCTGAGCGCTGGAGTCGGCGCCACGAGTGCCGCAGGGACGGATGGAGCGCGGCGCGCTCCGCCTCAACCGACCGGCGTCTCGCCGAGGGCGACGTCCTGATAGACGAAGAGCGAGGGCAGCCCGCCGGTATGCAGGAACAGCACTCTCTCGTCCGGCCGCAGCGTTCCCGCGCGAGCAAGACCGATCAGCCCGGCCATCGCCTTGCCGGTGTAGACCGGATCGAGCAGCAGCCCTTCGCTGCGCGCCAGCATCTGCACCGCTTCGACCATGGGCGCGTTCGGCAGCGAATACTTGGGCTGCCAGTAGCCGCCGACCGTGACCACCGCCTCGCGCGGCACGGTCAGGCGAACGCCAAGCAGGTCGAGCACCGCCTGCGCTTCGCGATGGACGAGCGGCTCCTGGTCGGCCGGGTCGCGGCTGACGCCGATGCCGACGATCGGCGTCGCGACGTTGCCGCCAATGAATCCGGCGACGAGGCCGCCGTGAGTGCCCGAACTGCCCGAGCCGACGACGACGCGGTCGAACTGCAGGCCGCGCTCGAAGCACTGCTGCTGCAGCTCCTGCGCGCAGGCGACGTAGCCCAGACCGCCGAGCGCGTTGGAGCCGCCGCCCGGAATGACGTAGGCCTTGCGGCCGGCGGCGGCGATCTCGTCGGCGACCTTGCGCATCGCCACCGCCATGTCGCTGCCCGCCGTCACGACGGTGATCGCCTCGACCCCGAGCAGAAGGAACATGAAGTGATTGCCGCCGCCGTTCGGGTCGAAGCTGCCCGGCACGCGCTCCTCGATGACGAAGCGGCACTTCAGGCCTTCCTTCACCGCCGCCGCGAGCGTGATGCGGCAGTGGTTCGACTGCGGTGCGCCGCAGGTGACCAGCGTGTCGGCGCCTTGCGCCAGCGCATCGGCGACGAGGAACTCGAGCTTGCGCGTCTTGTTGCCGCCGGGAAAGAGGCCGAGCAGGTCGTCGCGCTTGACCCAGACCTCCGGACCACGGCCGCCCGGGCACGAGGCGGCGAGCGCGGCGCTGAAGCGCGGCAGGGGCTCGAGCGGCGTCGCGCCTTCGGTGTAGCGGCGACGGGGAAAGCGGGACAGGTTCATGGGTGCGACTCGGCGACGCAGGACGACCGCGATTGTGGAGTGCCGCGCTCAGTGCCCGAGCCGGGGGCTGAAGGTGCGCGGGAATACCGCCGGCGTGCTGCGGTCGAGGAGCCGGTAGCCCATCGCCGGCCGGTTCGAGTCGCCCTCGACCGTGCCCGCTTCGGCCAGGAATCGCGCCGCCAGCGCGCGGGTGCGAAAGCCGCTCTTGTCGACCGGTCGGCCGAGCACGACCTCGTAGATGCGCTGCAGCTGCGGCAAGGTGAAGGGCTCGGCGAGCAGGAAGGCCGGCAACGACGTGTACTCGGCCTTGCTGCGCAGCCGCTCGACACCGGTGCGCAGGATCTCGACGTGGTCGAAGGCGAGCGCGCCCTTCTGCATCGCGTCGTCGACCGGCCGCCACGACGCTTCGGCCGCAACCGCGACCTGCTCCGGCGCCGTGCCACCGGTCGGCAGCAGGGCGAGCCAGGCATGCGTGGCCGACCAGCCGCGCGGATCGCGGGACGCGCTGCCCCAGCTGCCGAGCTGCTCGAAGTACGGACTGACGCGCGCCGTCTTGTCGCGGAGCTTGCGCCGCGCGCAGGCCAGCAGGTCGGCGTCGCGGTCGACGTCGACGAAGCCGCCGGGCAAGGCCCAGCGACCGGGAAAGGGTTCGCCGGCGACCTTCGGACGGCGTACGAGGAGGACGCGCAGCGCCTCGTCGAACACGGCGAAAGCGACCACGTCGACGCTGCTCAGCGGCCGGACAAAGCCCAGTGCGGCGCGCGCCCCCGCGGCGGCACGGGTGACCTTTCTTGCCTTGTCGACCATCGATCGATCCTTCGCTTGACAGGCGCGATTCTAAGTTGTACTGTCCAACTTGTGCAAGTTGCACAATACAACTTATAGGAGCTCACCATGCTCGGCATCCGGTTCATCAAATCGCAGCCGACGGTTCACCTGCTGCAGTTCCGCGGCGGCCGCGTCGTACGCGAAGGCGCAGGCCAGTCCTTCTTCTACTACGCACCGACGACGACGCTGGTCGCCGTGCCGGTCGCCAGCCAGGACCGGCCCTTCATCCTCGAGCTCGTCACCGCCGACTTCCAGAGCGTCACGGTGCAGGGCCAGGTCACCTACCGCGTCGGCGATCCACGCCGCACCGCGGCGCTGATGGACTTCTCGCTCGGCAAGGACGGGCACAGCTATGTTTCGGAAGACCCGCAGCGGCTCGGCGACCGGGTCGCCATGCAGGTCGAGGTGATCGTGCAGCAGGCGGTGCAGGCGCTCGACCTCAAGCAGGCGCTGCGCGCGCCGGCGCTGATCGCCCGCACGGCGCAGAAGGAGCTTGCCGCGCAGCCCGAGATCGCGGCGCTCGGCCTCGAGGTGCTGGGCGTCTCGATCATCGCCGTCAAGCCGACGCCCGACATCGCGCGCGCCCTCGAGGCCGAGTCGCGCGAATCGAACCTGAAGGCGGCCGACGACGCCGTCTATTCGCGGCGCATGTCGGCGGTGGAGAAGGAGCGCGCGATCCGCGAGAACGAGCTCGACACCGACATCGCCGTCGAGCAGAAGAAGCGCCAGATCCGCGAGACGCAGATGGAAGCGAAGGCGACCCTGATGCGCCGCGAGAACGAACTGCGCGACGAACAGATGGCGGCCGACGTCGCGCTCGAGAACCAGCGCAAGGGCTTCGTCGACGGCCAGGCCGAGAACAGCCGCACCTTGGCCGAGGCCGAGGCGCACCGCGTCGGCGCCATCATGCAGGCGCTCGAAAAGGCCGACCCGCGCGTCGTGCAGGCGCTCGCCGCGGTCGGCATGCAGCCGGGCCAGCTCATCGCCCAGGCCTTCGGCGGCATCGCCGAGCGCGCCGAGCGGATCGGCCAGCTCAACGTCTCGCCGGAGCTGCTCAACTCGCTCATGGCCGGCGCCGCTGGCGACGAGCGCACGAGGGGTACGCGTGAGCGCGCCGGGCCGCCCCAAGGGCGAACACCGGAGGGCGCAGCCCGGAGGGACTCCGATGAGCGCGGCCGCTGAGCGCAAGGTCGTGCTGGTGACGCGGCACACCCGGCTCGACGAGTTGCTGGCGCGCCACCACACGCTGGCCCAGGCCCGCTTCTACATCGAGCACCTGGGCGCCGACTTCTCCGACTACCTGCGCGAGAACGCCGCCTACGCCGAGAGCCTGCGCGTCGCCGTCGAAGCCCTGCAGGCTTGGGGCCGCTACCAGCTGGTCGACCGTGCCTACCTGCCGAACTTCGTCTTCGGCGCCGACGACATCGTCGTCGCGCTCGGCCAGGACGGGCTAGTCGCCAACACGATGAAGTACCTCGACGGCCAGCCGCTGGTCGGCGTCAACCCCGAGCCGAGCCGCTGGGACGGCGTGCTCCTCGCCTTCAAGCCCCCCGACCTGCGCACGCTGATCGGCGACGTCGCGCAGGACAAGCGCGCGACGAAGAGCGTGACCATGGCCGAGGCGCGCCTGTCCGACGGGCAGCTGCTGCGCGCCGTCAACGATCTGTTCATCGGCCCGCGCTCGCACACCTCGGCGCTCTACGAGATCGCGCTCGGCGACGAGCACGAATCGCAATCGTCGTCGGGGATCATCGTCTCGACCGGGCTCGGCTCGACCGCCTGGCTGAAGAGCATCGTCACCGGCTCGTGGGGCATCGCCGATGCATTGCGCGATGCCGCCCCGAAGCACGAGTACCGGCCGCAAGCCTGGGACGCGCGCCATCTGACCTTCGCGGTACGTGAGCCCTTCCCGAGCAAGGCTTCGACCACCAGCCTGGTCTACGGCAGCGTCACCGCTCGGCAGCCGCTGCGCCTGCGCTCGCGCATGCCGGAAAGCGGCGTGATCTTTTCCGACGGCATGGAGAGCGACTACCTGCGCTTCACCGCCGGCATGGAAGCGACGATCACGGTCGCCGAGCGGCGGGGGCGGCTCGTCGTCTGAGCATCTGCGCCACCTCGGTCATTGTTCGGCGATCTGCAGCGCCGGCAGCGCGCCGCCGTTGTTCATCACCGGCAGCAGCACCAGCCGCCCGGCCTTGATCTGCCAGGCCACGAAGTCGCCATGCAGCGGTTGACCCGTCGACGTGATGATGACCGCGTGCCGGCCGTTGCCGACCAGGTCGGCGGCATAGGCGCCGTCGAACGCAGCGTCGGCGCCGAGTCCGGCGGTGCTGCTGACGTCGACCAGGCCGGTGGCGAGGCCGCTCGACAGCGTCAGGTCGAAGGCGAGCTGCGGCACGCTGCCGAGCGACAGCAAGACGGTGGCGCGCCGGCATAGCGCCCTTCGATGCCGGCGCCGAGCCCGCTCTGCGGTTCGAGAAAGCCGGCCTCGCCCGAATTGGACGAGCCGAGGGTCTGGCCCACGACGAAGCCTTCGTTGACGCCGGTCAGGAAGATCAACGCGGGGACCGTGCATCCATCCACCTGGAAGTTCAGGCGCGCCCGCCCCGCGGTGGGCCCCGACGTCGACACACCGTAGGTCCCGGCGGCGACGTTGTGGGTCGTCCAGGCGCCGTTCACGACCTGGTCGAGCCGGCCGCTGTCGATTGTCCCGGCCACGCCGCCGGAGCCTGGCGTGAAGTCGATTAGGCCGGCCGTAGGTGCGGTGGTGTAGCCGAAGACCGGCGTCGTGATCGAGGCGATGCCCGACGTGTAGAAGATCGCCGCGCCCGACAGCGCCGGCATGCCGGGCGTGAGCTTTTGCGCACGCACCTCGCCGACCAGAAAGGCCTTGCCGATGAAGTTCGGACCGCCGCTCTGGCGTCCACTGGTCGTGATGGCGAACGCATGGTCGACATCGACGACATAGCGATCGCCGAGAGGCCGCCCCGGCCGTCGGCACGAAAGCGGCCGACGATGCCGCCGCTCTGCACCGTGAAGCCGGACGAGAAGCCCGACTGCGACAGGTCGAAACCGAAGAACTGGAATGCGTAGTCGCCGAGCAGCGCGCCGTTGAAGTCGGCGACGACGAAGGTCGCCGTCGACTTGGCGATGCCGGCCGCGACCTGGAGCGTGACGCTGGCGTCGGGACCCGGGGCGGTTGTCGGCGCGGTGTAGGTCACGGTCGCGCCAGCGCCGCTGCTCAGCAGACCGCAGGTGGCACCGGCGCAATTCGGGCCGCTCAAGGTCCAGGTCAGGCCGGCCATGTCGAAATTCGAGGGCGCGTTCTGAACGCTGGCGGTGAAGGTGACTTGCTCACCGGCCGTGACCGACGTGGTACCTGGTGTGATGGCAAGGGCGAGGATGCCGGGCGAGTTGACGGGCGTCGTCCCATACCGGCGCCGCTTCGGCTCGCTGAAGCGGCGGCTGAGTGGCGCAGGAGGAGGCCGGTCGCACGGCAGCGACGCGGCGTCATTCGGATGATCGAGGCCCATAGCTCTTACCACAGGTAGAGTTCTTAAGCGCGCCAACGTCCGCCCTCGCGCCGTGCACGTCCCAGCGCTTCGAGCGTGAGCAGGATGCCGGGTAGCCGCTTCTTCCAAGCGCCTCGGCCGGTGAACGCTTCGGCCATCGCACCTTCGTCCATCGCACCAAGTGCGGCCGTCAGTACGTCGGCGACGGCTCGCACCTGCTCGGCCAAGGTGCTCGGCCAAGGTCGGCGCGGGCTCCCAACCGAACGGCCCTCTCTCAGTTTGGCTTGAGCCGCCGTGGGCAGTTCACCCAAATCGATTTCGTCTTGCGTTGGCACGCGAGCGGCGTGATGTGCAGGGTCCTGAAATTCCGGACGTAGCCAACGCACCTCGCCGCGCGCTTCTTCTGCGGCACGTTCGGCGTTCAGAGCCACCAAGCGCACGAGCAACTCTTCTTCGGCCGCTGACTGAGCGGCTGGCTTTTCCGGCCAAGGCAAGGTAGCGCCGGGCTTGCCGACAAGCGCCGGCGCCAGGTCGGACCAACCGTAAGCTTGGAGTACCAACGTGTCGATGCGGTCATGCAGCTCGGCAAGTACGCTCACCAGACCGTCGGCGTGGGTGATCTTCTCCTTTGCAGTCAGCTCACGGCCGATACGCAAGGCGTCAAGCACGTTGTACATGTCGGTCAGAGTAAGGGTGGCATGAGAGGCTTGGCGGCTTTTGCGATGAGCGTCGAGCTCTTCTGCGGTACTTGCAACTTCCACTGCAAGTGTGGCCTGGTCTGCAAGGTTGGGAAACGGGAACGGCTCGAAGCAACGAGTCTTGTTGTATCGAATGTTTCCAGCGTAGGACCCCAGCGAGCCCCCACTGTTTGTAGCCCAGACAAAGTGCGCGCGGCTCGACAAGACGCCATGCAGCTCGGCCTTGTCGGTCGCGATTACCGTAATCATGTTGTCCGGCGCGACGGCCGAAGGAAGAAACTGAAACGTCCGGTGCTTCGGTGTTTCGACCGTTGCGATGTATCGGCGAAGTCCAAGGAGCTGCGCTCTCAACTTCGGATTCGGCTCTCCGAAGATCCACCAATTGTTTCGTCTGGACTCACGATTGTTGTTGTCTCGCTCGGGCTTGACCCGCTCGAGTACTCGCTGATAGACGGCAGGAAACTGCTTCCGCACATCGTCAACTGCAAGTCCAAAGAGATCGATCACTAGGACGCCGCGTGGACGATCATTCAAATCGCGTCCATTGAAATACAAGTGGATGTGATCGTCGAGCCCAGGCGTACTTCCCAATCCCAGGGATTCCGCTTCTTCAGGTGTGACGATGAAGCCGGCGCCGTGAAGCTTGAAGCCCGGGTTGCTCATCGCATCGTTTGCACGCAGGCCCTTCGCTGCCGCCACATTCGCTCCAACCCGAAGGTCGGCATGCACGACACCCCTCCGTTCCCGAAACGTCACGTCGGCACTGCCATCATCCTTCGCCGTTTCGCGGACCACATTGAGCAACTCCCCTTCGCCGGCCCCCGCCGCGCAGACCGTCATGCTTATTCGCACGTCCGCGCCGTCGGCACTGTCGACCCACGGGTGATCGGCGACGGCATAGACCAGATGCACGGGATGCTCGCCTCCCAACGCCGCCCCGACAACGCGCCGATTGAAGGTCTGGGGGAGACTGTTGGTTGTGATCAAGCCGAAGCGCCGAGTCTCGCCGCTCGCGACCCTCTGCGCGGCGGCGTGCCACCAATGCATAACGAAGTCGGCGCTTTCCGGAACGTCTTTCCAGGTGCTACGGAGCGCATCAGCATAGCCGTCGCCCAAGGCGCGGCGCACATTGCTTGCACCGATGAACGGCGGATTGCCAACGATGAAATCGGCCTTAGGCCAAAGTGCCTTGCGCGCCTTTGTATAGCGCTCCAACGGCACTTGAAACGTCTCGTCCGGCACGTCCTCCCCCGTCACCGCATGCTTCTTGAAGTGAGCGCCATCCCAGCGAGTCACCGCCTTGCCACTGGCGTCCATCACATAGTCCACGCGGTCATAGGCCAACACAGCGTCGCGGCACTCGATGTTCCCGTAGTCGTGAATCACCGGTTCGGCCACGCTGGCATTGCCGAGAGTGCGGATATGCCACTGTAGAAAACCGATCCACAGGACAAGTTCGGCCAATGCGGCGGCGCGGGTGTTGAGCTCGATACCCAGCAGCTGCTGCAGCGTGACGGTCTCGCCGACGAAGCCCAGCTTGTCCTGCGTTTCACCGTAGGTCTGCAGCAGGTTCAACACCTCGCCTTCGAGGCGCTTGAGATGCTCGAGCGTCACGTAGAGAAAGTTTCCACTGCCGCAGGCCGGGTCGAGCACACGTGTGCTGCACAGTCGGTGGTGGAATCGCCTGATCTCGGCTCGCGCTTCGGTAAGCTTGCCTTCGCCTGCGAGCAGGAGCGCAGCGGCCTGGGCGTCCGCCCAGTCGGCACGCAATGGCTGGACGACCGTGGGAAGCACGAGGCGCTCCACGTAGGTACGAGGCGTGTAGTGCGCGCCGAGCGCGTGGCGCTCCTGCCAGCCAAGTGCACGCTCGAGCAAAGTCCCGAAGATAGCCGGTTCGACCTCGCGCCAGTCTGCCTTGGCGGCGCGAAGGAGGCCGTCGATCTGGTCCTGGCTCAACGGCAGCACATAGCCATCAGCGGCAGAGCCTTTGAACAGCTTGCCGTTGAACTTGAGCACGTCACCGGCAAGCGCAGCGCTGAAGCCGCCACGATCCATGTCGGCCCAAAGCACGCGCAGCATCTTGTGCAGCGTGGCGGGATCGTCGCGGTGGCGTTCGAGCAGTTCCTTGAAGCTGCGTTCGGGCAGCAAGGCAACGTCCTCGGCAAACATGCTG
The DNA here is from genome assembly GCA_025350505.1 of Burkholderiales bacterium. Classification (GTDB taxonomy): domain Bacteria; phylum Pseudomonadota; class Gammaproteobacteria; order Burkholderiales; family Burkholderiaceae_C; genus Schlegelella_A. The sequence goes on from JANXXS010000410.1 coordinate 76,616, forward strand.
AAGAGACACCGTGTAAGGAAGGCGGCGACCGATTGCGGCGCATGGCCTGCCGCTTCGAGCGATGTGGCCAACAACGCAAGCTCTGCCGCCACCTCCCGCGTGACCTTGGCACTTGTGCGCGCCGGGTCGAGTTCAAGCGGGTTGAGCCACAGGCTGCGCAGGCGTGCGCGAATCGCGTCGATGTGCAAGTCGGCCAGAGAGATGCGGTGCGAACGCGGGTCAGGAAATGGCGTGTAGGTAGCGCCAGTCCGGCTGAACTCGGCATACAACTCGATGACGTGGCCGACATCGACAACCACCAGGAAGGGCGGCCGACCCTCGGTGGCCGGCAAGGCTCGGGCGTAGCTTTCAGCCTGGGCGCGGGCACGAAGCAGCGCGTCGTCGAAGACTTTGCTGCTTTGGCCAGTCGTAGCCATCGAGTTGCTGACTTTTAGCTTCTTGGACTCCCAGATGAAGGAACCATGTCGATAGCAATCGATACGTCCGGGGCTCGTGCTGCCGTCGCCATGCCGAAAGGTTACCGGCCGCTCGAACATGTAGTCCTGCCCAGGCGTGGCATGCGGACGGGGCACGCCGAGCAGATCGCACAACTCGATGACGAAGGTCTGCGAAATTGAGATCTCAGAAGCAGTGACGCCCTGCCAGCGATCGATGAAGGCGGAGATCTCCTCGCTTTCCGTGCTCATCGCCTGATGATAGGAGTGGGTGGATAGATCGCCTGGCCGCCTTCAGCTCGTGCGTGACGAAGTAGCCCTCTAGCGTCCAACTCGGCGCCGGGCCCGCACCGCTTCGGCCAGCGCGAGCAGCACCGGCTCGGTCTGCGCGAAGCCGATGCAGGCGTCGGTGACCGAGACGCCGTGCCGCAACGGCATGCCCGGCACCAGGTCCTGGCGCCCGGCTTCTAGATGGCTCTCGATCATGACGCCGACGATGCGCCCGTCGCCGGCCGCGACCTGCGCCGCCACGTCGTGCGCCACCGCGATCTGGCGCAGATGGTCCTTCGCGCTGTTGCCGTGCGAGACGTCGATCATCACCTGCTCGCGCAGCCCGGCGGCACGCAGCACGGCGCAGGCCGCCTCGACGTTCGCCGCGTCGTAGTTGGGCGTCTTGCCGCCGCGCAGGATGACGTGGCAGTCGTCGTTGCCGCGCGTCTCGAAGATGGCGGCGACGCCCATCTTGGTCATGCCCATGAAGGCATGCGGCGAGCCCGCCGCGAGGATGGCGTCGGCGGCGACCTTGACGCTGCCGTCGGTGCCGTTCTTGAAGCCGACCGGCGAGCTCAGGCCCGAGGCGAGCTGGCGGTGACTCTGGCTCTCGGTCGTGCGCGCACCGATCGCGCCCCAGGCGATCAGGTCGGCCACGTACTGCGGGCTCAGCAGGTCGAGAAACTCGGTGCCGGTCGGCACGCCTTGCCGCGTCAACTCCAGCAGAAGGCGGCGCGCCCGTTCCAGGCCTTCGTTGATGGCGAAGCTGCCGTCGAGGTGCGGGTCGTTGATGTAGCCCTTCCAGCCGATCGTCGTGCGCGGCTTTTCGAAGTAGCTGCGCATGACGATCATCAGCGCGTCGCCGCACCGCTCGGCCACCGCCTTGAGCAGGCCTGCGTATTCGAGCGCCTGGTCGTGGTCGTGGATCGAGCATGGGCCGACGACGACGACGAGCCGGTCGTCGCCGCCGTGCAGCACGGCGGCGATCGCGGCGCGGCTGGTCTCGACGAGGGCCAGCGTGGCGTCGTCGACCGGCACCCGCTCCTGCAGCAGCGCCGGCGTGATGAGAGGCCGCACCGCGCCGATGCGCACGTCGTCGATGCGCGTCGTGTCCAGGGTGCTGGCGCGGTTGCCGACTTCGCGGTCGTGCAGGGGATCGTCGAGGGCGGCCATGGGGCCCGAACGATACGCGAACGGTTCGTGCTCAGCTCGCATGCGCGGCGCGGATCTGCCGATGCATAAGCCGGCGGCAGTCGCCACGGTCACAGCCAGGCGGGAGGACGCAGCCTGCGGCGTAGTGTCACGCCGTCGCCGCTTGACGCAGAATCGACAGTCCCGCATCACGATCGGAGCCGCCCGCATGGCCGACGCAAGCCCCAGCATCGCCGACAAGCGGCGCAGCTTCCGTGCCTTGCACGAGAGCGGCTGCTTCGTCATCCCGAATCCCTGGGACGTCGGCAGCGCGCGCTACCTGCAAGGGCTCGGCTTCAAGGCGCTGGCCACGACCAGCTCGGGCCATGCCTGGTCGCAGGGTCACCACGACGGCGGCCAATCGCGCGACGCGGTGCTGGCGCACCTGCGCGAGATCGTCGCCGCCACCGACCTGCCGGTGAACGCCGACTTCGAGAACGGCTTTGCCGCCGATGCGGCCGGCGTCGCCGAAAGCGTGCGCCTCGCCGTCGAGACCGGCATCGCCGGCCTCTCGATCGAGGACTCGACCGGCGATGCCGCCCATCCGCTGTTCGAGATCGACGTCGCCGTCGAGCGCCTGCGCGCCGCGCGCAGCGCCGTCGATGCCGCCGGCGGCGACACGCTGCTGGTCGGCCGCGCCGAATGCTTTCTGGTCGGCCGGCCCGACCTCGACGAAACGATCACCCGGCTCGAGGCCTACGCGCACGCCGGCGCCGACTGCCTGTACGCGCCCGGCGTGCGCACACGCGAGCAGATCGCGGCGGTGGTCGCCGCCGTCGCGCCGAAGCCGGTCAACCTGCTCATCGGCATGGCGAGTCCGTGGACGGTGCAAGACATCGCCGCGCTCGGCGTGCGGCGCATCAGCGTCGGCGGCGCGCTGGCGCGTTCGGCCTGGGGTGGCTTCATCAAGGCCGCCAAGGCGATCGCCGAGCAGGGCCGCTTCGACGCCTTTGCCGACGCCGCTTCGGGCAACGAGCTGAATACGTTTTTTCGCGACGACCCGGCGAAGCGAGGCTGAACGGGCCCGCGCCGGCACAACCCAACGGAGGAACCATGAACTGCATGAACGAATGTCTGCATCGAGTCTATGAATACGGGCCGCCGAAAAACCTGCGCACCCTGGACTCCAAGAGCTTCGAGTTCTTTCCGATCGGCAAGGACGTCACCAACTACAAGGAGATCGTGGCCAGGGCGCAAGCCTTCATCGACACGCTGCCCAGGACGATAGGCAACTGCGACGAAGGCTGCCGGTGCGTGCCCGACGCGGTGCAGATCAAGCCGTATCCGCGGGCGAGCGAGGCGCGAACCGAAAGCGGCTGGCTCGGCATGATCAGGTTCGACTACACCATCACGTTCACGACCTACACGGGGCAGTGCGACCAGATCCCGCCCGGCTTCAAGAGCCCGCACGAGCAGCCCAAGCGGTAGTGCACGCCTGATGGCGAGCCGTCGCCGACGGCGCTGAAGCGAAACCGGGAGGATCCGACATGACGACTGTGAATCCGCTGCCGCCGGGCAGCAATGGGCTGCCGCTGCTCGGCGAGACGCTCGCCTTCGCGAAGAATCCGTTCGATTTCATCCGTCGGCGTCGGGCGCGCTTCGGTGACGTGTTCCGGACCAGCATCCTCGGCAAGCCGACCGTCTTCATCGCCGGCCCCAAGCGTACCGAGGTCTGGCTCGATCCGGCCAAGGTCCAGCGCGAAGGCGCGATGCCGGCCAACCTGATGGCGCTGTTCGGCGGCCACCCGGACATCGTGCCGCTGCTCGACGGCGAGGCGCATGCGCAGAGGAAGCGCAGCCTGCTCGCCGCCTTCTCGGCCGAAGCGATCGGCGGCTACCTGCCGGGACTGCAAGGCCGGATCGAAGCACTGCTCGCGAAGTGGGTCGCCCACGGCGAAGGACCGGTGACGGTCGAGCTGAAGACGCTGGCGATCGAGTCGCTGGCCGGCGCGATCTTCGGCCTGGAACCAGGTCCCGAGCTGACGCGACTGCTCGCCGACAACGCGATCCTCGCCAAGGCATTCGTCGCCCTGCCGATCGGCCTGCCCGGCACGGCGTATTCGAAGGGCCTGCAGGCGCGCGACCGGATCCTTGCGCTGCTCGGCGAGATCGCGCAGCGCCACATCGATTCGCCGCCCGAGCGGCCCGATGGTCTCAGCCGCATCCTCGCCGCGGCCAAGGCCGCGGGCGCGCCACTCGACGCGCAGACCGCGGCGCGCGAGATGCACCACTTCCTGCTCGCCGGCATGATCGTCTATGCCGAGCTGGCGGCGACGCTGCGCGCGCTGCACGAGCACCCGGACGTGTGCGAGCGGCTGCGCACCGAGGTGCTCACCAACGCGCTTGCGGGGCCGGTCGGCCCAGCGCAGCTGCGCGCGATGCCCTACCTGATGCAAGTGGTCGACGAAGTCAAGCGGACCTGCCCGAACGTGCCAATGAGCTTCGGCCGCGCGCGGTGCGCCATCGACGTCGCCGGCTACACCATCCCGCAGGACTACCTGGTGATGATGGCGGTGTACGAGAGCAACCTCGATCCGATCTTCACGGCGCCGGAGCAGTTCGACCCCGAGCGCTTTTCAACCGAGCGCGACGAGAAGAAGCGCGCGCCCGACGCCTTCATGCCGCAAGGCGCCGGCGCGATGACCTTTCACAAGTGCGCCGGCTACGACTTCGCCACCGTCACGATGCAGCTCTTCGCGGTACTCGCCTTGCGCGCCGCGCAGTGGGAGCTGCCGGCGCAGGACCTGTCGATGCACTGGGTGGTGCCGCCGGAGCACAAGAGCGGACTGGTCGTGCGCTGGTCGAAGCGAAGCTAGCGCGTTGGGCGCCGGTGCCCGACCTCGAGGTCGTTGCGACCGCTGCGGTCCGTGCCCTTGACGAGCCAGAGCGGTCGATTCGCGAAGTCGACGGCGAGGCCGGTCTTGCCGTCGGCAGGCCGGATGTCGCGCTCGAACACCGAAGTCGTCGGCATGTAGCGCAGCGCGACCCCGGTACGGCGCTGGCTCGACCGGTTCTCCTTCGCGCCGTGGATCATGTAGACGTCGTGCAGCGACATCTCGCCGGGCTGCAGCTCGAGGTCGACGGCGCCGGCCTCGCCGAAGCTGCCGGCCGCCAGGCGCTGGTTCAGCGTCAGGTCGCTGCGGTCTTCGTGCAGGTGCTCGTGCAGCAGCCGGCCGGCATGCGAGCGCGGTATGACGCGGAGGCACCCGTTCGTGGCGGTCGATTCCTCGAGCGCCACCCACACCGTGCAATTGGCGAGCGGGCGGATCGGCCAGTAGTGGCCGTCCTGGTGCCAGGGCGTCTCGTAGCCCTCGGCGGCCGGCTTGCAGAAGACATGGCAGCCCCAGGATGAGGTCGTCGCCGAGCACGCCGCTGACCAGCTCGACGATCTCAGGGTCGCGCGCGAGGTCGAGAAAGGCCTGGCTGCCGCGCACGCCTTCGCCGTTGTCGCCGTCGATGTGCGCCGACACCAGCTTTTCGGGGCGCACGCCGGGGTTGTCGCGAAGCAAGGCGTCGAGCGCCATCGCCGCGACGCGGTCCGCCGCCAGGCGAAAGCGCGGGATCACCCAGCCTTCGGTGCGGTAGTGATCGATCTCGTCGCCGTCGAGCCTGGCCATGTCGCGATGCTGCCAGAGTTCCTTCGTCGCAAGCCGCGCGATCTCGCGCCTTCGGCGCCGGTGCAACTTGGAAGCGCCTTCGGCGCTTGGGCGCAACGCGCCCCGAAGAGCGCGTCGGTCATTCGACCGTCACGCTCTTCGCCAGGTTGCGCGGCTTGTCGACATCCGTTCCTCGCGCTACGGCGGTGTGATACGCGAGCAGTTGCAGCGGCACGACGTGCAGGATCGGCGAGAGCGCGCCGTAGTGCTCGGGCAGGCGGATCACGCGCACGCCTTCGGCAGGCTCGATGCGCGTACCGGCGTCGGCGAAGACGAACAGCTCGCCGCCGCGCGCGCGCACCTCGTGCAGGTTGCTCTCCAGCTTTTCGAGCAGGGCGTCGTTCGGCGCGATCGCCACCACGGGCATCTGCGCGGTGACCAACGCGAGCGGGCCGTGCTTCAACTCGCCGGCCGGGTAGGCCTCGGCGTGGATGTAGCTGATCTCCTTGAGCTTGAGCGCGCCTTCCATCGCCACCGGGTAGTGCATGCCGCGACCGAGAAAAAGCGCGTTCTCCTTGCGCGCGAACTCCTCGCTCCAGGCAATCACCTGCGGCTCGAGCGCGAGCACCGACTGCACGGCGACCGGCAGGTGCCGGAGCGCCTTCAGATGCACCGCTTCGCCCTCGTCGCTGAGGCGGCCCTTGGCTTGCGCCAGTGAGAGCGTGAGCAGGAACAGGCCGACCAGCTGCGTCGTGAACGCCTTGGTCGAGGCGACGCCGATCTCGACGCCGGCACGTGTCACGCAGGCCATCGCGCACTCGCGCACCATCGCGCTCGTCGCCACGTTGCAGATCGTCAGCGTGTGCTCCATGCCGAGCGAGCGCGCGTGCTTCAGCGCGGCGAGCGTGTCGGCGGTCTCGCCGCTCTGCGAGATCGTCACGACCAGCGTCTTCGGATTGGGCACGCTGTCGCGGTAGCGGTACTCGCTGGCCACCTCGACGGCGGTCGGAATCTTCGCGATGCCTTCGAGCCAGTATTTGGCGACCGAGCCGCTGTAGTAACTCGTGCCGCAGGCGAGGATGAGCACCTGCTCGACGCCCTTGAAGACCCGGTACGCGCCGTCGCCGAACAGCTCGGGCGAGATGCCGGACACCGCGTCGAGCGTGTCGGCGATCGCCCGCGGCTGCTCGAAGATCTCTTTCTGCATGTAATGGCGGTACGGGCCGAGCTCGGCCGCGCCGGTGTGCGCGACCACCGTCCGCACCGGCCGATCGATGCCCTTGAACACGCCCTTCGCATCGGCGTGGACGACCCAGTACTTGCCGAGCTGAATATCGGCGACGTCGCCTTCTTCGAGATAGACGATCTGGTCGGTGACGCCGGCCAGCGCCATCGCGTCGGAGGCGAGAAAGTTTTCGTTCGCGCCCGCCACGCCGCCGACGCCGAGCACCAGCGGCGAGCCGTGCCGCGCGCCGATCACGCGGTGCGGCTCGTCGCGGCAGAACACGGCGATCGCATAGGCGCCGCGCAGGCGCGGCAGGGCGCGCTCGACCGCCTCGAGCAGGTCGCCGTCGTAGTAGTGGTCGACGAGATGGGCGATGACCTCGGTGTCGGTCTGGGTGACGAAGGCGTAGCCCTTCGCCTTCAGCTCGGCGCGCAGCTCGTCGTGGTTCTCGATGATGCCGTTGTGCACGAGACCGACGCGGCCGGCGGCGGCGATCCCCGACGCCTCGCCGGCATCGTCGACGCTGGTCTGGCCGTGCCGCGGCGAGGTGTTCGGGCCGTGCGAAAAGTGCGGGTGCGCGTTGTGCACGACGGGTGCGCCGTGCGTCGCCCAGCGCGTGTGGGCGATGCCGGTGCCGCCTTCGAGACGGTCGGCGGCGACGTTGGCGGCGAGCTCGGCGACGCGCGCCGTGCTGCGCGCGCGACGCAATTCGCCGTTCTGATGCAAGGCCACGCCGCACGAGTCGTAGCCCCGGTATTCGAGCCGGCGCAGGCCCTCGACGAGCACCGGGACGATGTTGCGGGAGCTGACGGCAGCGACGATTCCACACATGGTTTTCAGGATCTCCCGGCGTTTCGCGAGCCCGGACTCTAGGCTTGCGACCCAGAAAGTTGTCTTCGTAATTGGCCTCGTCTTGATTGTTTATTGCACAATCTGGAAATTATGGGTACTTCTCTCGTTATCTCTGCTGTTTCGGAAGAATCACTCATACCTGCGCCAGTCGACGGCACGGATTTGAAGATCCTCGACGCCCTCCAGACCGACGCGTCGCTCACCAACCACGACCTTGCCGGCCGAGTCCACGTCTCGCCGGCCACCTGCCTGCGCCGCGTCAAGCGCCTGGTGGACTCCGGCATCGTCGAATGCCGTGTCGCCATCCTCTCGCCGGAACGGCTGGGCCAAGGCCTGACCGCGATCGTCGAGGTCACGCTCGATCGGCAATCGGCCGAAGCACTCGCGGCGTTCGAAGCGCGCGCCGTGGCCGAAGAGACCGTGCGGCAATGTCACCGCGTCTCGCCCGGCCCGGATTTCATCCTCACGATCCAGCTCGGCGACATGGCGGGGTATCACGCGCTGGTGCAACGCCTGTTCACGGCCGACGCGAACGTGCGCAACGTCAAGAGCTTCTTCAGCGTGCACCGCGCCAAGTTCGAGACCCGCATCGCCTTGCCGCGGCCGGCCTGAAGCGCGCGACTTCAGCGCTTCAGGATGACCAGTCCCTTGAGGTATTCGCCTTCGGGAAAGGTCACCGTCATCGGATGGTCCGGTGCGGCGCCGAGGCGCGCGTAGAACAGGCCGTCGACACCGGCGTCGAGGCCGGCGCCGGCCACGATCTTGTGGAACAGGTCGGCCGAGATGCCGCCCGAGCAGGAGAAGGTGAACAGCGCGCCGCCGCGGCGAAGCAGCATGAAGGCGAGGCGGTTGATGTCCTTGTAGGCACGCGCCGCGCGCTCCGCATGGGCGGCGCTCGGCGCCAGCTTGGGCGGGTCGAGCACGATCGCGTCGAAGCTGCGCTTTTCCTCGAGCATGGCGCGCAAGGTTCGGTTGACGTCGGCGTCAAGTACCTCGTGGCGTGATGCATCGAAGCCGTTCAAGGCGACGTTGGCGACGGCCTGCTCGAGGGCCGGGCCCGAGGAGTCGACGCCGACCACCTGCGCCGCGCCGCCGGCGAGCGCGGCGACGCTGAAGCCGCCGGTGTAGCAATAGCAGTTGAGCACGCGCTCGAAGCCGAAGTGGCGCACCGTCTCGGCGAAGAGCTTTCGGTTGTCGCGCTGGTCGAGATAGAAACCGGTCTTGTGGCCGCTGGCGACATCGAGGCCGAGCCGCCACTCGTGCTCGCGGATCGTGATACGCGTGGCCACTTCGCCGTCGCCATGACCGCGCAGCCAGCCGCTCGCAGCGGCCAGGCCCTCGCGCTGGCGCGCCGAGGTGTCGCTGCGTTCGTAGAGTCGCGCGGCACCGGTCGCTTTCGTCAGTGCATCGCCGATCGTCGCCTTCCAGCGCTCGGTGCCGGCCGAGAGGAACTGCGCCGACAACGTGTCGCCGTAGCGATCGACGATCAGGCCGGGCAGGCCGTCGGACTCGCCATGAACGAGGCGCAGGCCGTCGCTCGCGATCGGCAAGCGGGCGCGCGTCGCCACTGACGCGGCGATGCGCTTCGCGAAGAACGCCGCGTCGATGCGTTCGGCTTCGTCGAAGCTCCATGCACGCAGCCGAATCATCGACTCCGGGCTGTACGCAGCCCAGGCCAGGAACTTGCCGTCGCTGCCTTCGACCCGCACCGTCTCGCCCGAGTCGGCCTTGCCGCCGGCGACGCTGCCTTCGAAGACCCACGGGTGGCGGCGCAGCAGCGAGCGCTCCTTGCCCGGACGAAGCCGGATGGTCTTCATGCGAGACGATCCTTCGCTTCGCTCAGGATGACATCCCAAAGCACTGTTATCCTGATCGCCGCGAAGGATCTCACCCTTGGCCCGACGTGCGCTTCTTGGCACGCGGGTGCGCCGCGTCGTAGACCTTCGAGAGGTGGCCGAAGTCGAGCTTGGTATAGACCTGCGTCGTCGTGATGTTGGCGTGGCCGAGCAGCTCCTGCACGGCGCGCAGGTCGCCGCTCGACTGCAGCACGTGCGAGGCGAACGAGTGCCGCAGCATGTGCGGATGGACGTGCGTCGGCACGCCGGCCGCGATCGCCTGCGCCTTCAGGCGCGTGCGCACCTGGCTCGCCGTGATGCGCGCGCCGCGCCGGCCGACCAGCAGCGCGCGCTCGCCGGGCCGCGCCAGCTCGCCGCGCACCGCGAGCCAGGCTTCGAGCGCGCGCAGCGCGGGCTTGCCGACCGGCACGCTGCGCCGCTTGCTGCCCTTGCCGAGCACGTGGGCGCTGGCATCGCCAGAGTCGATCCAGCCGGCAGCGTCGACGCTGGCCGCGGCGTCGAGGCCGACCAGCTCGCCGACGCGCAGGCCGCAGCCGTAGAGCAGCTCGGCGATGCAGACGTCGCGGGCGACGAGGACCGGGTCGCCGCCTTCGCCGCGATGCTCGACCAGCGCCACCGCATGGTCGACCGAGAGCGCCTTGGGCAACGGCTTGGCGGCACGCGGCGCGCGCACGCCGGCGACCGGATTGGCGGCGACGAAACCTTCGCCGCCGAGCCAGCGATAGAGGCCCCGCCACGCCGAGAGCGCGATCGCGATGCTGCGCGGCGCGAGGCCCCGGCCATGCAGCTGCGCCGCCCAGCGGCGGATGTGCTGCGTCTCGACCGCCCGCAAGGGTATGGACGCGGCGAGGGCGAAGCGCTGCAGGCGGTCGAAGGCCTCGCCGTACATCGCCAGCGTGCGGCCGGCGAGCCGGCGCTCGACCTCGAGATGGCGAAGATGCGCGGCGATGTCGGGATCGCGCGTCGCTGCCGCGAGATCCCTTGCGGCCATCACGCCGCCGGCAACAGGCGGGTCAACGCCGCGCTCGCCACCTCGCCGATGCGGGCCAGGAACTCGGTGCCCATGTCGGCGGTGTAGCGGGTCGGATCGGGCGAGGCGAGCGCGAGCAGGCCGAAGGCGCCGGTGATGCTCTCGTGGCGCAGCGGGACCAGCGCAAGCGATAGCGCCTGCGCCGGCGTCTCGAGCCACTGCACCGCCTCGAAGCCGGTGTTCGCGCCGCAGTAGGGCGCGCCCAGGCTGCTCGCAAAACTCTTCACATCGTCGCTCACGACGCGCGCGAAGGCGAGCCCGGCAAAGGCCTCGGCGCCGCCCCAGACGCGGATCGCCGCTTGAGGAATGACGAACTGATGCGTCAGCTCGCGCACCAGCACGTCGGGCAGGTCGGCGGCGTTGGCCGTAAGCATCAGGGCACGCGTCCAGCGGTGCAGCTTGTCGGCGATGGCGACGTTGTCCTGGCCGTTGCGGATCATCTCCACGATCTGCCGCTCGAAGCCCTTGACCTTGTCGCGCAGCATTTCCATCTGCCGCTCCTGAAGCGAAACGGCGCGCTGCCCGTGCGGATTGGCGAGTTGCACCGAGCCGAGCAACTCGGCGTGACGTTCGAAGAAGCCCGGGCTCGACGCCAGGTAGTTGGCGATGTCGGCCTCGGTGATGCCCTGCACGCCTGTCGGCGGCCCGTTCGGGGTCGTGGTGGTCACAGCGTGCTTCTCATAGTTCGATCTCTCCTTCGAAAACCGTTTCGGCCGGGCCGGTCATGAGCACCGGTGATATGCCGCCATGCCATTCGATGGCCAGCATGCCGCCGTGCGTCTCGACGTCGACCTTGGCGTCGAGCAGGCCGAGGCGGATGCCGACGGCGACCGCGGCGCAGGCGCCGGTGCCGCAGGCCAGCGTCTCGCCGGCGCCGCGCTCGAACACGCGCAACCGGATCGCCGTGCGCGACACGATCTGCATGAAGCCGGCGTTGACCCCCTGCGCGAAGCGCACGTGCTTCTCGATGCGCGGCCCCTGGCTGGCGACCGGCGCAGTGTCGACGTCGGTGACGATCTGGACCGCGTGCGGATTGCCCATCGAGACGAGCGCCACATCGACCGTCTTGCCCTCGCCGAGCTCGAGCGGCCAGAGCGGCAGGCCCGCATCGGCGACGCGCGGCGCCAGCCACGTGATGTCGAAGGGCAGGTGCGCCGGATCGAAATCGGGCGCGCCCATGTCGACCGTGACGCGACCGTCGGGCGAAAGGCGCAGCTCGAGCCGGCGGTTCATCGTCTCGACGGCGAGCGTGGTCTTGTCGGTGAGGCCCTTGTCGCGCGCGTACCGTACGAAGCAGCGCGCGCCATTGCCGCAGTGCTCGACCTCGTCGCCGCTGCCGCCGTTGAAGATGCGATAGCCGAAGTCGACGCCGACGTGGCGTGCCGGCTCGACGACGAGGATCTGGTCGGCGCCGACGCCGAAGCGACGATCGGCAAGCTTCTGCAGCTGCGCCTGGCTCAGCTCGAGCGGCGCCCGGGTCGCGTCGAGCACGACGAAGTCGTTGCCGGCGCCGTGCATCTTGGTGAAGCGAACCCGCATCTCTCGATTATCGCGGTGGTATTGGTCAAGGTCTTGCGGCAAGGATCAGTACAACGACGGCTCCCCCGGCGGCCGTGTCTTGAAGCGACGATGCACCCACAGGTACTGCGCCGGGTTGCGGCGAATCTCGGTCTCGATCCAGCGGTTCATGCGCGCGCTGTCGGCGACCGGGTCGTCGCTCGGAAAGTCGGCCCAAGGCGCCTCGTAGCGGACGACATAGCCCCGGCCGCAGGGCAGGATCTCGGCAACCACCGGCTGCACGACCATGTTCATCGCCTTGGCCAATCGCGACGGCGCGAGCAGCGTCACCGTGGGCACGCCGAAGAAGGGGACGAAGGCAGCGTCGCGCGTGCCGAAGTCCATGTCGGGCAGGTTGAAGAAGGCGTCGCCGCGGCGGATGGCGCGGAGCAGCGCCTTGCCGGCTTCATCGCGCGAGAAGATCTCGGCGTTGCCCAGGCGCAGCCGTCCGCGCCGCAGCGCCCGGTCCATCACCGGGTTGCTCTGCCGCTGGTAGATCGAGATGCCCTTGCGCTTCTGGAACAGCAGCACCGAGGCCCCGGCGACGTCGAGGGCCATGAAGTGCGGCGCCAGCCACATCACCGGCCGCTCGCTGCGCTCGGCGAGCGTGACGTCGCCCTCGACCCGGATCAGCCGGCGCAGTCTTGCCGGCGAGGCGTACCAGAGCACGCCGCGCTCGAGCAGGCTGCGCGCGAGCCACCGGAAATGCTCGCGCGCGAGACGTTCGCGGGCCTGGACGGAGAGTTCGGGAAAGCACAACTCGAGATTGCGTAACGCGACCCGACGCCGCGAGGCGACGACGTGCCAGCCGAGCCGCCCGAACGACGAGCCGATGGCCGCCTGCGCTCCGAGCGGCAGCCAGTGGAACGCCCACAGGAAGGCGAGCAGCAGCCTTGTCCCCAAACCATCTCCTCCTCTTCTCGACTTCCTATAATGCGGGGGTCGCCGAGTTACTGAACAACTTGCGGGGCGACGTTAAAGGAATTCCGCTAAAGCGTTCGCCGCTCCTCCAGGGGTCAGCAGGCCGGCAACGCGGGGTCTTTACTGCTGACGACCAAGCACTGGAGCCACAGCGTGTCGAACGACTTTCTCTTCACTTCCGAATCGGTCTCCGAAGGCCACCCCGACAAGGTCGCCGACCAGATCTCCGACGCCATCCTCGACGCGATCTTCGCCCAGGATCCGCGCTCGCGCGTCGCCGCCGAGACCTTGTGCAACACCGGCCTGGTCGTGCTCGCGGGCGAGATCACGACCAACTCGCACGTCGACTACATCCAGACCGCGCGCAATACGCTCAAGCGCATCGGCTACGACAACACCGACTATGGCATCGACTACAAGGGCTGCGCCGTGCTCGTCGCCTACGACAAGCAGAGCAACGACATCGCGCAAGGCGTCGACCATGCCAGCGACGACCACCTGAACACCGGCGCCGGCGACCAGGGCCTGATGTTCGGCTACGCCTGCGACGAGACGCCCGACCTCATGCCGGCGCCGATCTACTACGCGCACCGGCTGGTCGAGCGCCAGGCCCAACTGAGGAAGGAC
>JANXXS010000069.1 GCA_025350505.1 Burkholderiales bacterium
TACCGGGTTGCGCAACGGCGACCTACTGGAGATTTGTGATGACGGTTAAGGCAGGTTTCGTCGAACCCGCGCATCGTGGCCTTGTCGATGGTGCCAGCCCGTTGCAGCCCCAGCGCGGCGCTGTGGATGGCCTCGAACGCGTCGCTCTTGAACTTTGCCTTAACCGTCATCACAAATCTCCAGTAGGTCGCCGTTGCGCAACCCGGTATTCACCTCGGACGCCGTCATCTGCGCGTACGCAGCGGCCAGCTTCCTGAACGCCACCAGCTCGTCGGGCGAGATGTTGGCGCGGTCCTGCTTCGCGAACAAGAACGCATACACCCAGTAGCGGCCACCCCTGGCGACGACGATGGAGCGGTGCATGTTGTCATTCAGGCGTTTCTTGAAAACGCCGCCGCCCAGGTCATCGGCCTGGCCGGCCATCACTTGCTGGATCGCCACGCACAACTCACCATCGCCGATGCGCGCCTTCCTGGCTGCCCTGGTGAACCAGGCTGTCTTGAAGACTCGCGAAGGCAACTTCGTCGACATGTTGAAATATAGCACCAGGTGCTATCTATTGCCTGAGCTGATCGTGGCCCAACTCACGGTTAGTCTGCCGTTGCGTCAGTGGGTCACCGTCGGACGAGCAGCGCTCCACCGTTCCAGGTCGGCACGCCTCCAGGCCACGGCTCGGCCGGTGAGCTGCACCGGTTGCGGAAACTTGTCCTCCGCGATCAGCTTGTAGATCGTCGAGCGCGCCAGCCCGGTGACCTGCATGACCGCGCCCATGCGCAAGAGCAGCGCGAACGCGGTGGGCACGGCGACGGAACTCGTGGGGCTCACGGAGCGGCGCATAGAGCGGGCCTCTCGTCGATGACGGAGGCCCAATGTAGGCTCGTGGTGGACGGCTGTTCGCGATGGATTCGGACGGAAATCTGTCGTTGCGGTTTCAATTTGAAGCGGCCGGCTGCGCCATTGCCACAACACCTGTGTGGTGCGGGCCAGTTCCGATAGCGAGGTCATCAGGGATGAAGCGGCATGACGTCGCCACTGTCGAGCTAGCCCCATCGCAACGGTGCTCTTCAAATCCGTACCGCTGCATGTCATTCGAACTGCCGGAACCTTGTTACCCCGGCACATGGAATACCAATACCGTAAGCGTCACCTCGCGGTTGGTATCGCCGTTGCTGTGAACCAAACCACGTACCGAAAGCCACTCTCGTGTGGCCAGTTGACGCCGCGCTTGAAGTTCGCGTGCGCTCTCGCTGTGGTGTCGATGCCTGAAAGCACCGTCGAGGTGTCTGTGCCGCGGTTGAACACGAGGATCGCGGTCTTGCTGTCCCGCCAGGTGGCGTAGCCCAGCAGTTGGTCGATGGCCTCGCCAAAGGCTTTCGGACCCTTCCAGAACTTGCACTCGGCAATGAAGACGTTGCGCTCGCCTTCGCGCAGCAGGATGTCAGTCTTGCCCGCCATGTTGAACGTCTCGCCCGTGGCCTTGCCCTCAAACTGACCGTTGAGCTGTACGAGGAAGTGCTGACGCAGCGCCTCCTCGTCCATCCCCTTGAAGGCCTCGGGGCTGCGCTCCATGACCAGCGCCATGTCCTGCATGATCTTGAGCGCCTGCTCGTACTGCTCCATCGCCCACGTAGGCTCAGGCGTGAAGGGCGCGGTGGTGGACGGTGGGAGCGCCGGTGCGGCCTTCTTGCGGGCGGTTGGGATCGCGTAGGTCTTCGGCGCGTTGTCGCGCCGCCTGATCGGGATGCCCAGACTTGCCGCACGCTGAGACTGCGCTAGAAGGCGCTCCCTCCGCTGCTGGATGGCCTGCGCGGCAGCGCCGGGCAAGGCGTTATTGTGCGCATCAAGCATCGTGCGCTGCCATCCGAGGTGCTGCTCGATCTCGACGAGCGCACGATCCACCAGAGGACGCACGTCGCGAGGCGTGTCGGAGGGTGAGTCGTAGTGCAGCACCAGCTCGTTCCTCTCGATGACGGCACGCGGCGGGCTGGTGGTCATGGTGTTCGGTCGCGCATAGAACAGCTCGGACTCCCCCTCGAAGGGCACACGCACCTCAAAGCGTTCGCCCGGCACCATGACCGGTCGGCTCTTGTCATCGATCCAGCGCATCGGGTCGTGGCGTACATCGACAGGCACATCCTGGTGATCGGCGTACCAGTCATCGCGCCGAAGTTGTATCGGCTCGATGCGGTACTTCTCGACGAGATACCGGCTCAGGTCCTCGGGTGCCGTGCTGAGCAGCCTGTTCGCATCCAGGCCTTCGACCTCCTGCCGCATCTTCTGCACGGTGTTTCGCAGAGATTGGTCAAGGTCGTGAGTGGAGAACAGAAAGCCCTTGCTCTTATCGATGCTGCCAAACATGAGCGCCTATCCCCTTTGCTGCCGCGACGGAAGCGTGGCAAGCGCTATGTCGAGGACGTTCACGTAGGACCCGAAGCACGCTTGTGCCCTCTCAAACTGCTGAAGGTTCGCAGCGAACACTTCCCGCATCGGCAGTGGCGGAGTCCCACCAAATCCGTAGTACACAGCCTGCTTGCCGGGTACCACCTCGTCCTTGAACGAGCCGTTCTCCTGCTGGACCAACTCCTTGCGATCGCCAACGTACCTCACGACCGTGTTCGTGTAGCCAACATTCAGCCGCGGCGCGATTGCATGGCTGGAGAGATTGCGGAAATTGCTTGTCAGCGTCCGGTACTCGTCGTCATCGAGAACCCTCAGAGCAGCCACGAGGCCCGCCCCGTCCGGGAGCGGTACTGAGATCCGCTCAAACTGCGCTTCCTTCTGGCGGCGCTGCAGGAACCGGGGTGCGGACTTGCCGGGTGCAGGGTCCGCGTCCAGGCGATCCGGGTACGTGTCATCGGCGGCCAGGCGCAATTGATGCAGGGCGGTAGTGCCAACAAAGGTGAAACGGTCGCGCATGGCACTGGGATAGAACATGCAGTGAAAGGCAATCGACTCGACAAACTCCCACTGCAGTGACTAGGCTTCTTCCTCCGGAAACGTGTCCATCACGCTCATCCAGACGTGCCAGCGGCGAAGAGCCCCTCTCCATTCGTTCAATGAGTTCGCCAGCTCGCGCAGCTCATCCCGCAGGAGCTGATCGACCATGGAAAGCCGCCAGCGAACTTCCTCAATGCGGGGGCACGTGTCATAGGGAAACGGCGCGCCGTCAAGCGGGGCAGGCGCGGACAGACTCTCAAGGGTATCGGCGTAGCGCGTGAGCGCAAGCCGCCGAAGGACTTCGTCTCCACGCGTACCGTGCTCAGAAGGGGATGTCATCATCGCCCTCCATGGCCACTTGCTCACGCTACCTTTGACGCTTCAGGCGCTCTTCGAGCGCGCGGATAAACCGTACCGAGGTCGCGGCGTGGTTGAAGATCAACAGGCTCTCGTCGTAGTTCAGGATCGGGTTGTCGTGCGCCAGGCTCTGGTTGTTGCGCACGTCGTTGAAGGCCTCCAGCACCGAGATCGCCGACTTCAGAATGCGCGCCGTCATCTCTGACTCGAGATGGCCGTCAACGCGGAGCCGCTTGACGTACTCGCCGAAGAGAGAGTGCAGGGGCTTCTCGCGGGTGACCGCGATACCGCGCTCGTCGCACAGCGTGCGCACGAACTTGATCACGAACATATGCAGACGGTCGAGCCCCGCTTCGGGCTGGTTCTTCTCGATGACCTCGCGCACGTGCGCAGCGACGGCCTCAAAATCCCGGTCATCCGCCGTCGCACTAAGCGCATCGAGGTCGGCAACAGGGCTCGCCTGCCTGAGGCGCGCTACGATCTTCATGCAGTCGTCGGGCAATGCGGAGTCATTCTTGAAGGCATCGGTGTCCTTGCCGTATTCGATCAAGTCACCGATCAGCTTTCCGACCAATTGATTGCCCTCGACACCCCAGAAGCCGCGCAGCAGGTTGGCCTTTGAGCCGCTGCCATAGTTGTAGCGTGCGTCGTAGATGTCCCGCCGCGTGCTCTCTTCGACGAATTCGGAGAACGTCCGGTTGGAGAAGTCGAGAACGTAGCCGCTCCCCATCCCGAAGAGGCGTTCGAGCTTGCGCTTCTCGCTTGACGTCAGATCAGACATCGGAGCACCCGTGCTCTTTCGTTCATGCTTCAGTGAGGTCGGTTGCGCGCACGTCGATCGCGCGCTGGAAGAGGGCTGTGTAGGTACCCTGCTGAATCATTCCCTTGGCGTTCAGCGCTTTGATCACCTGATACGGGTTGAAGAGCAGGATGTACTGGTACGGCCCGGCAGGGCCGTCCTTGCAGTCAATGAAGCCCAGGTCCCGCAGCACGGCCAGGTGCTGCCGCCACGTCGTAACGTTGCGCTCGCCCGCGTATCCGGCTTCAAGAGCCGCGACAGCCTCGTTGTCGATTTTGACGAACCCTTCGTCGAAGACACGGCACCACAGGACAAGATAGGTGCGTCCGGCAGGCACAGCCTTGCCGCCGGTCGCCTGCTTTGAGATGTCGTCGATCAGGTTGATGATCAGGGCCATCGTGCGCGGCATCGTCGTGAAGCCCTTGCGAGTCTTGTCCGTGCGCAGCCACAGGCGCTTCTCGTCGAGGTCCGGCCAGAGATGCGCGCGCATCTTGAGGTTGCTCTCGGTCGCGCCGTTGCGACGCGCCCGTGCCTGCCTTTCGTTGAGCGCAGTGAACCCGGCCATCACCTCGGCACGCGACTTCGGCGCGGGGCCAGCCTTGACCAAGGGCTTGCGGAGCAACACCCGGCCTTTTGCCGCCTTCGCCGGGGGCGCTGCCTTCGCAGGTACTGTTTGCTTCTTGACGACCATCTTCGACGCTCTCTTTCGTTCACAAGGTGCCCGCGTCCGGGGCCAAGTCGCCCCGGACGCACGACGCACACGTCAGGTTTGGAGGCTGGCTGGTGGCGGTTTTGGAGGCCTGCCGCCAGCGGTGCGTGCAGGCACCATTACTTTGCCTGAAACTTCATATAAATCAATAACTTACGTTCTCGCAACCCGTTTGCGCGTCGGCTGGAGTTCCACAAGTCCATCTCCGGATTCATCATCCGTCTCACAACTGAGATTGTGAGTCAACCGGATTGCCGCTACGCGTGCGCTGCTAAGCCAGCAGGCCTGCGGGTTTCGCAGAAATCGCGGTGCTCACCGTGCTCCCTGTACTCGTTGTGCTCCCCTGTGCTCGCTGTGCTCATGGGGTAAAGGGGGCGCGCGCCGACCGCCATGCCTGTGGACACCTAGCGTGCCTGCACAACCACGCCTGCAGCGAATTGTGTGATTGTTGCTTCACGAGCCCGAACCGAATCGCGGCGACTAAGGATCGACCGCTTTCCCGCGGCCGCTTTGTATGTCGATTCATGGCCGATCCGCGACGCGCGGGCCTCGCGCCCGATCGTTCACTGTGCTCACATCGCGAGCGTTCGGCGCTCCGACTCTACGGTCGGCATTGCGGTAGGTTCAGACGTTCGAAGCCATTCCGCTGAGCGTTTCTTCATGGCCGGGAATTGCCCGTGGCGAACGTCAGCTCCTCGGCTGGCTATGCTGGACCGGCCGTCGGCGACGGGTAGCAGGTTCGGGGCCACCGCGTTGGAACCTGTCAGCTCACGCGGGCTTGCTTGGATTCGATGATGCCGAACAGTTGCCCTTCGAGCTGGTCGAGTGCCCGGGCCTTCTCGATCAAGTAGTCATGGCGCTCATAGTGCTTCTGCTGCACGCCGGTCGTTCGTCCGTGTGAAAGAAGCTGCGCTCTGATCTCCCGCGACACGCCCAGCGCCTGCAGCCGCGTCTCGACGCTTCTGCGAATGTCCCGACCCTGAAACGGGTCGACGCCGGCTCGCTTCTTGGCGGGCACCGTCTTGCCGATGGCCGCAAACACCGGCGGCAAACTGGTGTGGTGGATGGGCTTGATGCCGCCCGTCGTCGAGAAGATGTACTCGCCGTCGCCGTTGAGCGCTCTCAGCGCGTCGAGCAGCGCAGCGACTCGTTTCGAGACCGGCAGCACGTGAGGGATGGCCGTGGTGCGTTTGCCCTTCGGATCGGCCAGCCGTAGCACGCGAGCCTTGGTGTCGTAGTCAGCCCACGTCGCGCGCAACAGTTGGAGGAAGCGCTGGCCCCCCAGCAACACCTCGCACCGAATCGTGTGGGCCATTTCCAACCGGATATCGCCCAGCTTCGCCCAGAGGTGTCTGAACTCGTCGTCACTGAGGATACGGTCGCGGGTTGACTCGAACTCCTGAATGCGCGGTAGCAGGGCGACCGGGTTGCCTGTTAGCTTGAAGACGGCCGAGTCCACTGCAGCTCGGCGCGGATCGAGATCGGAATGCGCGCCGTGGGTGAAGGCGGCCTGGAGGTAAGAACGCAGGACGTTTGTCTGCCGACCGATACCCTTTCGGACGAGCCGCGCCAAGATGTCCCGGACAGTCTCCGGTGCAATCCTGTTCGCCGGCAGCTTGACCAGATCCGGCCATGGGTCGCTGACGTGCCGCTTGAAGATCGCCGCCACATCGTGCGCCGACTCCTTGCCCGACCGCACGAGATAGGCGACGTACGCATCGAGCATCGCGCCGAAGCTGCCAAGCGCAACGATCTGCCGGGTGGCCTCGATGTTTGCAAGACGCGATTCGATCCGGGCAACCTTTGGATCGTTGCCCAGCCGCACAAGTTCGAGCAGGGTGCGTGCCTCGTTTCGCGCATGTTCGAGCGACAGGGCCGGATGCTCGCCGATCTTCAACTCCCCGCGCAGGGCCTCCTTGCGGTAGCGGAAGGTCCACACACGTCTGAGCTGGCCGCGGGCCTTCGTGCAAGATACGACGAGCCGCCCATTGCCAACCGGCAGAGCGCCGTCGGTCCGGCTCTCGCCCGCCTTGAGGTTCTTGATCGCGAGGTCGGTCAGCGGACGGGCGTCCGTTCGACCAAGGGACTGTTTATCACCACTGAAACTGGTCGCCATACAGGTCGCCATAGCGGGGTGGCTGTAGAGAGACAACTGTAGACCACTGTGGACCGACTGAAACCAGGAACCCAGTGTTTATGCGGGTTACAAGCCACCCAAAGGATTGCCAGAGACTTCCATGGACGAAGCCTAAAACGACTCATAATCCTTTGGTCGTTGGTTCGATCCCAACACGGCCTACCAATCAGCGCAAGGCCGGAGGCTGTGAGCAAGCGCTGGCATAGCCGGAACGATGTCGCCAGCGGTGCCAGTCTGGTGCCGGTGTCAGGCCGATTGATTCCTAGGGCTTCGGCGCGCCCGAGGGGTTGGTTCGCTGCATGGCACGGATCGCCTCCAGGGTGCGTTCGCGCTCTTCGGGCGTGGCAGGGGGCGCAGAGTCTTTGACCGGGATGTTGGTGCCTGTGCGGTATTCGCGCGGCGCTTTGACTTCGGTCGTGTTCTCGTCAAAGCCGGCGCAACCGGAGGTCAGTGCGGCTATGGCGGCGCCGAACACGACCGTCGGCAAGGTCACAGCAAACTTCATGTGTGCACCTCTCGTCAAAATGAGATTCGGTGCATCACTATATCCAGCCCTCGCGAAACAATTGTCTCGTTGTCGTATCGACACCGGCAGGTTTGGCGGAACGACAACGGTAGCGGCGGACCTTCGGCTTCTCGTACCCGAATGCTCGCCCGGCTGCGGGTGACGCCAACCCCAGCCGTAGCGGGGATGGTATTCCCAGGCATAGCCGGGGCCGGGCTGGCGTAGTTGGGACCGTTCGCAGTCCGTCGCGTCACCGCTTTCGTCGCTGCGCGACCGTGGCCACGACTCAGGCCGGCTTGCGCAGGACGATTTCGCGATACACCGTCAGCCCGAGCGAGACCGTCGAGTGCATCAGGTAGCCGGTCAGCACGTTGCGGCCGCGCATCGGCGAGCGCCGCGCCAGGGCGCGCCGCCCCAGCCAGGGAAACCGGATCACCGCGCCGGTCAGCCGCTCGAGCCTGCGCAGGTTGGGCATGATCTCGGCGTCGAAGGAGGTGACGCCCCGATCCTGCAGCCCGGCGCGGCCCGCTTCGGCGAGCACGTCGTCGACGACCTGAAAACTCTCGAGCGCCACGCCGCGCGCCACCAGCTCGGCGGCGAGTGCCTCGTCGGGCGAGAACGATTTCGGGCGGCGCAGCAGGTAGCCGTCGAAAAGGGTGCAGGTCCCGCCCGGACGCAGCACGCGCGCGATCTCGGCAAAGGCCTGCCGCATGTCGCTGGCGTAGCAGAACGCTTCGATCGCGAACACCTGGTCGAAGTTGGCGTCGGCATAGGGCAGCTGCTGGAAGTTGCCTTGCGTGACCGCGACGTTCTTCAGCCCGGCGCGCTCGAAACGCTGCGTCGCGAGCGCGTGATGGGCCGGGGTGAGGTCGATGCCCGCGAACTGCACATCCGGGTACATGCCGGCGAGGTGGGCCAGATTGAAGCCCTGGCCGAAGCCGAGCTCGAGCACGCCCCGCGGCGCCTCGGACGCCCAGGCGCCGGCGATGCGCTCCAGCTGACCGCGAAAGCCTTGCGGATGAAAGCGGCTGCCCTGGCTGAGGGCGAGGTGCATCGCGCCCTCCGACGAGTGATGCTTGCGGTAGGCCGGCGAGCATTCCTCGTAGTAGGAGATCACTTCGTGCGGGCCGAGCCGGGCCGCCCTGAGCGCGCCGATCTTGAAGACGCGATCGAGCTTTTGCAAGCGCCTGGTCAGGCTGGCATGACTGGGCGGACGGGAGAAGAGCGATGGCCAGGCCATGTCGTGCAAGGAGGACGCAACTCGAAGGAGTGGGCGATTGTCACTTGCCGGCCGGGCCATGTCGTGCCTCGCTAGTCCCCGTCACCCGAGCTGGCGTGGACGGCGGCCGGGCGCGACTCGGCGCAGAATCGAGGCGCGTCCCTCGCGACAGCTCGCGAGGCAGCGTCCGTGGAGTCCTGGTCATGATGAAAGCGCTCGTTTCTGCCTTGCTGTCGCTCGCCTGCGCCGCCGCGTTCGCGCAGGCACCTGCGGCGTCGCCGCCGCAGCGCCTGCGCGGCAGCGTCGAGTCCTTCGACGGCAGCACGCTGGTCGTCAAGGAGCGCAGCGGCGAGGTGATCCGACTGGTGCTGGCCGACAACTTCAGCGTCAGCGAGGTGCTGCCGATCGCGCTCTCGTCGATCGAGACGGGCAGCTTCATCGGCACCGCCGCGATGACCGACGCGCAAGGCAACCTGCGTGCGCTCGAAGTGCTGCTCTTCCCGGAGGCCGCGCGTGGCACTGCCGAAGGGCACGGCCCCTGGGACCTGCAGCCCGGCAGCACGATGACCAACGCGACCGTCGCAGAGGTGGTCGTCGGTGCCTCTGGCCGCACACTGAAGCTGCGCTACAAGGACGGCGAGAAGACCGTCGTCGTTCCCGAAGGCATTCCGGTCGTCACCCTGAGGCCCGGCGACAGGAGCCTGATCGTGCCCGGCGCGAAAGTGCTGGTGACGGCGCAGACGCGCGATGGCAAGCCGACCGCCCTGCGTGCCGCAGTCGGCCGCGACGGCTTCACACCGCCGATGTAGGAGAGACATGACGACGCTGACCCTGGCCCAGGCCAACCGCATCCTCGCCGGCGCGCTCGATGCGTCGCATCAGGCCGGCTACAAGCCGATGGCCGTCGTCGTCCTCGACGCCTCCGGTCATCTCAAGGCGGCGCAGCGCGAAGACGGCGCGAGCATGTTCCGCGTCGACGTGGCTAGCGGCAAGGCGTGGGCCGCGGTCGGCATGGACGCATCGAGCCGCACGCTCGCGCAGCGCGCCAAGGACAACCCGAACTTCTTCGTCGCCCTGGCCGCCACCGCGCACGGCCGGTTCCTGCCGCAGACCGGCGCCGTGTTGATCAAGGACGGCGAGGGTACGGTGCTCGGCGCGGTCGGCGCCTCGGGCGGCACCGGCGACGAGGACGAGGCGATCTGCATCGCCGGCGTGCTCGCCGCGGGGCTGCAAGCCGGCTGATCAGTCGTCGATCTGGATCTGCGTCGCGACGAGCACGCCGGCGACCAGCGAGCCCTGAACCTCGACCGACTTGCCGGCCATCGTCTGCGCCGTGCCGCCGCCGAAGAAGGTCGTCGCCGTCCACGCCACCGTCTGCACGCCGCCGCGCTGCGTCGTCAGCGTGAACTGCATCGCCGCGAGATCGACGCCGCTCGCGACACCCTGGCGCTCGACCGTGCCGCCGGCAGGCTCGTTCTCGCACTGGATGGTCTGGGCGACGACGCCGGCCGGGGCCAGCGAGCCGTGCACCTCGACGTAGATCCCGTCGGCGAGGCCGGTCGCCGGGCATCCTTGCAGCGAGGCGGTGCTCGCATCGACCGCTACGCCTCGCACCGTGAATCGATTCGCCACGGCGTCGAAGGCGCTGATGTTGCCGTGCAGCTCGGCCTCGTTGTCCGATTCGGCATCGCGGATCGAGATGCTCACCGCGTTCAGCGTGCCGTCGCTGCCGACCATGCCGCGCACCTGGACGTATTGCCCGTTGGCCAGCGGCGTGCCGGTCGGCGTGACGATGGCCGTCGCGTCGTTCACCTTCAGCGCGCCGAGCACGAGCGTGTGCGCCTGCGTGTCGAGCTGCGAGACGGTGCCGCTGACGAAGTCGTCGAGACCGCCGCCTTGCAGCGCGAAAACGCGGATCTGCGTCGCCTGCAGGCGCGGCGTGCCGCCGCTGGCGTTCGACAGTGTCGCCGGCAAGGCGAGCACGGTTACCGCCCGACCGTTGGCCAGCACCGTTCCTGACGGCAGGAGCGTCGCGCCGGTGCTGTCGACGGTAAGCCCGGCGAGGGCGAATCCCGGTGGCGCGCCGTTGGCCAGGGCGCTGACCAGACCGCTCACCCGGAGATAGGCCGGCGGCGCGGCGAGCTTGTCGATGCGGGTTGCCTGGACGACGTACGAGCCGCCTTGTGCGACGAGCAGGCCATGCACGTCGACCGCGTCGCCGGCCTGCAGATCGGCAGCCTGCAGATAGCCGCCGCCGAACTGCGTGGTCGGCCCCGACCCGGCGCCGGTGTTGACGGTGACGGTCTGGCCGAGCATCGAAAAGCGCCCGGCCGAGACACCGGTCGCGGCCGGCCCGGACAGCGCCGTGTCGACGCGAACCAGGCTCGCCACGCCGGCGGTCGAATAGTCGACCGAGACGCGGTCGCCGAGCAGGACCTGCGAGATCGCATCCACGCCGGGCGCGACTTCGCTGACGACCGGCGCGTTGCGGTCGTCGTAGGCGACGCCGTCGACGATGACGCTGCCGAAGCCGTTGACCGTGCCGATGGCGACGCCGGTGTTGCCGTTGCCGGTGCCACCGGAGCCGACCGCGCCGCCGCCGCCGCAACCGGCGAGAGCGGCCGACGCGAGCAGGGTGCACAAGGCGACGGCGCGCATTCGTGAAGCTGGGAGTCGTTTCATGGCGGAGTTCGTTTCGGACGTTTGCGTTTCGATGGCAGCGGCGCCGGCGCGGCCACTTCGGGAACCGGCTCGCTGAAGAAATAGACGCCGAAGCGCATGCGCCGGTTGCCGTCGCCGGCGCTGTCGTGATCGACGCGCTCGCGGGCGCGCGTCACGACCGCCTCGAAGGCCTGCGCCCAGGCCTGGCGCGCCGCGGCGTGCAGAAGGTCGATCGACTCGGGCGTCATGCCGTCGGCGTAGATGCTTTGCTCGAGAAAGCGGGGCGCATCCGAGCTGAGGTTGCTGACGGCGGCGGCGATGTGGTCCGACGCGTTCGCCGAGAAGAGCGCCGTCATCTCGTCGAGACGCGGCGACGGCACGAAGGACTCGGTCAGCATGACGACGCGCTCGCCGTCGAGCGCGACCTGGCCGAGCCTGAGCAGCTCGTCGAGCACGGCACGCGGGTGCACGTCGTTCGACAACTCGCGGCAGAGCGACTCGAAGCTGCGCCCCGACCCGGCCCGCGGCAGCGAGCGCGGCTTGCCGCCGCGCGGCCGATAGCGCGGGTCGGTGAGCCAGTGCGTGAAGACCTGCGACGACAGCGGTGGTCGCGGCGGCGTGCGCGGCACGACGGTGGCGTCGCTCAGCTCGCGCACGTCCTTGCGGTGCACGCCGGAAAGCAGGCTCAGCGAGGACTGCGACACGCCGGCCGCGCCTCGCTCCAGCTCGCCGCGCGCGGCGGCGACGAACACCGATTTCAGCTGCTCGGCGAATGCCGGATACGAGACGCCGTTTCGCAGCAGCCACAGGGCGATCGGCGCCATCAGCGCGGTTGCCTCGCGCAGCGCGAGCGCGGCGTGCTGCGGCGTCGGCTGGGCATGACCCGGCGGCAGGCCGGGGCGGTTCTCGGGCGCAGAGCGCTTCATGGGGTCAGGGCGATCGGGCGCCTGGGGCGGCCGCGGACAGGTCGGACATTCTGCGCAGCCGCCGGGCGCATGCGGCACGAAAAACGGCTGGTAACACCTGAGACATGGGTCCTGGCGCAATCTGGGAATATTTTCCATATTACAGATCGCATGGATCGCTGCCACCCCCTTTCTCTCTGCGCCGAGCTTGCCGTGCACCGGCCGGCGCCGGCAAGGCCCGGCCTGCTGTTGGCGCTGGCCGGCACGCTCGCACTGGCGACGGTGCCCGGCGCGGCGACCTTCCACCGGGTGGCCTTGCTCGTGGTCGCGCCGATCGCCGAGGAGGTCGTGTTTCGCGCCGGCCTTCACGACGCCTTGCTGCACCGCTGGCACGACAAGGGCGGGTTCGCAACGGTGCTGGTCAATGTCGTCACCGCGATCGCTTTCGCCGCTGCGCACGTCGCGGCACGCGGCGACATCGCCGCGGCCGCGACCTTGTGGCCGGCTTTGGCGATCGGCTGGCTCTATCAGAAGCAGCGGCGCCTCGTCCCGTGCATCGCCCTGCACGCGCTGTTCAACGGCGTCTGGATCGCATGGATCGCCGCCTGAACGCCATGCGCACCTCCGGGGCCGGCAGCACGGCACGCCTGCTCGCCGTCCTCGCGCTCGGCCTGGCCGCGTCGTCGATGGCGCGGGCCGACAGCCCGGGCAACGGCGCCGCCTTGTTCGCCGCGAACTGCAAGAGCTGCCATGGCGCATCGCCGCTGACCAGCAATGCCAGCAAGATCTACAACGGTCGCAATGCACGCGCCGTGACCGATTCGGCGATCGGCAACGTCGGCGACATGAACTCGCTGCGCTCGGCATTCCCGAGCGGCGGCATGGCGATCGCCGACATCGCCGCTTACCTCGGCAACACGCCGACCTCGCTGAGCTTCCCCAGCACCGCCGTGGGCACGAGCAGTGCCGCGCAGACCGTCACCGTCTACGCCAGCCTGAAAGGCGGCAATGCGATCAGCGCCCTCGCGGTGGCGACGACGGGCGACTTCGCCCGCTCGGGCGGCAGCTGCGGCACGACCGTCGCCACCGGCACGAGCTGCACCGTCCTCGTCGTCTTCACGCCGAGCGCAGGCGGCGCGCGCAGCGGCTCGGTCACGCTTTCGCACACCAACACGCTGACGCCGATCCCGATCGCCTTGAGCGGCACCGGCGGCGGTGCTGCGGCCGCGCCGGTCGCCGCCATTGCGCCAGGCTCGGTCACGCTCGCCGCGACGGCGATCGGCGCGACCAGCGCGGCGCAGAACGTGACCGTGAGCAACACCGGAACGGCGACGCTGACGCTGGCCTCGATCACGCTCGGCAACGCTGCCGACTTCGTCGTCGCGGGCGGCACCTGCAGCGCTGGCGGCAGCGTGCCGGCGGGCTCGAGCTGCACCGTCTCGGTCGCCTTTCGGCCGTCGGCCGGGGCCGTCGGCGCGCGCAGCGGCACCCTGACGATCGCCCACGACGCCGCCGGCAGCCCGGGCGTGGTCGGGCTCAGCGGCAACGCCACCGCGGCGGCGGCGCCGGCGGCCTCGTTCACCACCTCGCTGGTCTTCGGCAGCGTCAACGTCGGCACGACGAGCACGGCACAGACGGCGACGCTGTCGAACAGCGGCAGCGCGCCGCTGCTGATCGGCACGATCGCGACGGGCAGCAGCGAGTTCAGCGTCGCCGGCGGCTCCTGTGCCAACGGCGCGTCGCTCGCCGTCGGCGCCGGTTGCACGGTCAACCTCGTCTTCGCACCGGCCGTGGCCGGCGCGCGCAGCGCCAGCCTCGTCGTCACGCACAACGCGAGCGGCGGCCAGAGCACATCGAGCCTGACCGGCACCGGCGTAGCGCTGAGCCCGGCGATCGGCGTCTCGCCGACGACGCTTTCCTTCGGCCAGACGGTCGGCACGACGTCGGCAGCGCAGACGGTCACGGTCAGCAATACCGGCCACGCGCCGCTCGTCGTCTCGGCGCTCGCCATCGCCGGCGCGCAGGCGGCGGAGTTCCAGGTTGCCGCGGGCTCGACCTGCGCCGCCGGCGGCAGCGTGGCGGCGAACGGATCGTGCATCGTCAAGCTGGCCTTCGCGCCGACAGCGCCAGGGGCCCGCGCCGCGAGTCTGGTGATCACGCACAACGCGGGCGCTGCGTCGAGCGTCACCCTCAACGGCACGGGTACGGCGACGCCGCAAGCGGCCATCTCGCTCAACGCGTCGGCGCTGAGCTTTGCCGCGCAAACCGTCGGCAGCACGAGCGCCAGTCAGACCGTGACGGTCAGCAACAGCGGCTCGGCGGCGCTCGTCTTCGCCAGCCTGACGCTCACGGGCGGCGCGGCGAGCGACTTCACGCAGGGCGGCAGCTGCGCCGCCGGCGCGACCCTGGCCCCGGGCGCGAGTTGCAGCGTGAGCTTCAGCTTCAGGCCGGGCGCCCTGGGCACGCGCAGCGCCACCCTGACGCTGGCGTCGAACGCCAGCAACGGCAGTGCTGTGCTCAGCCTGAGCGGCAGCGGTGCGGCCGCGGCGGCGCCGGCGGTCGCGCTGGCACCGGGATCGCTCGACTTCGGCAACCAGGCGACCGGCACGACCTCCACCGCGCGCGTCGTCACGCTTAGCAACGGCGGCACTGGCGCTCTCGCCATCTCGGCGGTCAACGCGACGGGCGGCTTTGCCGTCAGCCACAACTGCGGCGCGAGCCTCGCGGCCGGCGCCAGCTGCGCGCTGTCGGTGACCTTCTCGCCGGCCGCGCTCGGCACTGTCGCCGGAACCCTGAGCGTGACGTCGAACGCCGTCGGCTCGCCGCACGCCGCGACGCTGAGCGGCGTCGGCGTGGCCGCGTCGCCCGTGCTGGCCTGGTCTCCGGCTATCGCTTCGCTCGCCTTCGGCGACGTCGGCGTGGGCGCGACGCCGGCCTCGCGCTCGCTGACGATGGTGAACATCGGCCCGGGCTCGGTGACGCTGCAGCAGTTGCGGCTGGTCGGCGCGCAGGCGGCCGACTTCTCGCTCGGCGGCGCGGGCACCTGCACGACGAGCGCACCGCTCGCGCAGGGCGCCTCGTGCACGCTGGTGCTCGCCTTCCAGCCGGCGGCAGTCGGCGCGCGCAGCGCGACGCTGCAGGTCGTCTCCAACGGCAGCAATCCAGCCGAGGTGGCGCTCGCCGGCAACGGCACGGCCCTGGCCCAGCCGGCGCTCAACATCCTGCCTGGCACGCTCAACTTCAACGTGTCGGCCGATGCGACGACCGGCGCGGTGCAGACGCTCACGCTCGAAAGTACGGGCAGCGCGGTGCTGCGCGTGACGGCGATGCGCATCGCCGCGGGCCCCTTCACGCTCGCCGCCGCGGACACTGGCGGCTGCCCCGCCGCGCCGTTCGATCTCATGCCCGGCCAGAGCTGCGCGTCGGTGGTCGGCTGGTCGAGCACCGCACCGGGCAGCGAGAGCGGCAGCGTCGAAATCGACACCAGCGCGGCTGCTGTGCCGACCCAGGTGGCGATCCAGGCGGTGCGCACGCCGGCCGCTGCCGACGTTCCGGCGATGAGCAACGTCGGCGCCGGCGGCTGCTCGATCGCGCGCGGCGATGGGACCGACCCGACGCTGTGGTTGCTCGTGCTGCTCGCGCTTGCCGTGCAGCGGTGGCGCGGCCGTGGCGCGGTGCGGCCGATCGCGCCCTTTCCTTTTTCCCACGCTTCGAAGAGACGACCATGACGACACGACTTTCTTCCCGCTTCCGCCTCGCCCTGTGCGCTGTGGCATTCGCGACGGCGCCGGCCTTCGCGCTCGATGCCGGGGCCGCCGCGCCGGACCTGAACCTGCCGGGCCTGGCCGATGCCGTGACGCTCGCCAAGCTGAAGGGCAAGGTCGTGTACGTCGACTTCTGGGCCTCGTGGTGCGGGCCGTGCAAGCAGTCGTTTCCGTTCATGAACGATCTGCAGAGCCGCTACCGGGCGCAGGGCCTCGAGATCGTCGGCGTCAACCTCGACGCCAAGCGCGAGGACGCCGACCGCTTTCTCGCCGATACGCCGGCGCGCTTCACGCTCGCCTTCGACGCCAGGGGCGAGAGCGCGCGCCGCTTCGAGATCAAGTCGATGCCGTCGTCGGTGCTGATCGACCGCGACGGCAGGGTGCTTGCCGCGCACAAGGGCTTTCGCGAGGAAGACCGCAAGGAGCTCGAGGCGCGCATCGCCCAGGCGCTCGCGCCGCGCTAGGCGAAGGGCCTCCGTCATGACGTTTTCGCCTCGTTCCGGTCGTGCCTTGTGCGCAGCCCTCGTCGCCACCGCCGGACTCGCCGGCTGCGCATTCAACCCGCCGCAGCCCTGGGAAAAGGGCAAGCTCGCCAAGCCGGAGATGACGATGGGCGCCGATCCGCTCGACCAGCGCTTCGTGCAGCACATCTACGGCAGCAAGGAGAACGCCTCGGGCGGCTACGGCGTGGGCGGAGGCGGCTGTGGCTGCAACTGACGCGCGCGACAAGGCCGGCGCGATCATCGCCGCGGCGCTCACCCTGCCGGGCGTGCTGGCCCATGCCGACAACGCGCCCGAGCACGGCGAGGTCGCTGCCAAGTACCTCGACTACCGCGACGGGCAACCCGGCCTCGACCGCATCCACGTCAAGGCGCCGTCGATCTACGTGCTGGCACCGCTGTCGCCGAAATGGGCGATCGAGGGCTCGCTCGTTTCCGACAGCGTCTCGGGCGCGACGCCGCGCTATCACACGGCGATCTCGGGCGCCTCGAAGATGAAGGAAGAGCGCATCGCCGGCGACGTCAAGGTGACGCGCTATGCCGAGCGCTCGTCGTACGGCTTCGGCCTCAGCCACTCGGGCGAACACGACTACCAGAGCAGCGCCGTCTCCTTCGACGCTGGCTTTTCCAGCGACGACAGCAATCGCACCTGGAACGTCGGCGTGGGCTTTTCGACCGACCGCATCAGCTCGACCAACGACGCGACCCTGCACGAAAGAAAGCACACCACCGAGCTCCTGCTCGGCGTGACGCAGGCGCTGACGGCGAACGACCTGGTGCAGCTCAACGTCACCGCGAACGCCGGCCGCGGCTATTTCTCGGACCCGTACAAGGAGCCCGACATCCGGCCGAGAAAACGCGACCAGGGCATCGTGCTGGCGCGCTGGAACCATCACTTCACCGACATCGGCGCGACGCTTCGCTCGAGCTATCGCTTCTATCACGACACCTTCGGCATCAACGCGCACACGCTGGGCGCCGAGTGGGTGCAGCCGGTCGGCACGATGTTCACCGTGACGCCGTCGGCGCGCTACTACTCGCAAAGCGCCGCGAAGTTCTACTACGACCCGGTCTACGACCCCAACGTCGGCGCGCCCTATCCGCCGGGCTACTTCACCAACCCGCCGCAATACATCTCGCCCGACCAGCGGCTCTCGGCGTTCGGCGCGATCGCGGTCGGCCTGAAGCTGGCGGTGCAGCTCGGCCCCGACTGGTCCACCGACCTGAAGGCCGAGCGCTACGAGCAGCGCTCGAGCTGGCGCGTGGGTGGCAGCGGATCGCCCGGGCTCGACCCGTTTCACGCCACCTTTCTGCAGGTTGGCGTCAGCAAGCGGTTCTGATGCGCTCGCAGCCATCGGTCGCCGCGCCGCGATCCGTCGACACACCGGCGGACATGGATTCCTTCGGCTTCGATTTCCAGGCGATGGCGAGCGTCTGCGAGATCCGGCTCGACGGCGCCGACGAGCCCGGACTCGCCAGGGCGGCGCGAGCGGCGATCGGCGAGGTGCGGCGCATCGAAAGGAAATACTCGCGCTACCGCAGCGACAGCATCGTCTCCTGCATCAACGCGGCCGCCGGAAGGATCGGCGCGATCGAGGTCGACGCCGAGACCGCGGCCTTGCTCGACTTCGCGGCCGAGCTTCATGCGCTGAGCGACGGCCTGTTCGACATCACTTCCGGCGTGCTGCGCCGGGCCTGGGACTTTCGCGCCGGACGCCTGCCCGACCGCGTTGCCCTGGCGGCGCTGCTGCCGTTGATCGGCTGGTCGCAGGTGACCTGGAAGAACCGGCGCATCGCCTTGCCGCGCAAAGGCATGGAGCTCGACTTCGGCGGCTTCGGCAAGGAATACGCCGCCGACCGCGCGATGGCCGTGCTCGTGGCCTGCGGCCAGCGCCACGGCTTCGTCAATCTGGGCGGCGACATCCGCGTGCTCGGCCCTCGCGCCGACGGCCTGCCCTGGCGCTTCGGCATCCAGCATCCGCGGCGCGAGCAGGAGACGATCGCCGGCGTCGAGATGAGCGAAGGTGCGCTTGCCAGCAGTGGCGACTACGAGCGCTACTTCGAACTCGATGGCCAGCGCTATTGCCACATCCTCGATCCGCGCACCGGCTGGCCGGTGCGCGCGTGGGCCTCGATCAGCGTCACGGCGCCGGCCTGCGTCGCAGCCGGCGCGCTCAGCACCATTGCCATGCTCAAGGGCGAGCAGGCGCTCGACTTCCTGGTCACGCAGCGTGCGACCTACCTCGGCGTCGACACGGCGCTGCGCAGCTTTCATCACGACCTGCCCGAGACCGATCGCTTCGAATGCGGAGGAGACCTGTGAACGTCATGCGCCGGGCGCGAACCCTGCGCACGCTGTGGCTCGCCGCCTTCGCCGCGACGAGCGGCCTGGCCGCTGTCGCCGAGGTCGCCTACCTCGAGCCCGAGCAGGCCTTCGTCGGCAGTGCGCGCGTGCTCGACGCGAACGCGCTCGAAGTCCGGTTCGAGGTCGCGGCCGACTACCACCTCTATCGCGATCGCATCGCCATCGAGCTCGAAGGAACGCAGGCGCAGATCGGCAAGGTCGATCTGCCTGCCGGCCGGGTCGAGTTCGACAAGACCTTCGGCAGGGACGTCGTCGTGCTGCGCGGTGCCGTGCCGATCCGCGTGCCGTTGGCGCAGGCGAATGCCGACTTCCGGGTTCGGATCGCCTACCAGGGCTGCGCCGACCGCGGGCTGTGCTATTCGCCGCAGACGTCGTTCGTCAGCGCGCACGTGGCGGGGGGGCGGATCGTCAGCGCGGCCTGGCAAGGCGAGGATGCGGCGGTCGCCGCCGTGTCGCCGGCGTCGGCCACGACGGTGACCTCCGCCGCACCGCCATCGCCGCCGCTCTCCGAGACGACGCGCGTCGAATCGGCGCTGAAGTCGGGCAACCTGGCGACGATCGCCGGCGTCTTCCTGGTCGCCGGGCTGCTGCTCGCCTTCACGCCCTGCGTGCTGCCGATGGTGCCGATCCTGTCGTCGATCATCGTCGGCCAGGGCGCGCCGGTGTCGCGCACGCGCGGCTTCACGCTGGCACTGGCCTATGCGTTCGGCATGGCGCTCGTCTACACGGCGTTCGGCGTCGTCGCCGGGCTGCTTGGCGAAGGTCTCGCCGCAGCGCTGCAGAACCCCTGGGTGCTCGGTGCGTTCGCGCTGATGCTGGCGACCTTGTCGCTTTCCATGTTCGGCGTGTTCACCTTGCAGATGCCGGCCTTCGTGCAGGAGCGCCTCGGCGAAGCCTCGGTTCGCCTGCCGGGCGGCCGCTTCGTCGGCGTGTTCGCGATGGGCGGCCTCTCGGCGCTGATCGTCGGCCCCTGCGTCGCCGCGCCGCTGGCCGGTGCGCTGGTCTTCATCAGCCAGACCCGCGATGTCGTCATCGGTGGCCTTGCGCTGTTCAGCCTGGCCATGGGCATGAGCGTGCCGCTGCTGCTCGTCGGCGTCTCCGCAGGGTCGCTGCTGCCGCGCGCCGGCGCCTGGATGGAGGGCGTCAAGACCTTCTTCGGCGTGCTGCTGCTGGCCGTCGCACTCTGGATCGTCTCGCCGCTGTTGCCGGGGTGGGCGCTCATGATCGTCATCGGCACCGGGCTGCTCGTCGGCGCCGTCTACATGAAGCTGTTCGACCGGCTCGCCGAACCGGCGACGGGGCGGCAGCGTCTGGCCAAGGGCCTCGCGCTGGTGCTGGCGGTGCTGGGCACGACGCAGGTGGTGGGTGCGCTCTCGGGCGGTGACAACCCGCTGCAGCCCTTGCGTCATCTGGTGCGCGTCGGCGGGTCGCCGAGCCTCGTCGCCGGCAACGGCGCCGCGTTCCGTCGCATCCGCAGCGTGGCCGAGCTCGATGCGGCGCTGCGTTCAGCCGGCCGCCCGGTGCTGCTCGACTTCTACGCCGACTGGTGCGTCTCGTGCAAGGAGATGGAGCACCTGACCTTCAGCGACGCCGACGTTCGCATGCGCATGTCCAATGCCTTGCTGCTGCAAGCCGACGTCACCGCCAACTCGGCCGACGACAAAGCCTTGCTAAAGCGCTTCGGATTGTTCGGTCCGCCCGGCATCCTGGTCTTCGATCCGCAGGGACGCGAGCGTCAGGAGGCGCGCGTGATCGGGTTCGTGCCGGCGCCGCTGTTCGCAAGCATGCTTGCCGCGGTCGGTCTGTAGGGGGAACGGGTCGGCGCAAGCTCGCCCTAGCGGCGGATCGTCGCCGCGCTTTGACCGTAGAGCAGGCGTCGCTGCTCGTCGGTCATCGGCGCATCGGGCTTGGGTGGATTGATCTGCTGCACGAGCGCGTAGGCGCGCTGTGTCGCCGGCCGCGCCTTGATCGCCTCCTGCCAGCGCTTCAGGTTCGGAAAGTCGTCGATGTTCTGCTTCAACCGAACGTAGTTGACGGTCCACGGATAGCTGGCGATGTCGGCGATCGAGTAGTCGCCGCGCCCGGCGCCGGCGACGAAGTCGCGCTCGGCGAGGCGCTTGTCCAGCACCGCGAAAAGCCGCGCCGTCTCGCGCTCGTAGCGGTCGACGGCGTAGGGAAGCTTCTCCGGCGCGGCATGGTTGAAGTGGCCGTTCTGGCCGGCCATCGGGCCGAGCCCTGCCATCTGCCAGAACAGCTACTCGAGCGTTTCGGTGCGGCCGCGCAGGTCCTGCGCGATGAGGGCGCGCGTCTTGTCGGCGAGGTAGAGCAGGATCGCGCCCGACTCGAATACGCCGAGCGGCGCGCCGCCGTCGGCCGGCGCATGGTCGACGATGGCCGGGATGCGGTTGTTCGGCGCGATCTTCAGGAACTCGGGCTGGAACTGGTCGCCCTTGCCGATGTCGACCGGCAGCACGCGGTAGGGCAGGCCGGTCTCCTCGAGAAAGATCGTGATCTTGTGGCCGTTCGGCGTGGTCCAGTAATGCAGGTCGATCATGGCGGGCGCCCGGAGGAAGGAGCGCGCAGCATAGGAGCGATCTACGATCGGCGCTGACGATGGACCACTTGCCCCTGATCGACCTGCGCGCCACGCCCGGCGAAGTCGCGCGCGGTATCGGCGAAGCGTGTCGGGCGCACGGCTTCTTCTACGTCGTCGGGCACGGCATCGACGAGTCGCTCGGCCTTCGCCTCGAAGCCTCGAGTCGTCGCTTCTTCGCATTGCCCGAAGCGACCAAGGCACGCTGGGCCATGCCGCTCGGCGGCCGCGCCTGGCGCGGCTGGTTTCCGCTCGGCGGCGAGCTGACCTCGGGCCGCCCGGACTGGAAGGAGGGCCTCTATCTCGGCAGCGAGCTCGACGAGGCGCATCCGCGCGTTGCCGCCGGCCTGCCATTGCACGGCAGGAACCTGATTCCGGGTGACGACGTGCTGCCCGGATTCCGACAGACCCTCCTCGCCTGGATGGCCGCGGTCACCGCGCTCGGCCATCGCGTCATGGCCGGCATCGCCCGTTCGCTCGAGCTGCCGGGCGACTATTTCGCAGCGCGCTACACCGCCGATCCGCTGATCCTGTTTCGCATCTTCCTGTATCCAAGCCGGCCGATCCCCGAAGGGCTCGACGTGCGCGACGGCGTCGGCGAGCACACCGACTACGGCCTGTTGACGCTGCTGCGGCAAGACAGCGTCGGCGGCTTGCAGGTGCGCACGAGCGAGGGCTGGATCGAGGCGCCGCCGGTACCGGAGTCCTTCGTCTGCAACATCGGCGACATGCTCGACCGCATGACCGGCGGTCTCTACAAGAGCACGCCGCATCGGGTCCGGCTCAACACGAGCGGCCGCGATCGCCTGTCGTTCCCGCTCTTCTTCGACCCCGACGTCGATGCCCGCATCGCGCCGATCCGCAGCGCCGCGACCGATGACCACGCGACGCGCTGGGACGGCGCCAGCGTGCACGACTTCGAAGGCACCTACGGCGACTACCTGCTCGGCAAGATCGGCAAGGTTTTCCCCGATCTCAAGCGGACGGTGCTCTAGCCGAATCGGGCTCGACAGCACCGGCGCTGCGGCTATGCTGCCCGGCCATGCGCGACCGCATCTTCATCACCTGCGAGCACGCCGGCAACGTCGTGCCGAAGCCGTACCGGCACCTCTTCGCCGGCCATGAGCACCTGCTGCCAACGCATCGCGGCTGGGACCCGGGCGCACTGCTGCTGGCGCGTGAGATGGCCACGCGCTTCGCGGCGCCGCTCTACTTCGAGGAGACGACGCGGCTCCTCGTCGACCTGAACCGCTCGGTCGGCACGCCGTCGCTGCATTCGGAGCCGACGCATCACCTGAGCCGGGCCGAGCGACGCGCGATCCTCGACGTCTACTACCACCCGCATCGCAGGCGGGTCGATGCGGCCGTGGCCGAGCTCACGGCGACGGGCGACCGCATCGTCCATATCGCTTCGCACAGCTTCACGCCGGAGCTGAACGGCCATGTGCGCACC
Source organism: Burkholderiales bacterium (assembly GCA_025350505.1). GTDB lineage: Bacteria > Pseudomonadota > Gammaproteobacteria > Burkholderiales > Burkholderiaceae_C > Schlegelella_A. The sequence goes on from JANXXS010000069.1 coordinate 22,905, forward strand.
GCCGACATCGGCCTGCTCTACGACCCGGGACGTCCGGGCGAGGTGACGTTGTGCAATGCCTGGCTGGCAGCGCTGAAGGCGGCCGATCCGTCCTTGCGCTTGCGCCGCAACTATCCCTACATCGGCAAAAGCGACGGCGTGGCGCAGGCGCTCAGGCGCCAGCATCGGGCCGATCGCTATGTGGGTGTCGAACTCGAGGTGAACCAGCGCTACGTCGAGGTCGGCGGGCCGGCCTGGCCGAAGCTGCGCCGTACGCTGGTCGCGACGCTCGCTACGGCCCTCGGCCACTAGCTGCGCGGCGGCACCGGACCCGAGGGCGGGTAGGCCGGCGCCGGTTGCGGCGCGGGATAGGCCGCCGGGGTCGGATAGGCCTGCGGCGCGCGCGAGACGCGCGTGCGGCCCGCGGTGGTGACGAGGACGACCGGCTCGCCGACCGCCCAGCCTTCGTTGCCGTTGGCCTGGACCACGGCGCGTCGCTCGCCATTGCGCAGTTGCACCAGGATCTCGACTGCGTCCTGGCGCGTCGCGCCGCGCTCGACGGCGTTGCCGACGACGCCGCCGACGACGGCGCCGAGCACCGCGCCGACGATCGAGTCGCGATGGCCGCCGATTGTCGAGCCGGCGACCCCCCCGGCGACGGCGCCGGCGGTGCTGCCGATGCCGCTCTGGCTGCCGTCGATGGTGACCGGCCGCACCGAGAGCACGGTCGCGTCGTAGACCTGCGACATGCGCTGCGCTTCGTACGGACGGATGACGTCGGGGCTGGCGGTGGCGCAGGCGGCGAGGGCGACGGCGGCGAAGGCGGACAGGACGTGTTTCATGGTCTTCTCCTGGAGGTTCATCCGCAACGAATGTGGAAGCACCTCAGTTGACCACAAGCCCGGCGCGGTTGTTGCCGTCCGTAGCAAAGGCCACGCAAAGAACCGTGAATCCGTTCGCGCAGCGGTGGCGGCAGGCACCGCGCGGCGCATGCCGGTCGCTCAACCGTGCAGGCGGCTGTTGCGCGGCACGCTGGCGAGCAGGAACTCCATCTGGTCGGCGAGGATGCGCCGGCCGCGCAGGATCATGTCCTCGTGCAGGCTCGGCACGTAGGGCATGTAGTGCAAGGACATGTGCGCTTCTTCGGGCAGGCGGTTGCCTTTATGGCCGTTGCAGGCACGGCAGGCGGTGATGCAGTTCATCCAGGTGTCGCCGCCGCCGCGCGAGGTCGGCACGATGTGCTCGCGCGTCAGGTCGTCGACATGGAAGTGGCCGACGCAGTAGGCGCAGACCTGCCGGTCGCGGGCGAACAGCTTCGGGTTGCTGAGGGCCGGCGTGCGCCGCCAGGCGCGGCTCGGCACGGCGCCGCGCACGGCGACGATCGGGTGCACCTCGATGCGCGACTGCAGCCCGGTGCGCCGCTGCACGCCGCCGCGCAGCACGTGAAACGCGTCGCCCAGCGTCCACGCCACGCCATCGCTGGCGTAGAGCACGGCCGCTTCCTTGGCCGAGATCCAGGCCTGCGGGCGGCCGGACATGTCGAGCTGCAGGACTTCCATCACCCTCGAAGCGTAATGCATGAACCATGCTCGCCGGAAGACTGGCGCCGCTCGGCGGCCGATTGCGATGCGTGGGCGCTACGCCGAACGGCCAGATGGCGATGCGCTGGCGCTACGCCGCACTGCCAGGATAGAGACCGCGCTGTTGCGCCATGAGGCGCGTCAGGCCCAGCAACGCGTCGATGTTCGGCGTCTCGACGGCGACGCGCTTGCCGATCTCGTGGACGGCGGTGACGAGCGCGTCGAGTTCGATCGGCCGGCCGGCCAGCGTGTCCTGCAGCATCGATGTCCTGAAGCTGCCGAGCTTGCGCGCCAGGCCCATGCGCTCTTCGCCCGACTGCGCGATCGGGCAGCCGATGCGTGCGCCGATCGCTGCCGCCTCGGCCATGGTGCGCATCATGAAGGCATGCACCAGCGGGTCGTCGAGGATCGGGTTGCTCTCGGCGCCGGTCAGCGCCGAGACCGGGTTCATCGTCATGTTGCCCCAGAGCTTGTACCAAAGCTCGCGGCGCAGGTCGGTGCTCGCCTCGGCCTCGAAGCCGGCGCTGGCGAGCGCGGCGCACACCGCGTCGACCCGCGCCGACGCGCCGCCCGCCGGTTCGCCGACGATGAGCCGCTCGCCGAAGCCATGCCGCACGACGCCCGGCTCGGGACACGACGATGCGAGATGAACGACGCAGCCGAGCACGCGCTCGAGCGGCAAGAACGCAAGCAGGCGGCCGCCGGGGTCGACGCTGGCGAGCGGCGGCTCGTCGGGCCGGGTTGCCGGCATGAACCACCAGGGCACGCCGTTCATCGCCGGCAGGACGATCGTCGCATCGTCGAGGAGAGGCGCCAGTTGCGGCGCGACCGTGGCCAGCGCCGGCGCCTTGAGCGCGATCACGACCAGCGCCTGCGTGCCGAGCGTCGACGCGTCGTCGCTGGCGGCGAAGCGCGTCGCCGTGCGCCGCCCGGCTGAATCAACGACCAGGCCGCGCTCGCGCACGCGCGCCAGCGTCTCGCCGCGCGCCAGCGCCGAGACCTCGTGGCCGGCGTCGGCCATGCGTGCGGCGATCAGACCGCCGACGGCGCCCAGGCCGACGACCGCGACCTTCATCGGCGCCGCTCCGTGACGAAAAGTTTAGAAAGCAAGAACAAATCTCCTCGATGCCGTGACCCGCTGGCGCTGTTTTTCTGCAAAATAGCACGATCGTTCGTTTTTTAGCGACCGCCCTTTCGGATCGCGCCCAACGTGAATTCTCTCGTCTCCGACACCGACGATGCGCCGCAGGCCGATGCCGGCGTAGCGCCCAAGGCCTTGATGAAGGGCCGGCAGACGCGCGCCGCGATCGTCGAGGCGGCCCTCGCCCTGGCTTCGCAGATCGGCCTCGAAGGTCTTTCGATCGGCGCGCTCGCCGAGGTGACCGGGATGAGCAAGTCGGGCGTCTTCGCCCACTTCGGCTCGCGCGAGGAGTTGCAGATCTCGGTCGTTCGCGAGTACCACGCGAAGTTCGAGGACGAGGTGTTTCGCCCGTCGCTGAAGGCGCCGCGCGGGCTGCCGCGCCTGCACATGCTGTTCGACCGCTGGCTGAAACGCGTCTCGGTCGAGATCGATTCGGGCTGCATCTACATCAGCGGCGCGGTCGAGTTCGACGACCGGCCCGGGCCGGTGCGTGACGCGCTGGTCGACATGGTCAACACCTGGCAGCACGCGCTCGAGCGGGCGATCGGCGTGGCCGCCGCCGAAGGGCACTTGCGCGCCGATACCGACGCGCCCCAGCTGCTGTTCGAGATCCACGGCCTCATTCTCGCCTTGCACCACGACGCCCGTTTCCTGCGCCATGCCGGCGCCGAGGAGCGGGCCCGCACCGGCTTCGAACGCGTGCTCGCGCATTGGACCGCGCCGCGCCGCGGCAACTGACTTTTCCAGGAGCCTCCCATGCCTTCCTATACGCCGCCATTGCGCGACATGCAGTTCGTGATGCACGAGCTGCTCGGTGTCGTCGATCAGCTCAAGGCGCTGCCGCGCCACGCCGACATCGACGCCGACACGATCAACGCCGTACTCGAGGAAGGCGGCAAGTTCGCAAGCGAGGTGCTGGCGCCGCTCAACGCCATCGGCGACGCGGAAGGCTGCACGCTCGACAAGACCAACCACGAAGTGAGGACGGCGACCGGCTTCAAGGAGGCGTACGCCAAATACGTCGAGGGCGGCTGGCCAGCGCTGAGTTGCGCGCCTGAGTACGGCGGCCAGGGCCTGCCGCACGTCGTCAACCAGTGCTTCTACGAGATGCTCAACTCGTCGAACCAGGCCTGGGCGATGTATCCGGGTCTCTCGCACGGTGCCTACGAATGCCTGCACACGCACGGCACCGACGAGCAGAAAAAGCTCTATCTCGGCAAGCTCACCAGCGGCCACTGGACCGGCACGATGTGCCTGACCGAGCCGCAGTGCGGCACCGACCTCGGGCTGCTGCGCACCAAGGCCATTCCCTTTGAAAGAGAAGGGCAGGCCGACGGCACCTACAAGCTCACCGGCAACAAGATCTTC
>JANXXS010000302.1 GCA_025350505.1 Burkholderiales bacterium
CGCCGTCGATGCCGCGCTCTCGGCGCGCGCCGCGAGCCAGCAGCCGGTGCGCATCGTCGCCCATTCGATGGGCGGCCTGGTGGCGCGCACGATGGCGCTCGAAAAGCCCGACACCTGGCAGCGCATGCTGGCGCGCGACGGTGCGCGGGTGCTCATGCTCGGCACGCCGAACGGCGGCTCGTGGTCGCCGATGCAGACCCTCTCCGGCGACGACACCTTCGGCAACGCGCTCGCTGCCTTCGGCTCGCTGTTCGACAACCGCGGCGCGCGCTCGACGATGGCCGGCATGCCAGGCTTCCTGCAGCTGCAGGCATCGCTGCTCGATCCCGCGCTTCGCCTCGACCGTGCCGAGACCTGGCAGAAGCTCGCCGACGACGACATGGCGAGGCTGCTCGCGCGCAGCAGCTGGCACGACGAAGGCCCGCAGCAGACGATCTACCAATGGGGCGCGCCGCCGCAGAGCGTGCTCGACCAGGCCGTCAAGCTGCGCCGCCGCCTCGACACGCAGGCCGCCGCGCTCGGCAGCGACGCCGGCAAGATGCTGCTCGTCGTCGGCCAGGCGTCGTTCACGCCGGCCGGCTACACGATGGGCGACGCCGGCCTCGAATACCTCGACGCACCCGGCGGCGGCGACGGCCGCGTGCCGCTTTCGTCGGCGCTGCTGCCGGGCGTGCGCACCTGGAAGCTCGATGCGTTGCATGGCGAACTGCCGGGCAAGACCAATGCCTTCGCCGCCTACGTCGAGCTGCTCGTGAAGGGCGAGACGACGCTGCTCGAGCCGCTCGATGCAGCCAGCCTGGTCGCGCGTGGCGCAGCGACGACGATCGCCGGCGACGCGTCCTTGTCGTTGGCGCGCAGCCGACCGTCGCGCGGCATGCTCGCCTCGGAGCCGCCTTCGAGCGCCGCCGATGTGCTGGGCTCCTTCGCCTCGTCGTCTTCGGTCAGTGACGCCAAGCGCGCCGGCCCGGCGCTGCACGTGTCGGTGCTGAACTGCGACCTGAAGTTCGTGCATCAGCCCTTGCTGGTCGGCCACTATCGCTCGATCGCACTGACGGGGACCGAAGCGGTCGTCGACCGGTTGGTCGCCACCGCGATGAGCAAGTCGCTCTCAGCGGGGCTCTATCCCGACGCCGCGGGCACGCACCAGATCTTCGGCAACGTGCGCCAGGACCCGGACAACGTGCTGGCGATGGCGCGGCCGCTCGCCGTCGTCGTCGCCGGGCTGGGCGAGGAAGGAAAGCTGCGCGCCGTCGACCTCGCCTGGACGGTGCGCCAGGCCGTCATCGCCTATGCGCAGCGTCTCGCCGAGCAGGTGGCCGGAGCGCCCGCCGAGTTCGAGCTCGCGGCGACCCTCATCGGCAGCGGCGGCACCGGCGTCAGTGCCGGCAGCGCGGCGCAGTCGATCGCCCAGGGCGCCTACGAAGCCAACCTCAAGCTGCGCGAGAACGGCTGGCCACAGATCGGCCGGCTCGTCCTCGTCGAGCTCTACCTCGACCGCGCCAGCGATGCCTGGCGCGCCCTCGAAGTGCAGAGCACGGCGGCGGCCAATCAGCTGAAGCTGGTCGGCCCGGTGCAGGCCGGCGCCGGCGCTCTGCGGCGCTCGCTCGACTCGAGCTATCGCGGTGCTGCCTACGATCTGGTCAGCGCCGTGACGAGCCAGCGCAGCGACGGCGAGCCGACCATCACCTACAACCTCGACACGCGGCGCGCGCGCACCGAAGTGCGCGCCCAGCAGACGCAGGGCACGCTGGTGCGCGAGCTGGTCGCCAAGGCGTCCAACGACGCCAACCGCGACGCGCAGATCGGCCGCACCCTCTTCGATCTGCTCGTGCCGGTCGAGATGGAGCCCTTTCTCGGCGGCACGACCGAGATGGTGCTCGAGCTCGATGCCGGCACCGCGGCGATCCCCTGGGAGCTGCTCGATACGCCCGGCTCGCAGGCCGCGGGTGGCGACCCGCGGCCGTGGGCAATCCGCTCCAAGCTGTTGCGCAAGCTCCGCACCAACGAGTTCCGCGCCCAGCCCTCGGATGCCGACGCCGACGGCAGCGTCCTCGTCATCGGCGAGCCGCTCGTCGACGAAACCCGCTACCCGCCGCTGCCCGGCGCGCGC
>JANXXS010000309.1 GCA_025350505.1 Burkholderiales bacterium
CCGGCAAGCTCGATCACATGGTGATCGACGTCGTCGGCAGCCTGTTCGACCAGATCCTGTCCGATTCGCGCGTCCCGCCGCAGATGGCGCGCGAGATCGCCCGCCTGCAACTGCCGGTGCTGCGCGTCGCGCTCAACGACTCGAGCTTTTTCTCGACGCGCCGCCATCCGGTGCGCCGCTTCATCAACCGCATCGCGTCGCTCGCCAACGCCTTCGACGATTTCGACGATGGCCCGGGGGCGCTCTTCCTGCGGCGCGTTCGAAAGCTCGTCGACGAGATCATCGAGGGCGACTTCGACCAGATCGAGCTCTATGCGGCGAAGGTCGCCGAGCTCGAAGCCTTCATTGCCGAACAGAGCGAAGGCGACGTCGAGCAGAAGTCGGGCGCGGTCACGACGCTCGAGGCCAAGGAATCGGAACTGCGCGTGCAGCAGCGCTACATGCTGCAGCTGCAATCGGCGCTCGGCCCTTTGAGTTTGCCCGGCTACCTGCAAGAGTTCCTGGCTCAGGTCTGGAGCCAGGCGCTGGTGCTCGCGACGCGACGCGAAGGCGCCGATTCCGACCGTGCCCGGCGCTATCGGCGCGTCGGCACCGACCTCGTGATGAGCGTGCAGCCCAAGGGCTCGCCGATGTTCCGCAAGAAGTTCCTGATGCAGCTGCCGCCGCTGATGAAGGACCTGAACGAAGGCATGAAGCTGATCGGCTGGCCCGATGCAGCGCAGAAGGAGTTCTTCGGCAAGCTGCTGCCGGCGCACGCCGAGTCGCTGAAGGGCCAGCCGCTGAGCGAGCTCGACCACAACATGAAGGTCAAGCAGCTCGAGGCGATCTTCTCCATCCCGGTGCCGATCGGCGAGACCTTCTCGCGCGGCGAGCCGGTGCAGGAGATCGCCGCCGAGGTCATCGAGAAGCGCTTCACCCCCGAAGAAGCGCGCCAGGTCGGCTTCGTGCCCGAGGCCGCCGTCGACTGGGCGGGCGAGGTCGACGCCAGCGAGGTCGACATCGATCTCGGCGCCGAGATGCAGCCCGCCGAGCCGGCGTCGGCATCGGTCGCGGCGGTGCTCGACCCCGAGTCCGAAGGCCAGCTCGGCCCGACCACCTCGGAGTCGGGCGAGCCCGGCGAGCCGACCAAGGGGCCGCAGCTCATCGACCACATCAAGCTCGGCTTCTCGTACCAGATGCACCTGAAGGACGAGTGGCAGAAGGTGCGGCTGGCCCACGTCAGCTCGGGGCGGAGCTTCTTCGTCTTCACGCGCGGCGGCAAGCACCAGGAGACGATCTCGATGACCTCGCGCATGCTCGCCCGCATGTGCGAGACGGGGCGCTTCCGCGCCGTCGAGAGCGCCTACCTGATGGAGCGCGCGACGCTGCGTGCGAGGAAGCAGCTCGCCGCGCTCGGCACGCCGACCAAGCATTGACCGCGCAGGCGCACGGGCGCCCGTTCTAGACGACGAGGCGGCGCGCCATGCGCACCGCGGCAAGCAGGCTCGAAGGATCGGCGATGCCGCGGCCGGCAATGTCGAACGCGGTGCCGTGGTCGGGGCTGGTGCGCACGAAGGGCAGGCCGAGCGTGACGTTGACGCCGTGCTCGACGCCGAGGTACTTCACCGGGATCAGGCCGTGGTCGTGCGTCATCGCCACGACGATGTCGAACTCGCCGGCATGACCGGGCGCCCGGCGGGCACGCATGAAGACGGTATCGGGCGCGAACGGGCCGCTGGCATCGATACCCTCGGCGCGCGCCGCGGCCACCGCCGGCGCGATGATGTCCTGCTCTTCTTCGCCGAACAGGCCGCCTTCGCCGGCATGCGGGTTGAGGCCGGCGACGCCGATGCGCGGTCGCGCCAGGCCCTGCCTGGCCATCGCCGCATGGGCGATGCGGATCGTCTCGAGCACCGCATCGAAGCTGACGGCAGCAATCGCCCGGCGCAAGGACATGTGGATGGTGACGAGGACGACGCGCAGCTCGTCGCTGGCCAGCATCATGCGGACCGGCGGCGCGACGCCGTCGACCGCGGCGAGCGCCTGCAGCATCTCGGTGTGGCCCGGATAGGGCACGCTGGCGGCGGCGAGAGCCCCCTTGTGGATCGGCGCGGTGACGATGGCGTCGGCCCGGCCCGCCTGCACGAGCCGCACGGCACGCTCGATGCATGCCGCGGCTGCCGCGCCGGCGCGCGCGTCGACGTGGCCCGGCGGCGCGTCGAGCAGGCCGGTGGGCAGCCCGTCGACCTGGAGGACGGCGATGCAGTCGGGCGGGACGCTGCCGAGGTCGTCGGGCGATTCGATACGCGCCACCGGCAGCAGGCCACCGACCGCCGCCGCGGCGCGGCGCATCACGGCGACGTCGCCGACGACGAAGGCGCCCGCCGCCTCGGCGCTGCGGAACAGGCGCGTGACGATCTCCGGGCCGATGCCGCAAGCATCGCCCATCGTGATCGCGAGCCGGGGCCCGGCGCTGGAAGCCATGCGCCATTGTCGTCGTCGCCGGCGACCGGATAATGCAGCGCACGCCTTCTTCCCGACGATGCGCAAAGCCTGGCTCCTCTTCTCGCAGACCGTGACCGTCGCGGTGGCGCTGCTCTTCGTCGTCGCCACGCTGAAGCCGCAGTGGCTGGGCCGCGGTGCGCCGGTCGAGGCCGTGCCGGCGACGGCCACGGCGATCGTGCCGCTGCCGGCGCCGGTGCAGAACGTCTCGCTGCTCGGACCAGCCAAGGCGACGACGAGCTACAGCGCCGCCGCCAAGCGCGCCTCGCCGGCGGTGGTCAGCATCACGGCGAGCCGCGCCACGCAGCGGCCGCGCTCCGACGATCCGATGCTGCGCTTCTTCTTCGGCGACCGCGCCAGGCAGATGCCGGAAGAGCGCCAGTTCGGCCTCGGCTCGGGCGTCATCGTTTCGCCGAACGGCTACCTGCTGACCAACAACCACGTCATCGACGGCGCCGACGACGTCGAGGTGCTGCTCGGCGACGGCCGCAGCGCCAAGGCGCGCACCATCGGCACCGATCCCGAGTCCGACATCGCGGTGCTGAAGATCGATCTCGACAAGCTGCCGGCGATCGCCTTCGGCGACGTCGACAAGCTCGAGGTCGGCGACGTCGTGCTCGCCATCGGCAACCCCTTCGGCGTCGGCCAGACCGTGACCTCGGGCATCGTCAGCGCGCTCGGCCGCAACTCGCTCGGCATCAACATCTTCGAGAACTTCATTCAGACCGACGCCGCGATCAACCCCGGCAATTCGGGCGGCGCGCTGGTCGACGCGAGCGGCAACCTGCTCGGCATCAACACCGCGATCTACTCGCGCAGCGGCGGCAGCCTCGGCATCGGCTTCGCCATTCCCGTGAGCACGGCGCGCCAGGTGATGGAAGCGCTCATCAAGGACGGCCGCGTCACGCGCGGCTGGATCGGCGTCGAGCCGCGCGACCTGACGCCGGAGATCGCCAAGACGCTCGATCTCTCGGTGAGCCAGGGCGTGCTCATCACCGGCGTCGTGCAGGCCGGGCCTGCCAGCGAAGGCGGCCTGCGTCCTGGCGACGTGGTGCTGAAGATCGCCGGCACGCCGGTCGCCAACACGCCGCAGCTGCTCAATGCGGTGGCCGCGCTCAAGCCGCGCGAAGCGGCGACGATCAGCGTGCAGCGCGGCGCCAGCGCGATCGACGTCAAGGTCGTGGTGGCGCAGCGGCCGCCCCTGAAGCCGGCTCCCGCCGAGCGCTGAGCCGCTGCGGCCCTACCTACGCGCGCCTCAGGGCGTCGCCTTGTCTTCCTCGGGCGCCTGGGTGTGCTTGATGAAGATCACCGCGGCCCAGATACCCAACTCGTAGAGCAGGCACATCGGGATCGCCAGCGCCAGCTGCGAGACGACGTCGGGCGGCGTCAGGATCGCGGCGATGATGAAGGCCAGGACGATGAAGTAGCTGCGAAACGCCTTCAGCTTGGCGATGCTGACCAGGCCGATGCGCGCCAGCACGACGACGACGATCGGCACCTCGAAGGCCGCGCCGAAGGCGATGAACATGGTCAACACGAAGCTGAGATAGGCC
>JANXXS010000139.1 GCA_025350505.1 Burkholderiales bacterium
TCGTCGCAGAAGCGCCGCATTGCCGTGCCGTTGGCGCATCACCGCATTCAATTCAGACTGTTGTTCAGGCGTCAGCGTCATTCTTTGCATGCCTCGCAGCATACCAAAGATGCAGCCGGTTTCAAAGATTCAGTCGACTAGCCTTCTCATGTGCGCTTGCTAACGCTGCACCAGAGCCAACTGCGGAGCTCACCCCCGCCGGCGGGCCGCTCCCGACATTCACCCTGGCGGACTCGACAGACTTCGACGCGCTGCGCGACGCCTGGGGCCGACGCATGGACTACTACACGCTTTGCGAAGCGTCGTTGCCCAACATCGCTTGGGCCGAAACCGAGGAAGCCAAGGACTTCGCCAAGGCCTACGACATTGCGTCCAAATGGCTCGTAACGTGCCCTGTGGTCGAACGCGTGCATATGTGGGCCTACAGCGATGCGAAGAAGCTTGGCGACACCTCACGCATGGAAACGCACGAGCGTTGGTACCAGGGCCTGATCGGGTCGGTGCTCAAATCCGGTGACGGCAAGACACCCGAGACCGCCTGGAAGACGATCTCAATTGCTGAAGAATATGCCGTGCTCCAGTATTTCGGACTTGCCCGAAGCGCTCAGGCGCTGATTCCTGATCCCGTCAAGGTCGACAAGCTAACGGCCAAGCCCATTGCTGGCGGCAACCCCGTTGATCTGTATTTCAACCCCGAGCTGCATTTCGCGCGCCTCGCTCGAGAGTTAGGGAAGAGATAGGCCGGATGCGGGGCTCCCAAGTGGCTCGCGGACTAACGCGGGGCAATCAACGGATGATGTTTCGGGTAATCATCCTCACCCAAATAGTCCTTGAGAGCTTTGTCACGCTTCGAAGAAATCCTCGTCCACCTTCTTGAGATGCAGCACATCCTCGTCGCCGACATCGAGATCATGCACATGATCAACAAAGGCCAGCTCGCCGGCCTCAAAGAGCAAGCCTGGTCTGCAGCGGATCAGTTCTACTCGCTGGCGTTTTGATCCCGCACGGGCACACAACTTAGCTCTTCTTCACATCACTATTGCGACAGAACCGTCTTTACTCACTGGACTGTCGACGTTGATCACTGGCCTTGCCTTTGACAGTAGATGCCGTGCTGACCTTGAGGGAGGACTTCACAAGCCTCTCCCACACCTGTGCTACCGACCGGCGATGATTGGAGCGAGCCCGGTAAGCGACGATGGATACTCCGATGTCCCACTCACCATCGCCCAGCGTGACAAGATCGTCCAGCCTGCCGCCCTGGAACGAGCTGTCCGGGAGCCACGCAATACCCAAGCCTTGCTGGGCAAGGTGACCGAGGACATCAGACATCTCGACCTCGAGAACCTTGAAGCCTATCATGCGTCGCGGTGCATCCTCGACCGCGGTTTCGACGACACGCGCGAAATAGACGCTGGGTGAGTACATCAGCAGCGGGACCGGCCGGAGCGCTGTTCCCGGCAACTCTGCCTTGCCGGATTCAAGCAGTGCCTTGGACGCGTACGGCCGGACGAGTTCGATCCCGATCTCGTGCCGCTCGAAACGGGCTTTATCGAGCTGGACCGGGTGCGCGGCTTGATGAAAACAGATCAGCAGATCGACCGAGCCGGCGCTGAATGCCGACACCGTGTCATGAACATTGCCCACCTCGACGCTGCAGCTCATGCTGGCATCGGGCGACCAAAGCGCCCACCACGCCGGTAGCCGTGTCGTCGCCAAGGCATACGGCAAGGCGACGCGGAGGTGATTGCGCGACGGCACGTCGCCGATCTCGGCCTTGGCGTCGGCGATCTGATCAAGCAGAGCGATTGCCACGGTACGAAAGCGTTCCCCGGCAGCCGTCAGCCGGGTCGGGAATGCGGTGCGGTCGATCAGCTTCGCACCCACCCAGTGCTCCAGGGCCTGCACGCGACGGCTGAACGCCGCCTGGGAGAGGTTGCGGAGCTCGGCAGCACGCGTGAAGTTACCCACCTCAGCAAGGGTTACGAAGTCCTGAATCCATCGCGTATCCATGAGCCCGGCTTCTCCTTTGCAGCAATCTTGCGCAATCGACCTTCGCCGCCCATGCAGATTTCGCAGGCGTGATGCGCGGGACGCATCGGTAGATCATGTCATCTTGACATTGGACGCCGCCGCGCGGACGCATCAACACTCGCCGCATCACCGAAAGGCGCAAGAAGGCCCTCATGGACGAGACACTAAGAACTGCAGCGAAGGAATACATGGTTCGCTACGGCGGCGACGTATTTCCGAACCTTTTTCGCAGCGCAAAGGGCTGCATCGTCGTCGACGATACCGGCCGCGAGATCCTCGACTTCACCTCCGGCCAGATGTGCGCGACCATCGGCCACAACCACCCGGCCATCGTGCGGGCCGTACACGAGGCCGGCGAAAAGGCCTTCCACATGTTCAGCGGCATGATCCCGGAGGTCGTCGCAGAGTTGGCAGCCACGGTCGCTCGCGACTGGATGCCTGCGGGCCTGACCAAGTCGATCTTCGTCAACACCGGCTCTGAGAGCAACGAGGTCGCCTTGCGGATGGCCAAGATGTACACCGGCGGCTACGAAGTCCTGGCGGTCGGCGGCTCGTGGCACGGCGTTACCGGCGGCACCAGCGCGGTCTCGTTCGCGAGCGATCGCAAGGGCTACGGCGTACACGTTCCCGGCATCTACGTGATGCCCGAGCCGAACGACTATCGCCCTTACATCAAGGGCCTGTCGGGCGAGGAGTCGGCGCTGGCCTGCCTGGAGCTGGGCCTAAAGATGTATGACATGGCCTCGACCGGTCGCCGGGCGGCCATCATCATCGAGCCAATCATCAGCGCCGGAGGCGTCCTGGTGCCGCCGAAGTCCTACATGCGGGCGCTGCGCAGGGCAGCCGACGAGCGCGGCATGCTCCTGATTTTTGACGAGGCGCAGACAGCCTTTGGCCGGATCGGCCACCGCCACGCCGCCGACTTCTTCGACGTCGTGCCGGACATCATGAGCGTCTCCAAGACCATGGGCGGCGGCTTGCCCCTGGCGGCCGCGATCACGACGGCGCGGATCGAGCAGGACGTGCACGAGAAAGGCTTCACCTTTTACACCAGCCATGTCTCCGATCCGCTTCCGGCAACCGTCGGGCTCGCGGTGCTGGAGACCATCCGCAAGGAGCACCTCATCGAGCGAGCCCGCACGACGGGGGCTTATCTGCGCAACCGGCTGAATGAGCTGCAGGCTCGCTACGAGGCGATCGGCGACGTGCGCGGCGAGGGCATGCTGCTCGGCGTCGAGTTGGTGAAGGACCGCGAGTCGCGCCAGCCCTTCCACGAGCTTGGCGCGATGACCACGAAGAAGTGCTTCGAGCTCGGCCTGAGCATGAACATCCGGCGCCGTCCAGAGCGAGGCTCGGTGTGGCGGATCGCGCCGCCGCTCACGGTGAGCCACGCGGAGATCGACCGCGGGGTGGACATCCTCGACCGGGCGCTGCGAGAGAGCCTGGACGAGCTCACTGCTCAGTCTAGCGCTTGAGAGATCGTCCTCCGATGCGCAGGCCAAGTCACGCCGATTCCAAGTCTCAAAGGACCAGACCATGAAGATGATTTTCGCGTCTCTCGCCGCATTGACCGTCGCCGGCGCAAGTGCCTTCGCCCAAGATGCAGGAACGCTCGAGAAGTCCAGGGCCGGCGGGTCCATCGTCATGGGAGTGCGCGAGTCGTCGGCCCCGCTTTCCTACCAGCTCGGGCCAGATAAATTCGTCGGCTATCACGTCGAGCTGTGCGAACACGTGATCGCTGCCCTGCTTCCCAAGGCGACGATCAAGTACATGTCCGTTACCTCGCAGAACCGCATTCCGCTGCTGCAGAACGGCACGGTCGACCTGGAGTGCGGCTCGACGACCAACAATGCCGCACGCAAGCAGCAGGTCGCCTTCGCCGTGACCACTTATGTGACCGAGGCGCGCTTTGCCGTCAAGACCGCGTCGGGCATCACCTCGATCGAGCAGCTCTATGGCAAGACCGTCGCGACGACCACCGGGACTACGCTCGTCCAGCGCCTGCGCAAGGTAGAGCAAGACAAGGGAGTCACGTTTAACCTGGTCTATGGCAAGGATCACGCCGACAGCTTTCTGCTGCTCGAAAGCGGTCGCGCGGACGCTTTCGCGATGGACGACAACACGCTGGCCGGCAACATCTCTAACTCGAAGAGCCCACAGGACTATCGAATCGTGGGAAAGCCGCTCGGCATCGAGCCGCTTTCGATCATGTTTCGCAAGGACGATCCGGGCTTCAAGGCGGCTGTCGATGGAGTCATCAAGAAGATGATGGGTTCAGGCGAGCTCGAGCAACTTTACGCAAAATGGTTCTTGCGCCCGATACCGCCTCGCGGCGCGGTTGTCAACATCCCCATGGGCGAGACACTCCGAGCGGCGTTCAAGTCACCCAATGACGATCCAGCCGAGGCCTATGAGTCCAGGTAAAGAACAGCCAACGGCCCTGGCCATATATCGCACCCGCTGTACGCCATTCCGCATGTTGAATTGCCCCGGGTTCGGTGGAGGCCAGTTGGTTTAAGTAAGGCCGCCACCGTGGCGGCTTGACTGGCGAGATGCCGGTAGTAGTTTGCCTCAGCCTCGGCAGGTGGGATATAGCCGATGGGCGCTAGCAGTCGGTGGTGGTTGAACCAGGACACCCATTCCAGGGTCGCGAGTTCCAGGGACTCCTTGGTCTTCCAGGGCGCCCGACGATGGATCAATTCGGCCTTGTAGAGCCCATTGATCGTTTCCGCGAGCGCGTTGTCGTAGCTGTCGCCCTTGCTGCCGACTGACGGCTCGACACCAGCCTCGGCCAACCGCTCGCTGTACCGGATAGACACGTATTGCGACCCACGATCCGAGTGAATGACCAAGCTGCGATCGCGCTCAGGTTGTCGTGCGTACAGGGCCTGCTCCAAGGCGTCGAGAACGAAGTCCGTTCGCATCGAACTGCTGACGCGCCAGCCCACGATGCGCCTGGCGAAGACGTCGATGACGAATGCGACGTACTGCCATCCCTGCCACGTCGAGACATAGGTGAAGTCGGAGACCCAGAGCTGGTTCGGCCGATCGGCGCGGAAATGTCGGTTGACCTTGTCGAGAGGGCATGGCGCCTTGCTGTCGCTGATCGTCGTTCGCACGACCTTGCCTCTCATCACGCCGCGCAGCCCCAGGCGACGCATCAGCCGTTCGACCGTGCATCGCGCCGTGGCCGTCCCTTCACGGGCCAGTTGACGCCAGACCTTATCGGCGCCGTAGACCTGCATGTTGGCCTGCCAGACGCGCTCGATCTCGGGCGCCAACACATCGTCGCGTCGGGCACGTTCACAGCGCTGTTGCGGCCTGCGCCGAAGCGCCGAATATCGTCGATAGCCAGACGGGGAGATCTGCAGAACCTTGCAGATCGGCTCGACCCCGAACGTATCGCGATGCTCGTCGACGAGCTCTCTCAGGACTTGAATCGGCGGTCGAGCTCCGCCTGGGCGAAAAACGCGCTGGCTACCTTCAGGATCTCATTGGCGCGGCGCAGTTCCTTGTTCTCGCGCTCGAGTTCCTTGACACGCTGCGCCTCCGACGTCGTCACACCTTCGCGGACGCCCGTGTCGACCTCGACGCGCTTGACCCAGCTCAGCAGCGTCTGCGGCACGCAACCGATCTTCGGCGCGATCGACTCCACCGCCAGCCACAACGAGGGTACTCCCCACGATGCTCCTGCACCATACGCACTGCGCGCTCGCGGACCTCAGGTGAAAACTTGTTTGACTTGTTCATGGCTCAATCCTCTCAAAGAGTTGAGCCTGCACAAATCCCGGGGCGATTCAGGTCCTCGTGCACGCGACCAGCCACGGAGAGAGCCGCATCCAAAGATGCGATAGGCCTTGATCAGAATTATTGAGTTCAATGCGTTCTCGAACGTTCAAGCCTTGTACGTAGCTGAGTAGAAGGGCAACACATTGGGGCTGTAGTACCACTTCGAGGTCCCGGTCTTCTTGGCGGGATCGAGGTATCGCTGGCGAGAAAGTGCCGCCTTGGACTTGACCATGTCGCAGAACGCGTGAAAGGCGTGATCTTGCTTGGTAGAACCTCGCCCGCCATCTTCGGTCCATCTATCAGCGAATAGCCAACCGCCCGCGTTCTGTCAAAGAGGCGAACCCAAGGTCCATCGAAATGATTGAGAAAGCGGACAAACTCGCAAGCGCAATGGACGAACTGGAGACCGTAGCAGTTCTGCACTAGCTTCGTCGAAGCATGGTTCACGCGATGGCGTGTCGAAAGCCTGCCCTGACGCGCTCCGCTCGTTGATCGAACTTTTTTGGTCTTTCAGAACAAGAGCTGGGGCGGCAACCGTGATAGCGTCGCCTCACCGATCAAGCACTCAAAATATCGGCGCGCGTCAAGGTAGTTGTCGCCTGAGTCACGCAGCTTTCTGTTGAGTATGTTGAGCGTTGGCAGCGATGTTGATCACCGGGTCGCGCTCTGGATTGAGAGTGACCACACCGATGTGCGACCAGTCGCGCGTGTTGCC
>JANXXS010000171.1 GCA_025350505.1 Burkholderiales bacterium
CTTTGGCCGAAATCGACGCCTCCGAGCACGCGTGATGGCGGTTCTAGCGTCCACCCGTCATAGGAGGACTGTAGTAAATCCGATTCGATGTGTAGTCGATGCGATTCGGCGACTTTCGGGAGGTCAGGGTAGATAGTGTCTTGCCGCGAGGGTGAACCCCGCCTGGGCGGCATGCGACGGACAAGATTCAAAGCAGATTGATGGACCTGTGCCACATCGACGGCGAGTGCTTCGGGAATATGTCGGCCGCGGGAACCCGCTGCTGCAAACGTGGTGTGTGAGGGCCTTCGCACCAGGTGAAATGGGAGCCTGCAGGGCCGCCGTGTCGATCGCCGATCGGTTGCCTGCGGCATCGCCAGTCCAGTCGATGGACTCTTCGAAGATGTAGCGCTGTCAGCGTTTGTCGATACGAATCGGGGTACCACGATGAGCGATGGGCGCAAGAGCCTTAGCATTTGCCGCGGTGTTCGGCTCCAGGGCAAAACAGAGCTTGCCGACACGAACAGTTGAACTGGCTCAGTCGATGGCGGCGCTTGGGGCTGGAGACTCCGATGCCTCGCTTGGACGCATGTCGCACGAGTGAAAACGGACGGGAGTTAACAGCGCCGGGGTTGCCGCCCCGAGTCGGCGGGACATGCTCGAAGAGGAGAGCAGGGCGCGCTTCACGGCAAGTTGCAGCATTACTACTATTTGTAGTCCGGTTGCAAGATTACTACTCGAAAATTCGTAGTAATCCTGAAACCCCCTACCTATGAGCGGCCTCGATAAAGTCGTAACACTATTACTACACTTCACGACGGTCGCAGCTCTTCCGATCGAAGACGTGAGCGCCATTCCGGCAAGGCCGAGATGCGTTGACACCAGGCGGGACAAGACCACTGCCAACTTCCCTACCCGCGCCAATGCTGCAGAATCTTGGCGAGTACCGGTTTGGCTCTGTGGCCGCGCAATGGCCGGCTTCGCTGCAACCACTTCGCTCGCCAAGCGAGGTCCGGTCGGCTCGATCAGCTGCAGACGAAACAAAAGCCGAAAGTCCTCGGGCGTGACGCCAGGCAGGTATTTGAGCAACAGCTCTTGCGACTTGACGCCGTCGATCGCCCGCAAGACGTTCTGGGTCGTCGCTTGCTGGATCAGGCCATGCGATTTGAGTTCGGCTTTCCCTGCTTCGGTCTTTACCCAGATCACAGCTGTGCTCGAAAAATTCGGTATCCGAGCATAGCGATGCCTCTCATCTCGACCAGCCGCATGGGCCCTTGAGCGCTGATCAGGCCAGTGCCCCCGGGGACTTTGCGTACTTCTGGACGATTGCCTCCGCCGACATGAGCACGGTGGCCGCTACTGGACCTGTCGGGTTCTTGCCCGCGTTCTGCGGAAATGCGCACGCACCGAGCACGAACACGTTGGGCACGTCCCAAGTTTGCAGATAGCGGTTGACGACGCTCGTCGCGCGGTCGGCACCCATGATCGCGCCGCCGGTGTTATGCGTACTCTGGTATGGAACGATGCTGTAGTTCTTGGCGGGCGCTTCGCGCACGACTTTGACGTTGCCCATGGCCTTGCCGATGTCTACGCAAATATCAGCGAAACGGTTCGCCAGCTTGAGCTCGTTCTCCTGATAGTCGAAGGTCATCCGCAGCATCGGACGGCCAAATCCATCGCGATGGACGGGATCGAGGTCCAGATAGTTCTTGCGGTAGGCCATGCCGGTGCTCTGGTTGCGCAGCACGAGAACATGGTGGTAGTTGTCGACCATCGCGCGCTTCCATTCCGTGCCCCAGGGCGGCGTGCCCGGTGGCACGGGGTGGTATTCGATTGGTCTGGCGCCGCCACTCGCGCACTGGATCGTGCCGCCACCGATAAACCCGTTCTTGCCATGATCGAAGTGGTACGGGTAATAGTCATCGATCACACCTTGTAGGGCACCGGTCCCCATAAACGGATTGAGGGGCCGCGACTTGTCGGTAAAGACCGTGGCCCCGGACCGGATCTGGTACGAATAGCTCCGCCCGACCGTGCCTTCGCCGGTGCGCGGGTCAAAGGGTTTGCCGATGCCTGAAAGGAGAAGGAGGTGGACATTCGAGAGCACGTAAGCCGCCAGCACGACAAGCTCAGCGGGTTGCTCGAACTCCCGACCGGAGGCGTCGACGTAGGTCACACTCACGGCCCGCTTCTTCGTTGCATCAAGGTTGACCTTCAGTACGCGCGCATGCGTGCGCAACTCGAAATTGGGGTTTGTTGCCAGCAATGGCATGACCGTTTGGTTGGGGGAGGCGCGGGCTCCCGCCTCGCAGCCGTAGTTCTCGCAGAAGCCGCAGTACCGGCACACGCAGGCTGGCCGATCGCGAACAGGCGGTTTCATCTATCAGTCTGCTCGATAAGTCGATCGGCAGCCCTGAATTGTTCGCACGCGTCGTCCTGCCTAGACTGATCGACATCGATCGCAAGGGGCACCCGATGTCGAAAGAACCGAGTATTGACAAGCGTCAGTTGCGCGAGGTGCTAGGCACGTTCGTGACAGGCGTCACCGTGGTGACGACCCAAGGCACGGACGGCAAGTCCCATGGCGTCACCGCGAATTCGTTCAGTTCGGTCTCGCTGGACCCGCCCCTGGTGCTGTGGAGCCAGTCACTGAGCTCGAAGAGCTACCCGGGGTAGTCGTACTTTTCGCGCATTTTTGTGCGCCGCGAGGAGAAAACTTCTTGCACAACAGGCAGTTGCAATTCCTCGACTTGCGGGCGCACTGATTTCGCCAAATCGCTGATTTCATTGCTGATTTAGACGTCGACCGTGTCAATTTACACGAAAAGTACGACTACCCCTCTATGCAGCGGCCCTGCGTGGCCCAGAGGTCGTCCTCGCCCGCGTGGCGATTCAGAAAGGACTCGACGAGCGCCGTCTTGCCGATGCCGGCCTCGCCGGTGACGAAGACGACCCGTCGCCTGCCCGCGTGCGCTGCGGCGAGGGCGACATCGAGAAAGGCGAGCTCGTCGGCGCGAGCCACCAGACGGGTGCGCGTCGCCGCGCTGTCGGCACGCGGCGGTCCCGGCGGCGGCGCCTCGGCGTCGAGCGACGCGACGAAGCGGAAACCCACGCCGTGCACTGTCGCGATGCAGCGCGGCGCGCTCGCGTCGTCGCCGAGAACGATGCGCAGCTCGCGAATCGCCCGCGACAAGGCGGCATCGGTCACCACCGTGCCGGCCCAGACGGTCTCGAACAGCTCGGCCTTGGTGAAGAGCTTCCCCGGCCGGCCGAGGAGGACGACGAGCAGCGACAGGGCCTTGCGCGTCACCGGCACCGCGATGCCGTCGCGGCGGAGCTGGGCTTCTTCGGCATCGACCTCGAAGGGCCCGAAACGCCAGCGGGCGGGGTTCTGCATGGCGCTCTTGGGTGCGAGGGGTCGGCTGTTCGAAAGATATCAGAAATGACTCAGGACACCGTCATGACTGCCGCGCGCCGACGGCGAACCATCGAGGCATGAACATCCCTGCCATCTTCGCCGCCCCCGGGCTTCGGGGAATGATCGTCTCTCGCCGCCTTGCCCTGCGGCGCGCCGTCGCGGCGCTGACGCTCGCGTTGCTCGGCGCCTGTGGCGGCCCCTTCGACAACGTTTTCTGCTTCGAGTGTCGCGAGACGGACGACCACTTCTTCGCAAGCACGGCGATGGTGGTCGATCCTCCGAACGCCCAGATCGTCGCCGGCGGAGCGCCGATCGAGGCCGACGTGAAGGTGATCTATGCACCCCTGACACGCGGGGAATTTTCTACCGGGCCGATCTTCTACGCCCTCGATCCGGCCAACGTCACCGTCGTCGATCCGCAAGCGCCGGGCGTCACGGCGAACCTGACTTTCGTTGCGCAGGTTCCCTGCCTGGACACGGAGCTGCCCCTCGGCTGGACCGGAGCCGGCTACCTGTGCGCCAACTTCAAGCTCACCGTCACGGCGACGTCGCTGGCGACCAGCTTGGCGCCGATCACGATTTCGGCGCAGTGGCGTGGTGCCTTCAACGGCTACCTGGCGGGAAACGGCGGACAGGTGATCGAGCGGCTGGGGACCTTCACTCCGTACTTCCCGGGCACGCCCGATTTCGACCTTGGCGTCGTTCCTCTGGGCAAGGTGTATGCGACGCGGGGATTCGTGCAGGTCGCGGTCAATCGCCGCTCCGGCTTCAATGCGCCCGTGCAGCTCTCGCTCGACGGGTTCGCGAGCGGCATCACGGGCGTCTTCACGCCGAACCCGGTGCCCCCCGGCGTCGCTTCGGCGCAGCTGCAGCTCGAGGTGCCGGCCGGCCTCGCCGGCGGCACCTTCACCCAGCTGAAGGTCCTGGGGACGGGCGGCGGCCTCGACCGGAGCTGGCAGTTCGGGCAGCTCGTGGACCCGCTCTACACGGTCACCCTCGCCACCAGCGACGGGAGCAGTCCCGCCGTGCTGACGCCGCTGCGGCCGCTCGACCTGCAGGTGACGATCGCGTTCGATCCGTACGGGCCGTTCTCGCTGATCGGGCCGGGTCCTCTCCAGCTCTCGCTGCCCGATCCTCCGCCCGATGTCACGGTCGAGTTCCTGCCGGACGCACGGCCGGGCTCGCTGGCTCCGCCGGTCTTTCCGGCCGGCCTGGTCTACACGCGAACGCTGCGCCTGACCGGCCCGCGCGTCGCCGCGATGGACGACCTGCGAGTTCGCGCGACCGCCGTGTCGCTCCCGCCCGACCTGGCCATGCAGCAGCCCTTCGTCGAGGGCAAGCTGCCGCTGCGCCTCGACCCGTCGCTGTCATGGGACTACCTCAACAGCGGAGCGGCTTACTTCCTGAACGCCAACGACGCCATCGGCATCGGCATGCAGAGCAACAACCAGCCGGCGATCGCCTGGATGGAAGGCCCTGCCGGCGGCAACAAGGAGGTGTTCCTGAAGCGCTTCGACGGTACGACCTTCACGCCCGCGCCTTTTCCGGGCGGGCCAGGCACCGGCCTGTCGGCGGCCGGCGGCCGGATGGAGCAAGCGCGCATGGCGATGTCGCGCAGCGACGTCGCTTACGTCGCCTACACCTGCCAGGTCGGCACCCAGGAAGACGCACGCGCCGGTCTCGGCAGCGCCGGCGCCGTCTGGTCCGCGCACGCCGAGGTCATCCTGTCCCCGGCGGCGCAGC
This sequence comes from Burkholderiales bacterium, assembly GCA_025350505.1. Classification (GTDB taxonomy): domain Bacteria; phylum Pseudomonadota; class Gammaproteobacteria; order Burkholderiales; family Burkholderiaceae_C; genus Schlegelella_A. The sequence goes on from JANXXS010000171.1 coordinate 5,141, forward strand.
ATGCACGCTCGCCGCGCGTCGCCGCCGGGTTCAACGACGCGCTCGCGCTGTCATACCTCGTCGAGACCGGCATCCCGGCCGGCGCGGGTTCCCTCTTCGTTCGTGGGCGGCTCGTCCCCGGTTCGCTGGCGGCGCTGCCCGGGCCGCGGGTCGACGAGTCGATCAACGTCGCAGACAGTGGCCAGGTCGTGCGCGACACGCCGTCTCTCGCCCTCGGCGCCGACGGCAACCCGTGGCTCGCCTGGCTGGAGGCGCCTTTCGACCCGGTGACGACGTTGCCGCCGGCCCTCTGGCTGCGCGGCCACGACGGCACGCGCTGGGGCGCGGCGATCGCCGTGCCGACACTCCGGCCGCTGGTCGCGGCGCCGACGCAACTGCTTGCGACGCAGACCGGCACGCTCATCGTCGCCTGGCTCGAAGCGAGCCCGGCGCGTTTGATGCTCGCCTACGTCGACCCGGTGACCCGTGTCGTGACAGGGCTGCGCGATGCGAGCAACCCGGACGGCGCGATGAACTACTCCAGCAGCGAGCCGGCGCGCGACGTGGCGCTCACCCTCGATGCCGGCGGCCGCCTCGTGGTCGCCTGGACCGAAGGCCTGACCCGGCCCGCGCTCCATGCGAAGCGGCTGAACGCCGACGGCACCTGGACCCTGCTCGGTACCGCGATCGACGCCAGCCGGCCGACCCGGAGCCCGTTCGTCACGAGCGACGTCACCGGCCAGCTCTATGTCGTCTGGACCGGCTTCTTCGCCGGCACGGATATCGACTCGCTCGTGCCCCAGACCGACGTGCTGGTCGGCCGCTGGATCTTTCCCTGAGGGCCTCGCGCCATGAACACCGAACGACTCCTTACCCGATGGGCACGCGCTGCCGCTTTCTTCGCAATCGCCGCGCTCGCCGCGTGTGGCGGCTCTGACGGCGGCGTCAACGCGCCGCCCGCGAGCGCCATCATCGATGCCGCCGGCGGAACGCTCGCCGGCCCGGCAGGTGCGCAGATCGTCGTCCCCGCCGGAGCGCTGGCGCAGCCGACCTCGATCACGATCGCCCAGGATGGAGCCGGCGCCCCGGCGTTGCCGCCCGGCAGCACCGCACTCGGTGCCATGTTCGCACTGACTCCACACGGCACCGCCTTCGCGGCGCCGGCGACGCTCAGCGTTCCGTTCGACCCGAGCCTCGCGCCCGCCGGCAACACGCCGACGATGCTGAAGACCAACGCGACGCAGAACGGCTGGGTCGTCGTCGGCGGCGCCACGGTCGCGGGCAGCACCATGCAGGCGCAGATATCGAGCTTCTCGTGGGTGATCATCGTCGTCCCGCCAGTGCTTCCGACGATCGCGGTGCAGCCCGCCGACCAGTCGGTGATCGCACCGAACGCGGCGACGTTTTCGGTGGGTGCCACGGGGCCGACGCTTTCCGGCCTGCTCACCTTCCAATGGCAGCGCAACGGCGTTGTCATCGCCGGCGCGAACGGCGCCAGCTACAGCACGGGGCCGACGAGCGTGGTCGGCGACGATGGTGCCGTCTACAGTGTCGGCGTCTCCAATCTCGCCGGCACCGTGCAAAGCAGCAACGCGCTGCTGACCGTGACCGCGGCGATCGTCGCGCCTGCGATCACCCAGCAGCCGGCCGACGCGAGCGTCGCCGTCGGCACGAGCGCGAGCTTCACCGTCGTCGCCAGCGGCAGCTCACCCGCGTACCAGTGGCAGCGTTCGACCGACGGCGGCGCAACCTTCACCGACATCCCGGGTGCGAACGCCGGCGGCTTCACGCTGCCGAATGCGCAGTTGCCGGACAGCAGCTCGCAGTTCAGGGTCCACGTCAGCAATGCCGCGGGCATGGTCGACAGCAGGGCGGCCACCCTGACCGTGTCCGCCGCGCCGCCTGCCGTCACCGCCACCCGCCTCGCGGCCGGCGACGACTACTCGCTCGCCGTCGACGCCGCCGGCACGCCTTATTCCTGGGGCAGCGACGGCGCCGCCCAGCTCGGCAACGGCAGTGCCTCGAACAGCAACCTGCTGACGCCGACACCGCTGGGAACGCTCAGCGGCGTGCGCTCGGTGAGCGCGGGCAACGGCCACGGTGTGGCGGTGCTTGCCAACGGCACGGCCTGGATCTGGGGCTATCGAGGCTATGTCGACTGCGGCTTCGGCCTTACCTACGAAACGCCGGTGCAGATCGCCGGCGCCGCCAACATCGTCGCGGCAAGCGCCGGCGAGTCGCATACGCTGCTGCTGCGCAGCGACGGCGTCGTGCTGAGCATCGGTTGCAACGACCAACTCGAGCTCGGCCGGCCGAACCCCGTGCCGCCGATGAGCCCGGCGGCGGCGGTGGCCGGCCTGCCCGTCATCGTCGCGGTGGCGGCCGGCAACGGCTATTCGCTCGCCGTCGACGTCAACGGGTTCGTCTGGGCCTGGGGTGCTGCCGGAGTGCGCGGCGACGGCTTCGACGAAACAGGCCCGCCGCGCGCGACCCCGGCACAGCTCATCAATCTCAACCGGGTCGTGGCGATCGCCGCCGGCAGCCACCATGCGCTGGCGCTTCGCGACAACGGGCTTGTCGCCGCCTGGGGCGCGAACGACAACGGCGAGCTCGGCACCGGCGACAACCTCGAGCACCGGATCGTCTTCGGCTCCCTGCTCACCTCCGGCTTCACGGCGATCGCTGCCGGCCGCGGCACGTCCTATGCGGTACGTGCTGACGGCGTCCTCCTCTCGTGGGGCTCGAACAACTACGGCGCCTCAGGGCTCGGCCCGGCCGCCCCCTTCAGCAGCTCGACGCCGCAGCCGGTGCCGGGGCTCGGCAAAGTCGTCGCCGTCGCCGCCGGCACCAGCATCCTTCATGCGCTGGCGCTTCGTGCCGATGGCTCGATCTGGGGCTGGGGCGGCAACAACGCCGGCCAGGTCGGCGACGGCACGACGATCCGGCGACTCGTTCCCGTGCCGCTTGCGGGCCTCAACCTCAACTGATCTCGATCATGAAACTTCCTGTCCTGTTCCTCATGCTCATCCTCGGAGTGCAGACCGTCATGACAGCCCACGCCCAAGCTCCGTCGCCGCGCTCGATCGAGTTCAACGGCGCGCCTCTCGATGTCGCCGGCGCCAGAACCCTGAGCGAGATCGAAGCGCGCATCGGCTCGGTGCCGGCAGGGCACTACTGGTACGACGCGATGAGCGGCGCCGCCGGCGCCATCGGCGGCCCGGCCGCTGCATACCTCGGCCCCGGGCTCGCGCTCGGCGGCACGATGCCTGCGGCGGCCTCGGGCGGCGGCGACGGGCGAACCACCGGCGTGTTCGTCAACGGCCGCGAGCTGCATCCGCTCGATGTCGCCGGCCTGCGCCGCTACGGTCCGGTCTACCCGGGCCGCTACTGGTGGGATCGATTCGGCAACGTCGGCCTCGAAGGCGGGCCGATGCTGTTCAATTTCTACGCCGTGGTGCAGCAATCGGGCAGCGCCGGCGGCTCGACGTATCGATCGAACTCGAGTCGAGGAGAGAGCACCTACGTGGGCAAGGGCTGCGCCGCCGTGCACGGACGGCTGCGCTCGAGCGACGAGAGCAGCAGCTACTCGTACTATGTCGGCTGCTGAGAGCTTGGAAGAGTGCGCTGAAGGCCTTCAGCCGCGCAGCAAGGACAACGGGCCGACCTTCTCGCTGCCCGGAAACACCTCGTTGTCGAGGCTGCGCCTGGCGATCTGCAGGTGGTCGGCGAGGACGCCCTTCAGCACGGCGCGCAGGTCGGTCGTGATCTTCAGGTCGCGGCCTTCGTAGCGCTGGCTCTTCGCCAGGCCGGGCCAGTCGGCGACGACGCGTCCGCCCTTGACCGGGCCGCCGAGGACGAAGGCGACGCCGCCGGTGCCGTGGTCGGTGCCGAGCGTGCCGTTGACGGCGACCTCGCGTCCGAACTCGCTGGCGACGACGACGACGGTGCGGCTCCAGGCGCCGCCGGTGGCGAGCCCGGTGCGCAAGGCGTCGAGACCGGCGTCGAGCTGGCGCAGGCCGCCGGCCAGCGCGCCGTTCGGCGCCGCCTGGTTGGCGTGCGTGTCCCAGCCGCCGATCTCGAGCACCGCGACCTGCGGGCCAGTCGGCTGGGTCAGGAAGTCGGCGGCGCGCTGCGCCAGCAGGACGAAGCCGCCGGGCCGCGCGCCGTTGGCCGCCATGCCCGCCGGCACGTCCTGCATCGGCGGCGGTGTATCCAGGTGCAGGCGGCGCGCTCGCTCGAGGGCGGTGGCGAGCGTCGGGTCGCCGACGTACATGCGCTCGAGCCGGGCCACGAGATCGGCCGAGGGATCGGGCAACGCGGAAGGCGCCCACGTGTCGACGTCGGCGCGCCCGCGCAGCACCAGCGGCACGGTCGTGTTGAGGGCGATGCCCTTGCTGCCGCTGGCGGTGAGCGCGCGGCCCAGCCAGCCGGTCGACAGCTCGTACGGCCGCGTGCCCCCGCTCTCGAGCACCTGTTGCGCGTCGAAGTGCGAGCGCTCGCGATAGGGCAGTCCGACCGCATGCACGACCGCCGCCTCGCCGTGGCCGACCATGGCATGCAGCTCGACGAGATTGGGGTGCAGCGAGATCGTCGAGTCGACGCGCAAGGCTGGCGTGGCGAACTGGCCGAGCGGCCCGCGCGCGGCAGCGAAGTCGGGATCGCCGACGGCGGGCGCGGCGCCCAGCCCGTCCATGCCGCCGCGCAGGATGACGAGCACGAAGCGATTCGCGCCCGGGCCGGCGGCGCCGGCCAGCGTCAGCGTCGGCCAGACGGCGAGGCTGCCGGTGACGGCGGCAGCGGTGAAGAGACGTCGGCGCAGCGGGCTCTGCAGCATCGGGCCGGCATCGGGATCGAGGGGGTCGAACGGCAGGCTCATGGAAGGTCCTTCGATGCGATCAGCGACGCTGGAATTCGGGGGCGAGCAGGAGCAGGGCCAGCGCCTGCGAGCCATCGGCGGCGCGCTCGATCTGTCGCGCCGTTTCGGCGCCCAGGCGCGGGCCGAGGCTTTCGGCGGCGAGACGGCGGGCGTCGACGTTGCGGCCGGCGCGGTCGGCGACGCGGGTCGCCCATTCGACGCGCTTCCAGACCGCGTCGGGGCCGAGCCAGTCCTCGGCGCGATCGCTCCAGCCGGCCGGCGAAGGCGCGGCCATCATGCGCTGGCCGAGGCCGATCACGGCGAGCGCCGGATTGCCGACCACGCCGCCGCCGGCAGTGACGATCTGCGGCCCGTCGAACAAGCGCTCGCCGCCTGGCAGGATGCGCGCCGTCGAGACGACGAGCTCTTCGGGCGTCTTCAGCTTGGCCGGATCGGCATTCCACGATGCGTCGTCGCGGAGCAGCGCGCGATAGACCTCGCCGAGCTGGCCATCGCTCTTCAGGTAGACGGCGGTGAGCCGATCGACGAGCGCCGGCGGCGGCTCGTCGGCGACGAAGTGGCGCGCCAGCTTGGTGGCGACGAAGCGCGCCGTCGCCGGGTGCGCGGCCAGGTCGTGCAGCACCTCGCGCAGCGCGTCGGGGCCTTCGCCGTAGCTCTTGCCGAGCACGTTCTTGCGACCCGGCTCGTGCCAGTTGGCGTCGAACAGCGAGGCGCCGGGGACCGGGTCGCGGGCGATCCGCCAGCCGGTCAGCACGGCCGCGAACGAGGTCACGTCGGCTTGCGTGTAGACGCCGCTGCGCGCGCTCTCGGCGCCGAGCGTGTGCAGCTCGAGCACCTCGCGCGCCAGGTTCTCGTTGATGCCCGATACGCGCGGGCCTTCTTCCATGCGGTTGGCGCGCCGCGCCTCGAAGGCGACGACGCGCGAGTGCGGGCCGGCCGAAAGCCAGTTGTCGAGGTAGCGAAGCATCGCCGGATGCGTCGTCGAGGCGACGAGCAGGGTCTCGAAGCGGCCGGCGATGTTCGGCCGGATCGCGTCGCGCTCGAAGGCGCCGACCAGGCCGCGCGTCGAGCCCTTGAGCAGCGAGACGGTGAAGTGATTGGCCCAGAACCATTGCAACCGTTCGGCGAAGGGACGCTTGCTCGCCGCCGCCGTGGCCAGACGCGAGCGTGCATCGGCGGCAATCGTGTCGCGGTAGTGGCCGGCGAGGACCTGCTGGGCCGTCGTGCCGGCTGGCGGATTCTTGGCAAGCTGCCGGTTTTCGCGCTCGGCGGCGACCAGCGCGAGCGCCTGCCGTGTATCGAGCAGGCCGGTGCCACGCGCCGCGTCGGCCGGACCGATCTGCGCGGTGAGCCAGCCTTGCGCGTCGCCGCCGACGACGCCGAGGTTCGGCTCGCCGAGGCCGAAGCGGTGCGCCGCGATCGCGGCTTGAAGCTGGGGTGAAACGGCCATTCGCGGCTCCTCGGGGCGAAGCGCGATTGTCCCGCCGCCGCGTCAAGCGCAGGTGTGCACTACGTCAAGAACTGTTGGCCATGCCGCATGAAAGGGGCTCCGAAGGAGCCCGCCCCTCCCTCGCGGAGGGAGGGGCGCGAAGCGGGGAGGGAGCGATCCCGTAGCGCGCAGCGCTGAGGCGCGAAGCGGCTCAGCGAGCGAGCAGCCGGTCTACCGCGAGCACGTCGCTCGGAGTCAGTTGACCCGAGGCCTGGTGCAGGCGCAGCGTCGCCAGCAGCACGTCGTAGCGGGCGCGGGCGAGGTCGCGCCGGGTCTGGTAGAGCTGACTCTGGGCGTTGAGCACGTCGACGTTGACACGAATGCCGACGCGGTAGCCGAGCTGCGTCGCCTCGAGCGCGAGTTGGCTCGACGCCTCGGCGGCTTCGAGCGCCTTCACCTGCGCCGCGCCGGAGAGCAGGGTGTAGTAGGCCTGCCGCGTCGCCTGCACGACGCCGCGCCGCGCCGCGTCCAGATCGCTGCGCGAGCGCTCCTCGAGGACCAGCGTTTCCTTGATCCGGTTCTGGATCGAGCCGCCCGCGTAGATCGGCATCGTGAGCTGCACGCCGACGCTGGTTCCGGAGTTGTTCCCGGTGATGAAGTTGCCGTTGCCTGAAAGAAGGACCGTGTTGCGCCCGCCGCTGACCGAGGCGACCGCATCGATCGTCGGCAGCGCCTGCGCGCGCGCCTTCTCGGTCTCGAGCTTCGCGACCTCGTAGGCGACCTGTGCGCGACGCACCGCCGGGTGCTCGTCGGCGGCGTGCGACACGTAGTCGTCGACGCTCGCCGTCGGCACCGGCAGCACGACCGGCACGGCCAGGTCCTTGGGCGCGACGTTGCTGCGGCCGACCAGTTGGTCGAGGGCGATGCGTTTGGTCACCAGGTCGTTGTTGGCGGCGATCTCCTGCGCCGTCGCCAGGTCGAAGCGGGCCTGCGCCTCGCGCGTGTCGGTGATGGTCGCGGTGCCGACCTCGAAGTTGCGCTTCGCCGAAGCGAGCTGCTCCGAGATCGCGGCCTTGTTGGCACGCGTCGTCGTCAGTGTGTCCTGAGCGCCAAGCACGTCGAAGTAGGCCTGGCTGACGCGCAGCATCAGGTCCTGCTCGGCGGCGTCGAGGTCGGCCAGCGACGAGACCAGCGAGCGCTCCGACTGGGCGATCGTCGCCGAACTCGAGCGGTTGAAGATCGGCTGGCGGGCATTGACCGAAGCACTCAGTGAGTTGCTGCCGTAGGTCGGGCCGACGATCGGATTGGTCTCGACGCGCGAGCCGCTGCCGCTCAGGTTGACGCTCGGCCGCAGCAGCGCCCGCGACTGCTCGACGCGGAAGGGCGCCGACTCGTAGAGAGCGCGCGCCGAGAGGTAGGTCGCGTCGAAGGAGTGCGCCGCGTCGTACAGCTCGATCAGCGATTGCGCAGAGGCGAGCGCAGGGGCGAGGGCCGCGAAGGCGGCGACGAGGAAAAGCCGGGGTCGGAGGCGCGGGCTGGGCATGGGGTTTCCTGAAGAGTGCTCTTGTCAATAGCGCGGCACGGCCGCATCGACCTCGACGGACCAAGCGTCGATGCCGCCGGCGAGGTTATAGGCCGACTCGAAGCCCGAGCGCTCGAGAAATGCGACGACTTGCGCGCTGCGGGCGCCGTGATGACAGATACAGACGACAGGCTGCGCCGGGTCCAGTTCGCCGAGGTGGTCCGGAATGCTGCGCATCGGGATGAAGAGGGCCCTGGCTTCGGCGACCTCGATCGAGGCGAGGCCCACTTCCCAGGGTTCGCGCACGTCGAGAAAGACCACCGGCGGCGCGCCGGGCGCCTGCGAAGTGGCCAGCGCCAGCGCGCCGGGGCCGCTCAGCTGCTTCATCGTCAGAAGCTGAACCGGCTCGGCTCGCCGAAGCCGACCAGGCGCGGCGCGACGGCGTCGAACAGCTCGACCGTGGCGAAGCCGCCGTCGCTGCTGCGGTTGCCCGCCGCCGACGGTTGGGGTTGGGGCGACGGCGCCGCCCGCGTGATCAGCACCGCTCGCATGATCGGCAGCTGGCCGACGAAGGCGGTCAACCGGCCGCCCGGCTTCAACTGGCCGAGCAGGGCGCGCGGCACCTCGGCGACCGAGCCCGAGAGCACGATCACGTCGAACGGGCCGTCGACCGGCGGCGCCTGCGAGGCGTCGGCCTGCAACACCGTCGCGTTGCTGCCCCAGGCGCGGCGCAGGTTGTCGGCGGCGAAGCGCGCCAGCTCGGGCACGAGCTCGAGCGTCGTCACGTGCTGCGCCTTGTGCGCCAGCAGCGCCGCCATGTAGCCGGAGCCGGCGCCGACCTCGAGCACGCGCTCGTGGCGCTGCACCGCCAGCTCCTGCAGCAGGCGCGCCTCGACCTTGGGCGCCAGCATCGCCTGTCCGTGCGGCAGCGGCACCTCGGTGTCGACGAAGGCCATCGAGCGGTAGGCGGCAGGCACGAAGTCCTCGCGCTTGACAACCGAAAGCAGCGACAGGATGGCGTCGTCTAGCACTTCCCACGTGCGGATCTGCTGCTCGATCATGTTGAAGCGGGCTTGTTCGATGTTCATGGCGGACTCGCGGCGGCAACAGGCTGCAGGACGGTAACGGGGCGCTTGAAAACGCGGCGCATGACCCAGCGCGAGAGATCGTCGAGGTAGCAGTAGACGACCGGAACGACGACCAGGGTGAGCAGCGACGAAGTGATGACGCCGCCAATCACCGCCTGGCCCATCGGCGCGCGCTGCTCCGAGCCCTCGCTGAGAGCGAAGGCGAGCGGCACCATGCCGAAGACCATGGCCAGCGTCGTCATGAGGATGGGGCGCAGGCGCACCTCGGCAGCGTAGAGCAAGGCGGCCTCGCGCTCCATCGACTCGCCGCCCGGGTTTCGGCCGCCGCCTTCGGCGCCGACTTCGCCACGCTGGGCGCGGATCGCGAAGTCGATGAGCAGGATCGCGTTCTTCGTCACCAGGCCCATCAGCATGACGATACCGATGATCGAGAACATGTTCAGTGTCGAGCGGAACACGAGCAGGGCGAGGACGACGCCGATCAGGGTCAGCGGCAGCGAGCTCATCAGCGCCAAAGGCTGGACGAAGCTGCGGAACTGGCTGGCCAGGATCATGTAGATGAAGACGATCGCCAGGCCGAGCGCGCCGATCGCGTAGTTGAACGACTCGGTCATGTTCTTGGTCGAGCCGCCGAATGAATAGCGGTAGCCGGGCGGCCAGCTGATGCGGTCGAGCACCTTGGTCATCGCGGCCGATACGTCGCCCGAGCTGCGCCCGAAGGCGTTGGCGTCGACGTTGATCTCGCGGTTGAGGTCGCGCCGGTTGATCTGGTTCGGGCCGGTCGATGGCTGCACGTCAGCCACCTGCGAGAGCCGCACGACGCGGGGCGAGCCGTCGCTGCCCGGCGCGACGTTGATCGGCATGCGCTGCAGGTCGCCGATGGCGTAGCGGCTTTCCGGCGCGAGCTGCACGTTGACGTCGTAGTTCTCGCCGTCCGGCGCGCGCCAGTTGCCTACCGTCGTGCCGGCGACCAGGGTGCGCAAGGTGTTGGCGAGCATGTTGACGTTGAGGCCGGCGTCGGAGGCGGCGTCGCGGCGCACCTCGATGGCGACGGTCGGCTTGTCGGGCTTGAGCGTGGTGTCGAGGTCGACCAGGCCGGGGATCTTGGCAAGCTCGGTCAGGATCGTCTTCGACAGCCGCTCGAGCTCGCCGAGGTCGGTGCCCTGGATCGAGAACTGCAGGCTCTTGCCGCCGCCGAGGTCGGTCTGGCCGATGTTGGTGACGGTGATGCCGGGAATGCGTGACAGCCGCTCGCGCAAGGGCACCGCCATCTGCGTGACGCTGCGTTTGCGGTCCTTGCGGTCGACCAGGCGCACATAGGTCGCCGCGTAGATCTTGCCAGCGGCCTGGCCGCTGTTGATCGTCGTCACCGTGTAGCGCACCTCGGGCATTTCGCGCAGTACCGCGTCGACTTGCTTCGCCCTCATTTCGGTCACCTCGAGCGAAGAGCCGACCGGCGTGTAGTAGTTGATCTGGGTCTCGGAAAAGTCGGCCTTGGGCACGAACTCGGCGCCGAGGATCGGAATGATGAAAAAGCTCAGCACGAAGGTAGCCAGGGCGATGCCGAGCGTGGCCAGGCGATGCCGCAGCGACCAGCCGAGGATCGACTGGTAGGCGGCGCCGAGCCAGATGGTGAGCCGGTCGAACAGGCCGGTGACGCGGCCGATCGTGCGGTCGTAGAGCGCCTTCGGCCCGTCGCCAGTGAAGGCGCCATGGCCGCGCTCGGCCTGCGGGTCGTGCCAGATGCTCGACAGCATCGGGTCGAGCGTGAAGCTGACGAACATCGAGATGAGCACCGCGGCGACGATGGTCAGGCCGAACTCGTGGAAGAACTTGCCGACGATGCCGCCCATGAAGCCGATCGGCAGGAACACGGCGACGATCGACAGCGTCGTCGCGAGCACCGCCAGGCCGATCTCGTTGGTGCCGGCGAGCGCCGCTTCGTGCGCGCTCTTGCCCATCTGCACGTGGCGCACGATGTTCTCGCGCACCACGATCGCGTCGTCGATGAGGAGGCCGACGCAGAGCGACAGCGCCATCATCGTGATCGTGTTGATGGTGAAGCCGAACACGTACATGAAGAGAAACGTGCCGATCAGCGCGATCGGCAATGTCAATCCGGTGATGACGGTCGAGCGCCAGGAATTGAGGAACAGGAAGACGATCAGGATCGTCAGCGCCGCGCCTTCGAAAAGGGTGCGCTTGACGTTGGCGACCGAGACGCGGATCGAGCGCGAGTTGTCGCGATTGACCTCGATCCTGACGCCGGGCGGCGTCACGGCCCTGGCCTCTTGCAGCGCCTTGAACAGGCCGTCGACAACCTCGATCGTGTTCTCGCCCTGCGACTTTTGCACCGAGAGCAGCACCGTGCGCTGGCCGTTGTAGAGGGCCAGGCTCTGCACCTCCTGCGGCCCGTCGACGATGTCGGCGACCTGCCAGAGCTTGACCGGCGCGCCCGTCGAACCCGAACCCCCGGCCGCGCCCACGGCACCGACACCGCCGAAGCTCTTCTTGGCGACGACGATGTCGCGAAAGTCTTCGGGGCGCTTCAGCCGCGCGTTGATCTGCACCACGCGCTCCTGGTCGCGCGAGCGGATCGAGCCGAGCGGCAGCTCCTGGTTCTCGCTTTTCACCGCCGCCACGACCTGGTCGGCGCCGATGCCGAGCGCTTCCATCGCCGCTGGTTTGAGGTAGATGTTGATCTGCCGGTCGAGGCCGCCGACGACCTGCACCGAGCCGACACCGCGCACGTTCTCGAGCTTCTTCTGCAGCACCTGGGTCGCCCAGGTGGTCAGCTCCTGGGCGCTGCGCTTGCCGTCTTCCGAGAGCACGGCGACGTTGAAGATCGGGATGCTCTGCGGGTCGAAGCGCGAGATGCGCGGCTCCTTGACCTCGTCGCGCAGGCTCGGGCGGATCAGCGCCACCTTCTCGCGCACGTCGTCGGCGGCCTTGCGGCCGTCGACGTCGAGATTGAACTCGACGATGACGACCGAGGTGCCTTCATACGACCGCGAGTAGAGCGTGCTGATGCCGGCGACGGTGTTGACCGCCTCCTCGACCTTCTTCGTCACCTCCGATTCGACGATCTCGGGCGAGGCGCCGGGATAGTCCATGACGACGACGACGGTCGGGAAGTCGATGTTCGGGAACTGGTCGACCGAGAGGCGCTGGTAGCTGAACAGGCCGAGCACGACGAAGGCAAGCATCACCATCGTCGCCAGCACCGGGTTGCCGATCGAGACGCGGGTGAACCACATGGCGGTCAGCGGGCGGCGCTGGCGCTGGAAGGGGAAGAGGTCGCCGGCAGGGCAGCCAGCGCCGCCGCGGCGACGCGCACCGGCGTGCCGTCGCGAACCACGCCGGTGCTGGCGCCGAGCACCGGTGTGCCCTCGGCCAGGCCGGCCGTGATCTCGACCCAGGGCTCGCCGCCGATCGCGCCGCGCACGCCGAGCGTCACCGGCGTGGCAAGGGCCTGGCCACCTTGCACGCGCATGACGTAGGGCTTGGCCTGGTCGGTGCGCACCGTCGACAAGGGCAGGGCGAGCGCATGCTTGCGATCGAGCTCGATCGCGCCACGCGCGAACAGCCCCTGTCGCAACGCCGGCTGCGGTTCGACCGAGAGGTAGACCATGATCGATCGCGTGCCTGATTGGGCGCTCGGGTTGATGCGGGCGACGCGCGCCGCAACCGGCGTGGCGAGGCCGTCGACGCGCAGCGTCGCGCTGCGGCCGATCGTCAGCGCAGCGACATCTTCCGGGGCCAGCGCCGCCTCGACCTCGATCTGCGCCAGGTCGACGATCTCGACCAGCTTGGCATCGATGGCGACGCGCTCGCCCATTTGCGCCATGCGCTGCGCGACCAGGCCGGAGATCGGCGCGACCAGGGTCGCGTCGTTCTTGCTCTTCTTGGCCAGCGCTACCGCCGACAGCGCCGCTTCGTAGCTCGAGCGCGCGCCGGCCTCGTTCGAGATCGAGGTCTCGAGGCCGGTCGCCGAGATGAAGCCCTGGGCGACCAGGGCACGGTTGTTGTCGAGGGCGCGCGTTGCGATGTCGAGCTGCGACTTGGTCTGCGAGGCGGTCTGCTCGGCCTGCTTCAGCTTCAGGTCGAGCTCGGTCGTATCGAGCTGACCGAGTACCTGGCCGGCCTTGACGCTGTCGCCTTCGCGCACCGTCAGCGACTTCACTTCGGCCGCGACCTTGGCGCGGATGACGGCGCTGTTCACCGCCTTCAGTCCGCCCGAGATATCGAGCGTGCGCGGCAGGTCGACGCTCCTGGCGACGACGATGTCGCCCGGCGCCAGGTCGAGCCCGCTCGTGGCCTTGGGCGCGGCGGTCTGCTCGGCCTGCTCGGTCTTCTTGGCGATCAGCGCTCGCACGACGAAGCCGCCGAACACGGCGACGACGACGACCGGGATGGTCCAGCGGAGCCAGCGCTTCATCGCTTGCTGCCTTTCGCCTTCCCGACCCGGCGTGGCGCGCCAGCCGGCGCGTGCAGGCCGTGCAGCGCCAGGTCGATCTGCGCCTCGATGATCGCCCACGGGTCGAGCCGGGCGCTGGCCACGCAGGCGCCGAGCGAGTGCTTGTTCATGACCAGGAAGAGCAGCGGCGAGATCAGCGCATGCACCACGTCGTCGACGTTGACCGGGCGGAACTCGCCGCTGTCGATGCCGCGCTGCACGATGCCGGCGATCATCCGGTCGGCCGGCGCGGTCACCTCGTCGATCCAGAACTGGGCGATCTCGGGAAAGTTGCGCACCTCCGACATCATGAGCTTGAGGATGCCCGAGGCGCGGGTCTCGCCGACACGCTCCCACCACAGGCGCAGCACGTTGCCCAGCAGCTCGGACGAGCTGCCTTCGAAGGCGCGCACGATCTCCATGCCTTCGGCGATCTGGTTCACCACGTTGTGCCGGATCACCTCCTTCAGCAGCTCTTCCTTGCTCGGGTAGTAGAGATAGAGCGTGCCCTTGGAGACGCCGGCGCGCGAGGCCACTTCTTCCGAGCGCGTCGCGGCGAAGCCCTTCTCGACGAACAGGTCGAGCGCCGCGTCGAGCAGCTCTTGCGGCCGCGCTTCCTTGCGGCGCTGGCGGGTCGCGGCCGGGACGGTCGCCGACGAGAGAGCTCGTTGGGTCATGGGGCGTGGGTACTGACTGGGCGGTCAGTAATGTATCCGATCGCCCGGGCGGCCCGGCGCGACGCGTGCCATGATGCTCGCTGATGCAGGAGGCGTCCGCACGGTGAAGCACACGCTGCCGTTCCACCATCCCTACCGCCACGATTTCGTACGCGTCGCCGTCGCGGTGCCGCGCATCCGCGTCGCCGATCCTGCGTTCAACGCCGGCGAGACGGTGAAGATGCTCGAGCAGGCCGCCGCCGAGGGCGCCTCGCTGGTCGCCTTTCCCGAGCTCGGGCTGGCCGCCTACACGTCCGACGACCTGTTCCATCAGCGCGCCCTGCTCGACGCCTGCGCAGCGGCGCTCGCCAGCATCGCCGCGGCAACGACGCGCATCCCCGTCACCGCCGTCGTCGGCCTGCCGCTGCGCGTCGACCACCTCCTCTTCAACTGCGCTGCCGTCGTCTCGGGCGGTCGCGTGCTCGGCGTCGTGCCCAAGACCTATTTGCCGAACTACGGCGAGTTCTACGAGGCGCGCCAGTTCAACGCTGCCGACAACGCACTCTCGCGCGAGGTCGCGATCGGCGGCGCGACCGTCCCCTTCGGCAACGAGCTGCTGTTCGCGGCCAGCAACCTGCCGCTGTTCCGCTTTCATGCCGAGATCTGCGAGGACCTGTGGGTGCCGATCCCGCCGTCTTGCCATGCGGCCCTGGCCGGGGCGACGGTGCTCGTCAACCTCTCGGCCTCGAACATCACGATCGGCAAGAGCGACTACCGGCATCAGCTCGTCGGCCAGCAATCGGCACGCTGCCAGGCGGTGTGCCTGTACACCTCGGCCGGCGTCGGCGAGTCGAGCACGGACCTGGCCTGGGACGGCCAGGCGCTGATCTATGAAGCCGGCGAGCTGCTTGCCGAGTCCGAGCGCTTCGTCAACGGCTCACACCTGCTCACCGCCGACGTCGACCTCGAGCGCGTCTCGCGCGAGCGCATGCGCCAGAACACCTTCGGCCAGTCGGTGGCGCGCAGCAAGGCGCAGCTCGAACGCTTTCGCACGATTTCCTTCGCGCTGCCTGTGCCAGCGACGATGCCGATGGCGCTGCGCCGCAGCGTGGCGCGCTTTCCTTACGTGCCTTCCGACCCGGCGCGGCGCGACGAGCGCTGCGCCGAGGTCTACAGCATCCAGGTGCAGGCGCTGGTGCAGCGCCTTTCGGCGAGCGGCATCGACAAGGTCGCGATCGGCGTCTCGGGCGGGCTCGACTCGACCCATGCGCTGCTCGTCTGCGCCCGCGCCATGGACCTGCTCGGCAAGCCGCGTACCAATATCCTCGCCTTCACGATGCCCGGCTTTGCGACCAGCGAACGCACCCTCGACCAGGCGCGCCGCCTCATGAGCGCGGTCGGCTGCACCGCCGGCGAGATCGACATCCGGCCCAGCTGCCGGCAGATGCTGGCCGACATCGGACACCCTTTCGCCGAAGGCCACGCCGACTACGACATCACCTTCGAGAACGTGCAGGCCGGCGAACGCACCAGCCATCTGTTCCGGCTCGCCAACCTGCACGGCGCGATCGTCGTCGGCACCGGCGACTTGAGCGAGCTGGCGCTGGGCTGGAGCACCTACGGCGTCGGCGACCACATGTCGCACTACAACGTCAACGCCAGCGTGCCGAAGACGCTGGTCAAGCACCTGGTGCGCTGGGTCGCCGACAACGGTTCGGTCTCGGCCGACGCCAGTCGCGTGCTCGGCGACATCCTCGCCACCGTCGTCTCTCCAGAGCTCGTGCCGGGCGACGCCAGCGACACACCGGCGCAAAGCTCGGAGGACAAGGTCGGCCCCTACGAGCTGCAGGACTTTCATCTCTACCAGGTGCTGCGCTACGGCTACGCGCCGAGCAAGGTGGCGTTCCTCGCCTGGACCGCGTGGCACGATGTCTACTCGCTGGCCGAGATCAAGAAGCACCTGCGCAACTTTCTCTATCGCTTCTTCAAGACCAGCCAGTTCAAGCGCTCCTGCGTGCCGAACGCGCCCAAGGTCGGCTCGGGCGGGTCGCTTTCGCCGCGCGGCGACTGGCGCGCACCGAGCGATTCGGAGGCGACGACGTGGCTCGACGAGCTCGACACGGTGCCCGACGCATGAAGCTCGCCGCCGCACTCGTCGCGCTGCTCGCTGCGGCGCTGCTCGCCGCTTGCACGGCGTTCGGCCCGCGCACCGTCGACGTGCCGCAGGAACGCCTGCAGGAGTTGATCGCGCGGCGCTTTCCGATCGACCGGCGCGTGCTCGACGCCATCGACATCACCGTCGACTCGCCGCGCCTGAGCCTCGATCCCGAGAGCAACCGGATCGCCGTCGAGCTGGCCTTGCGCGCCGGCACCGGCGGCGCGATCTCGGCGCAGCTCAACGGGTTGCTTCGCGTCAGCGAGGCGCTTCGCTTCGAGCCCCGCGACAACACGGTTCGGCTCGTCGACGTGCGCGTCGAGCGCTTCACGATCGACGGCCTGCCCGGCCACTGGCAGCGCCAGCTCGATCGTCTCGGCAAGCCGCTCGCCAAGGCCCTGCTCGACGACCAGGTGCTGTATGCGCTGCGACCGAAGGACGTGGCCGTCCTCGAAGGCCGCGGCCTGCGGCCGGGCGACCTGCGCGTGACGGCGACCGGCCTGACGATCACGCTGCTGCCGATCGAGCGCTGAGCGACTCTGTCATCCTGAGCGAGAGCGAAGGATCCCGGCGCCGCGATGAGATCCTTCATTTTGTTCAGGATGACAGGCATCGCTAAGATGCCGCACTTTTTTCGATTCCGGAGAACGCGTTGGATCTGATCCTGCTCTTCAAGGCCGTCTTGATGGGCATCGTCGAGGGCGTGACCGAATTCCTGCCTGTCTCGAGCACCGGCCACCTCATCCTCGCCGGCTCGTTGCTCGGCTTCACCGATGCGACCTACAAGTCGGCCAAGCTGTTCGAGATCGTGATCCAGGCCGGCGCCATCGTCGCCGTCGTGCTTGTCTACTGGCAGCGCGTACGCGAGACGATCCGCGGCGTCGGCAAGGGCGACCGGAAGCAAGTCCGCTTCGCGTTGAATGTGTTGATCGGCTTTCTGCCGGCAGCGGTGCTCGGCGTGCTCTTCAATACCGCGATCAAGGCCCGTCTGTTCAACGCGCCGGTGGTCGCGACGACCTTCATCCTCGGCGGCCTGATCATCCTGTGGGCCGAGCGCCGCCCACCCGCCACGGTGCGCATCCATTCGGTCGACGAGATGACGCCGCTCGATGCGCTCAAGATCGGCTTCGCGCAGAGCCTGGCGCTGGTGCCGGGCACGAGCCGATCGGGCGCGACGATCATCGGCGGCATGCTGTTCGGCCTGAGCCGCCAGGCCGCCACCGACTTCAGCTTCTTCCTGGCCATTCCGACGCTGATCGGCGCGAGCGTCTACAGCCTCTGGAAGCAGCGCGGCGCCTTGTCGTCGGCGGACCTGCCGGTGCTGGGGGTCGGAACCTTCGTGTCGTTCGTCGTCGCGTGGGCAGTCGTTCGCTGGCTGCTGCGCTACATCTCGACGCACACCTTCGTGCCTTTTGCCTGGTATCGCATCGCCTTCGGCATCGTCGTGCTGGCGACGGCCTACTTCGGGCTCGTCACCTGGGCCGACTGACGCGGACGAGGCGGCCGCACTGCGCCGCGTTCAGCGTTTCTCGAACAGCAGGTCCCACACGCCGTGGCCGAGGCCGAGGCCGCGGTTCTCGAACTTGGTGAGCGGGCGCAGCGCCGGCCGATCGGCAAAGCCCGCCGCGGTATTGGCCAGGCTCGGCTCGGCGCAGAGCACTTGCAGCATCTGCGCCGCATACGGTTCCCAGTCCGTCGCACAGTGCAGCGTCGCGCCCGGCCGCAGGCGGCTCGCGAGCAGGCGCACGAAGGCCGGCTGCACGAGCCGCCGCTTGTGATGCCGCACCTTGTGCCACGGGTCGGGAAAGAACAGGTGCACGCCAGCGAGCGACGCCGGCGCGATCATGTGCTCGAGCACTTCGACGGCGTCGTGCTGGACGATGCGCAGGTTCGTCAACGCCGCTTCGCCGATCCGCTTGAGCAAGGCGCCGACGCCGGGCGGGTGCACCTCGATGCCGAGGAAGTCGGTCTCCGGCCGCGCCGCGGCGATCGTCGCAGTGGCATCGCCCATGCCGAAGCCGATCTCGAGCACGAGCGGCGCGCGGCGCCCGAACGCGGCGGCGAAGTCGGTCACCTCCGGCGCATAGGGCAGCACGAAGCGAGGCCCGAGCTCGGCCAGCGCGCGCGCCTGGCCCGGCCCCATGCGGCCGGGGCGGACGACGAAGCTGCGGATGCGCGGACGGGCAGTGGCGGAGAGGTCGTCGGCGGGTGGGGCCGTCATAATCGTGGCGGGCTGCGGGTGTAGTTCAATGGTAGAACGGCAGCTTCCCAAGCTTCATACAGGGGTTCGATTCCCCTCACCCGCTCCAGGCTATCGTTCCAAAACGTCCGCCATGGTCCGCTTCTGACCACTCTACGCCCGGTAATTCGCCTCCTGATTGTCCCGTAAGGTCCGCTGCCGTTTTTTGACATCCGCCGACTTCGGGGGGTACATTCCGGGTAACTCGGCACAGTCCACGCCGATTTGGCCAAAAGTTACCCCCCCCCAATGGCAACGCACAAGCTGACTGAAGTCGCGATCAAGAGAGCGACCTTCGGAAACGGACCGAAGAAGCGTTCGGACGGCCATGGGCTTTTTCTGCTGCTGAAGGAAAACGGCGCCAAGTATTGGCGCTACACCTACGACTTTGCCGGATCCGAGAAGCTTCTTTCCTTTGGCGTATGGCCGGATGTCAGCCTCAAGGAGGCGCGCGAAAAGCATCTCGTCGCGCGTCAGTTGCTGGCTCAGGGGACTGACCCGAGCGCCGCCCGGAGGACAGCCAAAGAAGTCAGTGCCGTTGCTGATGACAGCTTCGAGGCGGTTGCACGCGAGTTTCTCGACATCAAGCGCGCCGAGTGGAGCGTGCCGCATGCGACGAGATGGATCGAGCGTCTGCAGAGGGACGTTTTTCCGTGGATTGGGTCGAGGTCCTTGGTGGAGGTGACGGCGCCGATGCTGCTCCAGACGTTGCGGCGGGTGGAAGCACGAGGCGTGAGAGAGACCGTTCACAGCATCTGCCAATCGTGCGGCCAGGTGTTTCGTTACGGCGTGGCGACGGGGCGCTGCGAACGCAATCCCGCCGCCGACCTGCGGGGCGCATTGCGACCCGTGTTGGTGAAACACATGGCCGCGATTGTGGATCCAGAGGGCTTTGGTTTCCTGCTGCGTGCCATTGAAGACTATCAAGGCAGCTTGGTGACGCGCACAGCGCTGCAACTCTCGGCGCTGACTTTCCAGCGACCTGGCAACCTGCGCGCGCTGCAGTGGGCGAACCTCCAGCTGGAAGAACCCGCCACCTGGACGATCGCCGCCGCCGAGATGAAGCGCAACCGCTACGGGAAGGACAACGGCCGTCCGCACGTGGTCCCGCTTGCACGACAAGCCGTTAGCCTGTTGAGAGAGATCTGGCCGCTCACCGGTCACGGAAAGTACGTGTTCCCGAGTCTGCACGGTCAAGCCCGCTGCATGAGTGAGAACACGATTAACGTTGCGCTTCGCCGACTCGGTTACGCAAAGGACGCCCATCGCGCGCACGGCTTTCGATCCAGTGCTCGCACGCTGATCGTCGAGAGATTGAACGTGGCGCCGGACGTCGTCGAGGCGCAGCTGGCGCACATGAAGAGCGGGCCGCTGGGGAGCGCATATGACCGGGCTGAATTCCTCCAGCAGCGTCGCGACATGATGCAGGCATGGGCTGACTACTGCGATGCGTTGCGCGACGGATCAAAACATCCGGGATCAAAGAAGCAAGCCGGCGTGCGCCGCGCAATGAAGATGCCGGATCGGCGAACCAGGGGTCTTGCATCTGCCCAACTCCAGGGTGAACAACGTCGTTGAACGCGGCCCTTCCCATGCCAGAGGATCGCGAACTTTCCTTCCTTCACGCTACGCGTGAACGAGTTCGCTTGCCGAACTGGACGGCGGCTTCGCTCTCGGCGCTTTGCTTCGATCGCCACGCGCCGCCCAGATCGTCACCTCAGGCATCCGCCACGCCCGACGCCGGGCCGCTGAAGTCGTCTGATCGAGGATCGCCGGCTCGTCCGCGGCGAAAGCCGCAGTCGCTTGGTGTCGCGTCGTCCGCGGAGGCGCCGGCGATCACGGCGTGTCCTCACCGCGCGCGGTCGAGTGCGTCAGCTTTTCACGCAGTGAAATGTCGGTAGAGACATCTATTGGCCTTCCACTCATCCGCAACATCATTCGCTCAATCCTCGGCAAAAAGAGCGAGGCAAATCAAACGACGCACGAGTAGCGAGCTGGGAATCAAAGTTCCCGCCGACCGGCGCGATGGAGACAACATGATCGACCTGAGTGGCAAAGTGGCTGCCGTCACGGGAGCGGCGGGAGGTATCGGCGCCGAGGTGGCTCGAACGCTAGCGCAGGCAGGGGCGCGCGTCATGCTCGGTGACGTGAATTCCGCGCGAGGCGAGCAGGTCGCGATGCAGATACGAGTTTGCTGGCGCAGTGGGGCATCGTGCCGCTCATCGCGACCGGTGGATGCGAGGCCATCAGCCTCGAGCAAACGCAGGATTTCGACATCATCCTGAGGGATATCGAGATGCCGGACCTCGACGGATTCCAGACGACGCGGCGTATTCGCGAAGCGCAGCGGCTGCGCCTACGTCCCGTGCATCCGCCCGTCGTTGCGTACACGTCTTCGAAGATGCCCATCGCCGCCAAGCTGATGCAGTTCGTCGGCATCGACGACGTGATTGCAAAGCCCTGCGACGCGAAGACGATGAGCCGTTGCCTGCAGCGCTGGTGCTCGGATAATTCTCGCCCTCGGATGGTTCTTTGCGCGGCTCGGCCACACCTAGTCGACTGAATCTTTGAAATCGGCTGCATCTTTGGTATGCTGCGAGGCATGCAAAGAATGACGCTGACGCCTGAACAACAGTCTGAATTGAATGCGGTGATGCGCCAACGGCACGGCAATGCGGCGCTTCTGCGAC
>JANXXS010000177.1 GCA_025350505.1 Burkholderiales bacterium
GAGCCCGAAACTGACGCCGCGTCTCGGTGGGTTTTGGTGTGGGTTGTGCGGGGCTCGAACCCACGACCTACGGATTAAAAGTCCGCTGCTCTACCAACTGAGCTAACAACCCGCCGAGCCCATGATTATAGGGTGGCGGAGCTGCTCGTCCTGTCGATTGCAAGCGCCGCGAATTCTAGCGCACGGGTCGCGGCGACCATGCCGAAGGTCGCGGTCACGCCCACGCTCGAGCCGTAGCCGTGGCAATTGAGCGTGCCGTCGACATCGCACGACGCGTCGTCGGCCGAAGGCATCTCGACAGGCTCGCGCGAGAACACGCAGGCGATGCCGATGTCGCCGACGCGCGGCGCGTCGCGAGACTTGCGCAGCCGCTGGCGCAACGCCGCCAGCACCGGATCGTGCGTGACCTGGGCCAGGTCGCCGACCTCGACGCGCTCGGCGGCGCGCTTGCCGCCGGCCGCACCGACGGTGACCAGCGGCGTGCGCGTCGCCAGCGCCCATCCGGCGATCGCCGCCTTTGCGCGCACCTGGTTGCAGGCATCGATGACGACGTCGATAGTTGCGGGCAAGAGACCCGGCCAGTTCTTCTCGTCGACGAACTCCTCGACGGCATGGATCGCGCAGCCCGGATGGATGTCGGCGATGCGCCGGCGCAAGGCCTCGACCTTGGCCATGCCGAGCGTGCTGCCGAGCGCCTGCACCTGGCGGTTGATGTTCGATTCGGCGACGTGGTCGAGATCGATCAGGGTCAGCGCCGCGACGCCGCTGCGCGCCAGCGCCTCGGCCGCCCACGAGCCGACGCCACCAACGCCGACGACGGCGACGCGCGCGGCACGAATGCGCGCATAGGCCGCATCGCCGTAGAGCCGGCGCAAACCGCCGAAGCGGCGTTCGAGGTCGGCGGCGTCTTCGGGGTCGGCCAGAGCTGCTGTCATCCCGAGCAGAGCGAAGGATCCCGGCCGATGACGAGATCCTTCACTTCGTTCAGGATGACAAGGTCGGGTCTCGCCGCGCTCATTTCAGCGACACCAGCCGTTCCTTGCCGGCTTGCGCCGCTTCCGACTTCGGGTAGGTCTTGACCAACTCGTCGATCGTCTTGCGCGCACCCTTCACATCCTTCAGCTCGGCCTGGCAGTTGGCGATGGCGAGCAAGGCCTCGGGTGCGCGCGGGCTCTGCGGCGAGGCCGAGACGAGGCTGCGGAACGAGGCGATCGCATCCTTGTACTCGCGCCGGCCGTACTGCGCATTGCCCATCCAGAACAGTGCCGAGTCGCGATAGCCGGTGCCCGGAAAGCGCTTCAGCAGGGCGCCGAAGCCGTTCGACGCACGGTCGAACTGGCCGCTGCGAAAGCCGCCTAGGGCGTCGTCGTAGAGGCGCTTTTCTTCCGGGTCGACCATGATCTCCTGGTCGTCGACGGTCACCTTCTGCGGCTCGATCTTGCGCATGCGGTCGTCGACGCCTTGCTGGATGTCGGACTGCTTCCTTTGCAGCTCGGCGACGCTGCGCGCCAGCTCTTCCATCTGGCCACGCAACTTGGCGTTGTCGGCGCGCTGCAGCTCGATCTGGCTGTTCAGGTCGAGCAGGCTGCGCTTCAACTGCGCGAGCTGGTCCGACATGGTCGCCATCTGCTCGGCCTGGCGCTGGCGCGCCTGCTCGTTGCTCTGCTCGAGCTTCTGGCGCAGGTCGAGGATGGCGCGGCGCGCCTCGTCGTCGTCGAAGATGCCGGCGCGCGCTGGCGCCGCGAGGCCGAGCGCCAGCGTTGCCGCGAGCAGCGCCGCCGCACCCGCGCCCTTGCCGAGGCCCGCCTTCACTGGCTCGCCAGCAGCTCGGCGCGGCGATTCTTCGCCCACGCTTCCTCGTTCTCGCCCTGCATCGCTGGGCGCTCCTTGCCGAAGCTGGTCGCCTCGAGCTGGCCCGGCTGCGCACCGAGCAAGGTCAGCGACTTGACGACGGCCTCGGCGCGGCGCTGGCCGAGCGCCAGGTTGTATTCGCTGCTGCCGCGGTCGTCGGTGTGGCCCTGCACGGCCATGTGGCGCTTCGGGTTGGAGACGAGGACCTTGGCGTTGGCCTCGACCACCGGACGGAACTCGTCCTTGACGATGTAGCTGTCGTAGTCGAAGTAGACGATGCGCGGCAGGTTCGACATCGCCGCCAGGTCGCCGGCGGTGGCATCGACCGGCGCGACCCGCGTCTGCGAGCTTGCCGCCGCATCGCGCGCCGCATTCTGGTTGCCGGGCACGACGCCGGTGCGCGTCTCGACGGGCGCCTGGTCGTCGAGCTTCACGCTCGAGCATGCCGCGAGCGAGGCCGCGGCGAGCAGGGTCAGGAGGTATCGATGGGTGGATTTCATGGAAGGTTTCCTTTGCTCAGTGAAATGCTCGTCTCCGAAGAGGAGCTGCAGCTATCGCCCGTAAGGGCCCCATACCGGCTCGCGCAAATCGGCCGTCGTCGACGGCAGGCGAGCCTTGATCTTGCCATCGAGCGTGGTCGTCATCAACACGCTGCGGCCTTGCATGCGGGTGGCGTAGACGAGCAGCCGGCCGTTCGGCGCGAAGCTCGGGTGCTCGTCGTCGGCGCTGTCGGTGAGCGGCACCGCTTGCGCGCCCGGCGACGACAGGTCGAGCGCCATGAGGCGAAACGCATTGCCGCTGCGCGTCACGTAGACGAGCGTTCGCCCGTCGGGGCTCAACGCGGCACTGATGTTGTAGTTGCCGCCGAAGGTGATGCGCTCGGCGCTGCCGCCTGTGGCCGGCATGCGATAGATCTGCGGGCCGCCGCCGCGGTCGCTGGTGAAGTAGATCCAGCGCCCGTCGGCCGAGAACCTCGATTCGGTGTCGATCGCCTGGCTGGTCGTGATGCGGCGCGGGTTCTCGCCGTTCTTGCCGATCAGAAAGAGCTGCGAGCCGCCGTCGCGCGAGAGCGTGACCGCCAGCGACTGGCCGTCGGGCGACCAGGCCGGCGCGCTGTTCGAGCCGCGAAAGTCGGCGATGGCGCGGCGCTCGCCGGTGGCCACGTTGTGCACGTAGACGACCGCCTTCTGCTTCTCGAACGACACATAGGCCAGCTCCTTGCCGTTCGGCGACCAGGACGGCGAGATGACGGGCTGGGTGCTGTTGAGCGCGATCTGGCCGTTGACGCCGTCGGCATCGGCGACGGTCAGCGTGTACCGTGAGCCGGCCCGCGTGACGTAGGCGATGCGCGTCGAGAACACGCCTTTTTCGCCGGTCAGCTTCTCGTAGATGTAGTCGGCGATGCGGTGCGACTCGAGGCGCACCTCGCCTCCATCGACGGCGCGGCTCTGGCCGCCGAGCTCGCTGCCCTTGACCACGTCCCAGAGCTTGAAGCGGATGTCGAAGCGGCCGTCGGCCAGGCGCGTGATCGAGCCGGCAGCGAGCGCGTCGGCGGCCCGGGCGCGCCATTCGCCGAACTGCGGCTGGCTTGTCTCGTCGAGCGTGGCCGAGTTGTCGACACCGCGAAAGGCGCCGCTGCGCTCGAGGTCGGCGCGGATGATGGCCGAGGGGGATTGGCCGCTTTTGTCCTCGTCGCGAAACCGGGCGATGGCGATCGGCAACTGCGTCGCCCCGACGCCCGAG
The DNA here is from genome assembly GCA_025350505.1 of Burkholderiales bacterium. GTDB lineage: Bacteria > Pseudomonadota > Gammaproteobacteria > Burkholderiales > Burkholderiaceae_C > Schlegelella_A. Next base: position 3,595 of record JANXXS010000177.1, read on the forward strand.
ATTTCGACCTTGAACTGGGCCCGAGCCGGGACCATGATGAAAGCGGCCGTGGCCGCGCAGAAAACGCGTCTCTTTAGGGGCATGAAGGGGCCTGACCCGCAATCGGGCGGTTGGTTCAGTGCGAAGTAACGCCGCGCGTCAATGCTTCGTTGGCAATCGGCGTGCGAGCTCGGCGATTTTCAGGTAGCGCCAGAAGGTTCCCTCGGCGACGTACGCGGCCACGGCGAGCCCCGCCGCACCGTCGAGAAAGCCGCGCTTGACGACGTAGCCGCGCAGAAAGGCCCAGGCCGCGTGGCCGATCGCCGCGGCCAGGCCGCCGCGCTGGCCACGGGCGGCGCGCTCGGCGGCGCTCTCGGTGCTGTAGCGGTTCATCTTGGCGAGGGCATCGTCGAGCGTCGGCATCGTCTCGTGCAACAGCTCGCCGTCGAGGCGCGCGGTCGGGCCATCGGCGATGACGCGCTCGTGCACCCGATCGGCTGAAAAGCGCGCCTTGTCGCGCCGGAACAGGCGCAGCACGCGGTCGGGGTACCAGTCGCCGTGGCGGATCCAGCGGCCGTCGAAGCGCGACAGGCGCGACAGCTCGTAGGCGACCGGGCCGCCCTCGCCCGCGACGGCACGCTGGATGCTTGCCGCGAGCTCGGGCGTGACGCGCTCGTCGGCATCGATCGCCAGCACCCAGCGGCCGGCGGCGCGGTCGAGGGCGCGCTGCTTTTGCGCGCCGAAGCCGGGCCAGTCGGGAAACGAGAAGACCTGGGCGCCGGCCCTTCGCGCCCGCTCGGCCGTGTCGTCGCCGCTCTCCGAGTCGACGACGATCCATTCGTCGGCAAAAGCCACCGAGGCCAGGCAGGCGTCGATGCGCGCCGCCTCGTTTTTGGTGATGACGATGACCGAAAGATGAGGGGCGGGCATGCGTCGGCGTGGGCGGCGGGGGCATTGTAGGTAGCCGCCGATAATGCGGGCCCATGACGACGCCCCCGTCGCCGCTGCGCGCTCGCCTCGCCCGCATCGCGCCCTACTTCAAGAGCAGCAAGCGCGGCTTCGTCATCGCCCTGTTCGGCCTGATCCTCGGCGCGGCCACCGAGCCGCTGATCCCGCTCTTGCTGAAGTGGCTGCTCGACCAGGGCTTCCAGCTCGGCGGCGTGCCGCTCTGGATCGTGCCGCTCGCCGTCATCGGCCTGACCGTCGTGCGCGGCGCCGCCGGCTTCGTCGCGCAATACGGCATGGCGTGGGCCGCCAACCGCGGCGTCGTCGAGATGCGCGCCGGGATGTTCGGCCGCCTGCTCGACGCCGAGCCCGCCCTCTTCACGCGGACGACGGCGAGCAGCCTGATCAACACCCTGACCTTCGAGGTGCAGACCGGCGCGATGCAGCTCGTCTACACGTTGCAGAGCCTGGTTCGCGACACGCTGACCGTGATCGTCATGCTCGCGGTGCTGATCTACCTGAACTGGCAGCTGACGCTGATCGTCGCCGTCATGCTGCCGGCGGTGGCCCTCGTCATGCGCTACTACAGCCGGCGCCTGCACCGCTTCACGATCGAGGCGCAAAAGGCGACCGACGAGCTCGCCTACGTGGTCGAGGAAAACGTGCTCGCCTGGAAGAGCGTTCGCCTGCATGCCGCGGGCAAGGCCCAAGCCGCCCGCTTCGGCGCAGTCAGCGAGCGGCTGCGCCGGGTCTCGCTCAAGGCGGTGATCGCCTCGGCGACGATGACGCCGTTCACGCAGGTGCTCACCGCCTGCGCGCTGGCGGCCGTGATCACGGCGGCGCTCTGGCAAAGCGGCCACGACAAGGCGACCGTCGGCGGCTTCGTCGCCTTCATCACGGCGCTGCTGCAGCTGATCGCGCCGATCAAGCATCTCTCGGAAGCGTCGGCGCCGATCACCCGCGGCCTGGCCGCGCTCGACCGCGGCGTCGACCTGGTCGGTGCGACGGCCGCCGAGCACGGCGGCAGCTTCGACCCCGGACGCGCCAAGGGCCGCATCGAGCTGCGCGAAGTGAGCCTGGCCTACCGCGGCGGCGATGGCGCGCCGGCACTCGACCGGATCACGCTGACGCTGGAGCCCGGCGAAAGCGTCGCCCTGGTCGGACCGTCCGGGGCGGGCAAGTCGACGCTGGTCAACCTGCTGCCGCGGTTTCTCGAGCCGACTTCCGGCAGCGTCGTGCTCGACGGCACGCCGCTGCCGCAATGGGACGTCGCCGCGCTGCGCCGGCAGATGGCCCTGGTCAGCCAGGACGTTTCGCTCTTCAACGCCAGCGTCGCCGCCAACGTCGCGCTGGGTGCCACGGTCGATCGCGAGCGCGTGCGCGAGGCGCTCCGGGCCGCCAACCTGCTCGAGTTCACCGAGACGCTGCCGCAAGGCATCGACACCCTCGTCGGGCACAACGCGAGCGAGTTCTCGGGTGGGCAGCGACAACGACTGGCGATCGCCCGCGCCATCTACCGCGACGCGCCCATCCTCATCCTCGACGAGGCGACCTCGGCCCTCGACTCGGAGTCGGAGCGGCTCGTGCAGCAGGCGCTCGAGACGCTGATGCGGGGCCGCACCAGCCTGGTCATCGCGCACCGGCTCTCGACCATCGAGCGGGCCAGCCGCATCGTCGCGCTCGAGGCCGGCCGCGTCGTCGAGGAGGGTTCGCACGCCGAGCTGCTCGCCGCCGGCGGCCTCTATGCGCGACTGCATGCGCTGCAATTCAGGAGTTGACGATGACGACGACCGACGACGCCAGGCCGATCAGCCGCTATCCCGTGCCCGAGCTGGCCGGCCTGCCCGACGACGTGCGCGCCAAGATCCTCGAGGTGCAGGAGAAGGCGGGCTTCGTGCCCAACGTCTTTCTTGCCTTCGCGCACCGTCCCGCCGAGTTCCGCGCTTTCTTCGCCTATCACGACGCGCTGCTGCTGCGCGACTCGGGCCTGACGAAGGGCGAGAAGGAAATGATCATCGTCGCCAGCAGCGGCGCCAACCAGTGCCTGTACTGCGTCGTCGCGCACGGTGCGTTGCTGCGCATCTACGAGAAGAAGCCGCTCGTCGCCGACCAGGTGGCGGTGAACTACCGCAAGGCCGACATCAGCGACCGGCAGAAGGCGATGCTGGCCTTCGCCATGAAGGTCTGCAACGACTCGGCGGCACTCGGCGAAGCCGACCTCGCCGCCTTGCGTGAGCACGGCTTCAGCGACGAGGACGCGTGGGACATCGCCGGCATCACCGCCCTGTTCGGCCTGTCGAACCGCATGGCCAACTTCACCTCGATGCGACCGAACGACGAGTTCTACCTGATGGGCCGCGTGCCGCGCGAACGCGCCTGAGCGGGCTCAGACGCGGATGATCGAGACGCCGACGACGCCCTCGCGCAGCGCAGCGACGATCGCCTCGGCGACCCGCCCCGGCGCGATCTCGCTCACCTCGGTCCGGCTGTAGAGGGCGAGCGAGCGGTTCGCCGGCGTCAGGCGATATTCGGGCTGGATCCGCTCGGCAAACAGGGCGACGGTCGGCGCGCCGGCCGCGTGCGCGACATGTAGCAGGCCGCCATCGGCGCAGACCACGACCCCTGCGCGGCGCAGGATCTCGAAGACCTCGGGCAGCGAATGTCGGTCGACGTGATCGAGCACGGCACCGGCGCGCGGGTTGGCGACGACCGCGTCGCGTGCCGCCGCGCCGTTGGCCGCACCGAGCAGCAGCACCGGTTCGGTCGCGCCCGCGGCACGAAGCGCCTCGACGACCGCGGCCCAGTGCGCATAGGTGCGCCAGCCGCGAACGCCCCCGACGACCACGGCGATGAAACGGGGCGGCAACGCGAGGGCGTCGACGGCACCGCGCACCTCGGCCGATACCGACATGTGCGGCCGGGCGATCGCGAGCAGGTCCTCGTCCCGGGCCTGCCCGCCCAGCAGCTGGTCGAGGCGGTAGAAGCCGAACAGGGTGCGATGGAATTCCGGCCCGGTGTAGAAGCGCTGCAGGTTCACGTAGGGCAGGCGTTTGAAATGACTCAGCTTGGCGCGCAGGCTCTGCGCCGAAGCGCTCAGGACGATGACCAGGTCGTATTCGTTTCGCGCCGCCAGCGCAGGGTCGCCGTACACCCGGGCGAATACGTCGTCCGCGGCGTAGAGCGGCGCCAGGTGCGGATCGATGAGCAGGTCGACGCTCAGGTCGCGACCGCGCAGCAGCACCCGGCAGGCGAGGTCCATCAGCGAATCGCCGATCTGCGGCATGCCGTGGTGGATCCAGAGAATGCGCCGGTGGCTGGCGTCGATTCTCGAGCGCTCGAGCGAGCGCTGGCCGGTCAGCGTCAGCCAAAGCGAACGGCGGATGCGCCGCCACAGGATCTTGCGCACCGGCTCGACGGCGACGAAGGTCTCGACGTTCGACGGCAAGGCTTGGGCAAAGGGTGGCGTGAACACGTCCGCGGCGAGACGCCGGCACCAGGAAACGAGAAACTGCACGGCCGCGCGCAGCCCTTCAGCCCTTGCGCACGACGACTTCGATCTGCGCCAGCGCCTCGCCCCGGGTTTGGTCGCGGCCGAGGGTGCGCGCCGCCCAGCGCTCGAAGCCGGGCCAACGCGAAATCCGCCCGCGCTTCCGCAGGCTGTCGTACCAGCGCCCGAGCGGCTTGAGCGCGCGGCCGGCCACCGGGCCGTGGAAGGCGGCGCCTCGGTCGTAGCCGATGTCGTTGACGCACAGGCTCTCGATCCGCGCTGCCGGCAGCGCGGCGCAGAGGGCGAAGACGTTGAACGATCGCGGCGACCAGCTTCGCTTCTTGCCGATCGTGAAGCTGCTCTTGTGGTCTTCGTTGAAGCGGCTCGGGAAGACGCCCTGCTCGTAGAGGTCCTCGTCGGGAACGATCAGGAACAGGTGACCGCCCGGCTTCACCAGCGACCACCAGTTCGCCAGCGTCGCCGCCGGGTCGTGCATGTGCTCGAGGCAATGCGACGAGTAGACGCAGTCGAAGCTCCCGGGCGCAAAGGCGGTGATGCGGTTGGCGTCGCCCTGCGGCTGATCGAAGACGACGGCGTCGGGCGTCACCGGATCGGCTCCGGCGCCGATGTCGAGAACCCTGCCGACGAGCACGCCACGCTGCGCGTCGTCGAACCAGCGCTTCGATTTGGACGACTCGTTCACCGGACGCCCCCGAGTGCGGATACGCCCAGGAGCAGGCGCGCCTTGTCGATCACGCGCTGTGGCGCGAGCCCGGTTTCCAGGCAGGCGCTGGCGCTGTCGCGGCGATCCTCGCAGCCGGCACGCCCGCAGGGAACCCCGGGCGCACAGGTCGCCTCGCCCTGCATCAAGGTCACCTGTGCCGACTGCTGCTCGAGCGCGTGACGCCGGTACGGCACCGGGCCGGCCATGCCGTGCCCGAGCGGTCCCCAGCGCATCGGGTTGGTTGGCCCGAACAGCGCGATCACGGGCGTGCCGGCGGCCGCCGCGAGATGGGTGATCGATGTATCGGGACCGATGTAGAGCGCGGCGCGGGCGAACAAGTCGGCGAGCTGGTTGAAGTCGAGCCGGCCGCAGGCGTCGATGAGTTGCGGCGCCGCGCCGAGCGACATGAGGGCGGCGACGCAGTCGCGATCGCCCGCCGCGTCGCCGCCGGTCAGCACGACCTGGCGCCCGTCCGCCAGCAAGGCCGCGACGACGACGCGATAGTGCTCGATCGGCCACTGTTTGTAGCGCCACATCGAAGGCGAATGGACGATCACCGGAGCGGGCCCGATCGCCTGCGCCAGATCCGGCGGAAGAGGATGCGGCGGCGGCGGCCTGACCTGCGGCGGCGGCGCGCTGCCCATCCACGGCGCCAGCAGGGCGAGCTTCTCGCTGGCGACGTGGGTCTCGCCCCGGTCGCCGGCGACCCGGACCGCATGGCGCAGCAGCAGCCGCTTCCACCAGGCATGAGCGCGGCGCTCGGGAACGAGCCCGGCGCGAACCGGCGCGGCGACGAAGCCGAGCAGGTGAGCCCGATCGCTCGCTTCGGCGATGAGCGCGAGGTCGTGGCGTCGCCAGAGTCGGCGGGCCAGCGCCAGCATGCTGCGCCAGTCGCGGCGGGCGCCGATGGCGATGCGCGTCGACACCGCCGGATGACCCTCGAGCATGCCCAGCGTCCCGGCGAAGCCGAGCACGTCGATCACCGCCTCCGGCCAGGCGGCGTGCGCGGCGTCGAGCAGCGGCGTGGTCAACAGGACGTCGCCGATCTGGCGCGTGACGATCACCAGAATGCGACGCGGCGCGAACGCGGTGGCCGACGGCGCCGCTTCGGGCATCGGGACACTGGCGCTCACAGCAGCACGATGTCGTACTGCTCCGGCGAGGCGAACGGCTCGGCGCGCAGCGAGATCGGCTTGCCGATGAAGTCCGACAGGCCCGCCAGGTGCTGGCTCTCCTCGTCGAGCAGCATCTCGACCACCGAGGCCGATGCGACGACGCGAAACTCCTTCGGGTTGAACTGGCGCGCCTCGCGCAGGATCTCGCGCAGGATGTCGTGGCACACGCTGCGCGCCGTCTTCACCTCGCCGCGGCCGGCGCAGGTCGGGCATGGTTCGCAGAGCATGTGGGCGAGCGACTCGCGGGTGCGCTTTCTCGTCATCTCGACCAGGCCGAGCTGGGTGAAGCCGCTCACCGTGATCTTGGTGCGGTCGCGTGCAAGCTGCTTCTTCAGCTCGGCGAGCACGGCCGTGCGGTGCTCCTCGCGCGTCATGTCGATGAAGTCGATGATGATGATGCCGCCGAGGTTGCGCAGGCGCAGCTGCCGGGCGATCGCCTGCGCCGCCTCGAGGTTGGTCTTGAAGATGGTGTCGTCGAAATTGCGCGCGCCGACGAAGCCGCCGGTGTTGACGTCGACCGTCGTCAGCGCCTCGGTCTGGTCGATGATGAGATAGCCGCCCGACTTCAGATCGACGCGGCGCAGCAGCGCCTTGGCGATCTCCTCGTCGACCCCGAACAGGTCGAAGATCGGCCGCTCGCCGGCGTAGTGCTGTAGCTTGCCGACGGCGCCGGGCGTGAACTCGCGGCCGAACTTCGAGAGCTCGTCGAACTGCATGTGCGAGTCGATGCGGATTGTCTGCGTGCGGTCGTCGACCAGGTCGCGCAGCACCCGCTCGGCGAGGCTCAGGTCCTGATGCAGCAGCGTTCCCGGCGGCGATTTGAACGAGCGTTCGCGCACGCCGCGCCAGGTCTTCTTCAGGTAGCGGATGTCGTCGGCCAGCTCCGCGTCGGTAGCTTCGGCGGCGTTGGTACGCAGGATGAAACCGCCGCCGCCCTTGGCCTCGCCGCCGACGGCTTCGGCCTCGTCGTCGGCCTGCGTCAGCGCCGCCATGCGCGTGCGCAACTGCTCGCGCAGCTCCTGCGAGCCGATCTTCTGCGAGATGCCGATGTGATCGTCGTGCGGCAGGAAGACGAGCAGGCGACCGGCGATCGAGATCTGCGTCGAGAGCCGCGCGCCCTTGGTGCCGATCGGGTCCTTGATGACCTGCACCGTCAGCGTCTGTCCTTCGAAGACGAGCCGCTCGATCGGCGGCGGCGGCACGGCACCCGGCGTGTGGTCGTTGCGCGAGGTGCCGTTGCCGAAGAAGACGTCGGCGATGTGCAGGAAGGCGGCGCGCTCGAGGCCGATGTCGACGAAGGCCGACTGCATGCCGGGCAGCACGCGCGCGATCTTGCCGGTGTAGATGTTGCCGACGCGGCCCCGCTCGAGCTCGCGCTCGAAGTGCAGCTCCTGCACCGCGCCGTTCTCGACGATGGCGACGCGCGTCTCCTGCGGTGCCCAGTTGATGAGGATGTCTTGCATCGTGGGCTTGGTGTCGGTGCTCTGTCTACAGCGGAACCGCGACGCCGGCCCAGCGGAGCAGCGTCGCCGTCTCGTGCAGCGGCAAACCCATGATACCGGTGTAGCTGCCCTCGATGCGCGAGATCCAGGCCGCGGCGGCACTCTGGATCGCATAGGCGCCGGCCTTGCCGAAGGGCTGGCCCGAGGCGACGTAGGCATCGATCTCGCGCGCCGTGAGCGGTGCGAAGCGCACCCGCGAGACGCTGGCCAGCAGCCGCGAGCGCCGGCCCGCAGACACGGCGACAGCGGTGATGACGCGATGCGTGCGGCCCGCCAGCAGGGCCAGCGTGCGCGCCGCGTCGCCGGCGTCGCGCGGCTTGCCGAGGATGCGGCGATCGAGTGCCACGGTCGTGTCGGCGCAGAGGATGGGCGCCTCCGGCAAGGCTCGCAGCGCAAGCCGGCGTCGCGCGGCGGCGAGCTTGGCACGCGTCACGCGCTCGACGTAGGTCGCCGGCAATTCGCCCGCGATCTCCGCTTCGAGCGACTCGGCGTCTTCGTCGGCGTCGGCGAGGAGCAGCTCGGCACGCACGCCGATCTGCGCCAGCAGCTCGCGGCGGCGTGGGCTTTGCGAGGCGAGGTAGACGAAGGCAGCGGCGCTCATCGGCAGCTCACTCGCGGTGGTACGGATGATTCGCCGTCACCGACCAGGCGCGATAGAGCGCCTCGGCAACGAGGACGCGGACGAACGCGTGCGGCAGGGTCAGGTCCGACAAACGAACGCGCTCGTCGCAAGCCGCTTTCAGAGTCGCGTCGAGGCCATCCGGACCACCGATCAGCAAGGCGGCGTCTTGCCCTTCGCGTTGCCAGGCGAGCAATCGGTCGGCGAGCTGTCGTGTCGTCACCCGGTCGCCGGTTTCATCGAGGGCGATGCGCCGCGCGCCGCGCGGAATCGCCGCCTCGATGCGCTTCGCCTCGGCAGCCATCAGCTGCTCGGCGGTGCGCGAGCCGCGCGGCTCGGCCTTGACCGCCTTCAGCTCGAGGCGCAGCTCCGGAGGAAAGCGTTTCGCGTACTCGTCGAACGCCATCGCTGCCCAGGCCGGCGGACGCTGGCCGACGGCGACGAGAACCAGCTTCAAGCGCGGCTCGACGGCGCGACCGCTAGCGCTTGGCGACGGGCTTCTTCGCGGCGGCCTTCTTCGCTGCCGGGCGCGGGCCGGTGCGCGCTGTCTTCGCCGCCGCGCTCTTGACGCCGACGGTGCGAATGACGACGCGCTTGGCCGGCGTCGTGCGCGAGGGCGATGCGCGCTTGGCGGGCGCGGCGCGCTTGGCCGGGGCCCCCCGCTTGGCGGCGGGCGTCCGTTCGGCGGTTGCCGCACGCGCCAGCGGCCGCGCGCCGGTCGATGCCGCCTCGCGGCGCGCCGAGGTCGCCTCGCGGCCCGGCGCGGAAGCCTTGACGAGCCGCGGCGCCGCCGACCCGATCTTCATCTTCACGGGCTTTTCGCCCCAGAGCTCTTCGAGGTGGTAATAGTCGCGGATCGCCGGCTGCATGACGTGGACCACGGCGGCGCCGCAGTCGACGATGATCCATTCGCCGTTGTCCTCGCCCTCGGTGCGCGGCGGCGGATCGCCGGCCGCCTTGACCGCGTCGCGGACGCTCGCTGCGAGCGACTTCGTTTGCCGGTTGCTCGTTCCCGAAGCGACGATCACACGCTCGAAAAGCGGCGACAGGTGCTCGGTGTTGAAGACCATGATGTTCTGGGCCTTGACGTCTTCCAGTCCATCGACGATGACGCGTTGCAGTTTGCGAATGTCCATTCAGCTCCTGGTGGTGGCCGCCCGGTAAAGGCGGTGTTGGTCAATATAACGTGCGACCGCGTCGGGAACGAGGCCGGCGATCGATTCCCCTGCGCCAACGCGGCGACGCACCTCGGTCGACGAGACGTCCATCATCGGCAGCAGCATCGCCTGATGCTCCACCCTGGCGATCTGCGTGTTCGCGGCAAGCGCCGCGCCCGGCCGGTTGGCGATGGCCAGCGTGACCAGGCCGAGCAGCTCGCGCCAGTCGCGCCAGGTGTGCAGGCTGGCGTACTGGTCCTGGCCGAGGATGAGAAACCATTCGTCGTCCGGCTCGGCGGCAGCCATCTCGCGCACCGTGTCGAGGGTGAAGCTCGGGCCGCGCCGGCGCAGTTCGCTGCGGTCGAGGACAAAGCGCGGCTCGCCGGCGATGGCCAGCCGCACCATCGCCTCGCGGTCGGCGGCGTCGGCGAGCTGGCGCGTCTTCTGCCAGGGCTGGCCGACCGGGATCCAGCGCACCTCGTCGAGCTTCAACTGCTCGAGCGCTGTCGTCGCCAGCGCCAGGTGGGCATCGTGCACCGGGTCGAAGCTGCCGCCGAAGAGGCCGACTCGCTTCAAGCCGCCACCTCGCCAGCCCAGTCGCGCGGGCGGAGGAACTCGCTGTACAGGCGCGCCTCGGGCGAACCCGGTTCGGGGTGCCAGTCGTAGCGCCAGGTGACGACCGGCGGCATCGACATCAGGATGCTCTCGGTGCGGCCGCCGGACTGCAGGCCGAACAGCGTGCCGCGGTCGAACACAAGGTTGAACTCGACGTAGCGGCCGCGCCGGTAGGTCTGGAAGTCGCGCTCGCGCTCGCCGTGCGGCGTGTCGCGACGCCGCCTGACGACGGGCAGGTAGGCGCCGAGAAAGGCATCGCCGACGCTGCGCATCATGGCGAAGCTGGTCTCGAAGCCGCCTTCGGAGAAGTCGTCGAAGAAGACGCCGCCGATGCCGCGCGGCTCGTTGCGGTGCTTGAGAAAGAAGTACTCGTCGCACCAGCGCTTGAAGCGCGGGTACTTGTCGGCGCCGAAGGGCGCGAGCGCGTCGCGGTTCGTGACGTGGAAATGGCGCGCGTCTTCCTCGAAGCCGTAGTACGGCGTCAGGTCCATGCCGCCGCCGAACCAGACCACCGGCTCGCCGCTCGCGGGCGTCGCCGCCAGCATGCGGACGTTCATGTGCACGGTCGGCACATAGGGATTGCGCGGGTGGAAGACGAGCGAAACGCCCATCGCCTCGAACGGCACATTGGCCAGCTCGGCGCCGCGGTGCTGGGTGGCCGAGGCCGGCAGGGACTTGCCCTTGACGTGCGAGAAGCCGCAACCGCCGCGCTCGAGCAGCGCGCCGCCTTCGACCAGGCGCGAGAGGCCGTCGCCTTCGAGCTTGCCGCCCGGCTCGCGCCGCCAGACATCGCTGACGAAGGCGTCGCCGCCTTCGGCTTCCATCGCCGCGACGATGCGGTCTTGCAGGCCGAGCAGGTATTCGCGAACGCCGGAGGTGTTCAACGCTTCAGAGCCCGCTGCCCGATGTCACGACGGTACTGTGCGCCCGCAAACGAGATGCCGCGTATCACCTCGTAAGCGCGCTGCTGGGCCAGCCGCGTCGAGTCGGCGAGCGCGGTGACGCAAAGGACGCGGCCGCCGGCCGTGACAGGCTGGCCGTCGCGCAGTTCGGTGCCGGCGTGGAAGACCTTGACGTCCTCGCTCTCCGCCGGCAGGCCCGAGATTAGGTCGCCGCGCTTCGGATCGGCCGGGTAGCCGGCCGCGGCCATGACGACGCCGAGAGCGACACGCCGGTCCCAGTGCAGCTCGAAGTCGGCGAGCGGATGCGCCGCGTCGTGCGCGGTCGCCTGCATCAGCAGCTCGAAAAGGTCGCTCTTCAGCCGCATCAGGATCGGTTGCGTCTCGGGATCGCCGAGCCGGCAGTTGAACTCGACCGTCTTCGCCGCGCCGTGCGCATCGATCATCAGGCCGGCGTAGAGAAAGCCGCTGAACGGGATGCCCTCGGCGGCCATGCCGGCGATGGTCGGCGCGACGATCTCGTGCATGACGCGTGCATGCACGTTCGGCGTGACCACCGGCGCCGGCGAGTAGGCGCCCATGCCGCCGGTGTTCGGCCCGGTGTCGCCGTCGCCGACGCGCTTGTGGTCCTGGCTGGTGGCGAGCGAAAGCACGCCGCTGCCGTCGCACAGGACCATGAAGCTCGCTTCCTCGCCCTCGAGAAATTCCTCGACGACGACACGGCCGCCCGACGCCGAGTCGGCGCCGAGCATCGCCTCGATGGCGGCGTGCGCCTCGTCGCGTGTCGCCGCGACGACGACGCCCTTGCCTGCCGCCAGGCCGTCGGCCTTGACGACGATCGGCACCGGCGAGTCATCGATGTGCGCGTGCGCCGCCGCGGCGTCTTCGAACACGTCGTAGCCGGCGGTCGGGATCGCGTGCCGCTTCATGAAGGCCTTGGCGAAGGCCTTCGAGCTTTCGAGCTGCGCCGCCGCTTTGGTGGGGCCGAAGATGCGCAGGCCCCTGGCGCGAAAGATGTCGACCGCGCCGGCCGCGAGCGAGGCCTCGGGGCCGACCACGGTGAGGGTGATCTTCTCGGCGAGGGCGAAGTCGGCGAGCTTGTCGAGGTCGGCGATGGCGATGTTCTTCAGCTGCGGCTCGACGGCCGTGCCGGCGTTGCCGGGCGCGACGAAGACCGTCTGCACGCGCGACGACTGCGCCAGCTTCCAGGCCAGCGCGTGTTCGCGGCCGCCGCCGCCGATCACCAGCACCTTCACGAAGGCATCTCGGCGTTGTGAAACACCGCCTGGACGTCGTCGAGATCCTCGATCACGTCGAGCAGCTTCTGCATGCGCGCCGCGTCGTCGCCTTCGAGGCTCACCGTGTTCTCGGGCCGCATCGTCACTTCGGCATGGTCGGGCTTCAGGCCAGCGCTCTCGAAGGCCTTCTGCACCGCCTCGAATCCGGTCGGCGGCGAGATCACCTCGACGGCGCCGTCGTTATCGGTGATGACGTCGTCGGCACCGGCCTCGAGCGCGACCTCCATCACCTTGTCCTCGCTCGTCCCGGGCGCGAACAGGAACTGGCCGCAGTGCTTGAACTGGAACGCTACCGAACCCTCGGCGCCGAGATGGCCGCCGTACTTGCTGAAGGCGTGGCGCACCTCGGCCACGGTGCGCACGCGGTTGTCGGTGACGCAGTCGACGATGATCGCCGCGCCGCCGATGCCATAGCCCTCGTAGCGGATCTCCTCGTAGTGCATGCCTTCGAGGTTGCCAGTCGCCTTGTCGATGTTCTTCTTGATCGTGTCGGCGGGCATGTTCGAGCCCTTCGCCTTCTCGACCGCCAGGCGCAGCCGCGGGTTCATGCCCAGGTCGCCGCCGCCATGGCGCGCCGCGACGACGATCTCGCGGATCAACCGCGTCCAGACCTTGCCGCGCTTCTCGTCCTGGCGGCCCTTGCGGTGCTGGATGTTGGCCCACTTCGAATGACCGGCCATGAGGCTTGGTGGCGGCCTGGATCGCGCCGTCGCATTGGAAAGACGCCGATTTTAGGGCGGCACCGTAAACTGCCCTCCCACCTCTTGCGGACCCCTTCATGGCCGACCCCATCCTGCTGGCCCGTCACGACGCCGTCGAGTGCTTCCTGCTGCCGGAGATGGCCAATCGCCACGGCCTCGTCACCGGCGCCACCGGCACCGGCAAGACCGTCACCCTGCAAACGCTCGCCGAAGCCTTCAGCCGGCGCGGCGTGCCGGTCTTCATGGCCGACGTGAAGGGCGATCTCGCCGGCATCGCGCAGCCGGGCGCCATCGGCGACAAGCTCGCGGCGGTACTGAAGGAGCGCGGCATCGAGGCGGCGCCGCCGGCCGCCTGTCCGGCGACGCTGTGGGACGTCTTTGCGGACGACAAGTCGGCGAACGGCCACCCGGTGCGGGCGACCGTCAGCGACATGGGGCCGCTGCTGCTGGCGCGCATGCTCGACCTCAACGAGATCCAGCAGGGCGTGCTGCAGCTCGTCTTCAAGATCGCCGACGACAACGGCCTGCTCCTGCTCGACCTGAAAGACCTTCGCGCCATGCTGCAGCACGTCGGCGACAACGCGGCGCAGTTCCAGACCGAGTACGGCAACGTCAGCGCGGCCAGCATCGGCGCGATCCAGCGCGGCCTGATGCAGATCGGCGCGCAGGGCGGCGACCGCTTCTTCGGCGAGCCGATGCTCGACATCGCCGACTTCATGCAGACCGCGCCGGCGCCCGCGCAGGCGGGTCAAGCCGGCGCTTCCGGCATCGGCGGCAAGGCGCAGGGCGTGATCAACATCCTCGCCGCCGACAAACTGATGACGAGCCCGCGCCTCTACGCGATCTTCCTGCTCTGGATGCTTTCCGAGCTGTTCGAAAGGCTGCCCGAGGTCGGCGACCTCGACAAGCCCAAGCTCGTCTTCTTCTTCGACGAGGCGCACCTGCTCTTCGACGAGGCGCCGAAGGTGCTGCTCGAGCGCATCGAGCTCGTGGTGCGACTGGTGCGCAGCAAGGGCGTCGGCGTCTGGTTCGTGACGCAGAACCCGCTCGACGTGCCCGACAGCATCCTCGCCCAGCTCGGCAACCGCGTGCAGCACGCCCTGCGCGCCTTCACGCCGCGCGACCAGAAGGCGGTGAAGGCGGCGGCAAGCACGATGCGCGCGAACCCGAAGCTCGACATCGAGACCGCGATCAGCGAGCTCGGCACCGGCGAGGCGCTGGTGAGCCTGCTCGACGACAAGCGCCGGCCGAGCGTCACTGAGCGTGTCTTCGTCATTCCGCCGGCGAGCCGGATCGGGCCGATCAGCACCGACGAGCGCGCCGCGCTGATCGCCGGCTCCCTGGTGGCGGGCGTCTACGAGAAGACGGTCGACCGCGAGTCGGCGTACGAGAAGCTGAAGGGCCGCGCGACAGCCCGTGTCGGCGCGCCTGCCGCCGGCGGAGCGGCTGCGGCACCGACCGCTTCGCCCGGAACGGCATCGCCGGGCGCGGCGGCCGACGCCGGCGGCGGCATCCTCGGCGGGCTGAAGGACGTCGTCTTCGGCTCCACCGGTCCGCGCGGCGGCCGCCACGAAGGCCTGGCCGAATCGGCGGCGCGTTCGGCGATGCGCTCGATCGGCTCGAGCGTCGGCCGCGAGATCATCCGCGGCGTGCTCGGCCCGATACTGGGCGGGTCGCGGCGCTGAGTCGCCTCAGATTCCTCCGTACCACTCGTAGCCTTCGTCTTCCCAGTAGCCGCCCTTGCCGCCGCGAATGTCGGCGAAGCTCGCCACCAGCTCGATCGCCTTGACATACTTGGCCTGCTTGTAGCCGAGCTGGCGCTCGACCCGACAGCGCAGCGGCGCGCCGTTGATGACCGGCAGCGCCTTGTCGTTCAGGTCGTAGGCGAGGATGGTCTGCGCGTGATGCGCCTCGTCGAGGTCGATGCTCTCGTAGTAGCGCGAGTCGCGGCCGTCGAGGCTCGGGCCGTCCATCGAATCGAAGCAGCGGAAGACGACGAACTTCGCCTCGGCCTTCGGCCTGGCGGCGTCGAGCAGCAGGCCGAGCGGCACGCCCTTCCACTTGCCGATGCAACTCCAGCCCTCGACGCAATCGTGGCGCGTGATCTGCGTGCGCGACGGCAGGGCGCGCAATTGCTCGAGCGTGTATTCGCCCGGCGTTTCGACGAGGCCGCTCACCGTCAGCTTGTAGTCGGCGAAGCCGCCGCGCTGCAGCGCCTTGTAGTCGGCATCGGCCGGGTCGAGCGTGCCGTTGCCGCGAAAGCTCGGCGGCACGTCGCTCTGGCTGAACTCCTGCGCCATCGCCGCCTTGGGCGCGACGATCCGGCCTGCCGCGTGGCTGAGGTTCTGCGCGCTCTTCAGCGTCTCGACGAAAGACGGGTTGTTCGACAGCCGGTCGCAGCCGGTCAGCACCGCCGCGCCGGCCGCGGCCACCGCGCCGCGCAGCAAGTGCCGGCGGTCGCGTTGCCGCGCGCGCATCAGCGTGAAGGTCTTGGTCACGATCGCACCTCCTTCGTGGCGTGGTCCGCCGGCACCTTGTACCAGCCGGTGATCATCGAACGCATCTCGTTCCAGACGCCGGCGACGATGACCTCGAAGACGTGCACGAGCACGAACAGAAGCAGACCCATCGCCGCCAGGAAGTGCAGCGAGCGCGCCGACTGCCGGCCGCCGAGCAGGTCGACCCAGCCGGTGAAGACGGTGTCGATGCGCGGCGAAAGCGCCATGCCGGCGAACACGACCAGGGGCAGCAGGCCGAAGATGACGATCAGGTAGGTGAGGCTCTGCAGCACGTTGTAGCGAGTCGCGGCGTCGCCGGTCGGGTGCTTGAACTTGATGTGGTCGACGATCGATCGGCCGATGTTCTTCAGCTCCAGCTTCGTCGGCACCAGGTCGCGCACCAGGTGGCGGCTGAAGATCGTGTAGAGCACATAAGCGATGCCGTTGACGACGAAGAGCCAAGCGAAGAACAGGTGCCAGTGCCGCGCCATCGCCAGCCACTGCGGGCCGGGGATCGTCGCCCAGCTCGGAAAGCCGCGACCGGTCGTCTCGCCGTTCACCTTCGAGACGCCGAGCACGCCGGTGGTGTCGAAATCGTGGCCGGCGATGCGCGTCTTGCCGACCAGGCCGTTCGGCGTGTTCTGCCCGTACAGCATGAGCCAGGGCTGCACCGTCACCGAGTCGTTGCCCCAGTAGAGGGCCGGGTGGGCGTTGAAGATGTTGAGGCCGCTGCCGAGCAGGACGGTCAGGCAGACGACGTTGATCCAGTGCATCAGGCGCACCGGCAGGCGGTGCCGGTAGATGCGCCGCGCCGCGCTCGCGGTCACGGGCGCGGCCTCGATCGGCGTGGCAGTCGCTGTCGTATCCATGCTCGGTCTCTCCCTGTCTCGGCGAATCGGCGTCGCCCCTGGCGTCGCCCTTTATACGCGTCGGCGCGACCTGCAGGATGCGGCCGCCCGTTGCACGTGGCGATTTGTCAGCGTCGCCGCCCAGTTCTTACAGGCTCAAGGCACCGCCGTCATGCGCAGGTCGGGCCGCAACAGGACCCGTGCCACCGCATCGACGCGGCCGATCACCCCGTGCGCCGCGTAGCCCGCCGGCGACTCGGGCTCGAGCGCGGCGATCGCCAGGTTGGCGAGCGGCTGCTCAAGCGAGACGTAGTAGCTGGTGGACGGGATGTCGAGCAGAACCGGCTGCGTCTGCACGCGCAGGCGCAGCGTCGCCTCGGCGCCTTCGCCGATCGGGCTGCGTCCGGTCTCGCGATAGGTCTCGCCGCGCATCTCGCCGGCGGCGTCGAGCTGCTGCACCTCGACGCCGAGCAGGCGCAGCCGCCGCACCGCGTCGCTTTCGCTCGCCGCCAGCCAGTAGCCGCACGGGCGCGGCCGACTCTTGACGACGCGCAGCTCGAGGGCGGAGTCCCAGGCGACGGTGACGCGGCGGATCGCGCCGCTCTGCGCGTCGAGCATGGCCAGCGCGTATTCGCTCGGCGTCTGCGTCGCTTCGAGGATCGCCTCGCCCTGGCAGGCGCCGGTCGCCACCTCGCGCTCGACGAACTGGCGCAGCTTGACCTGATCGCCGGCATGCGCAGCCGCACTGCCGAGTACGCTTGTCACCGCGGCGACCTGGACCTGGACGCGGCGCCTGAGGTCGGTGCGGCCGATGCCGCCGCCGCGCGTCTCGACGATCAGGCTGACCGCGTTCTTCAGCCCGTTCGCGTTGCGGCCGATCTGCGGCCCGACGCCGCCCATGCTCACCTTGCGGTCGGCCGGATCCGCCGACACGGTGTGGTACCAGTCGCTGGCGAAGCCGGCCGCGTTCAGGCTGGCCGCGAGCGGCGCCCGGAACCACTCCTGCGCCGCCTTGGTGACGAAGGGATGGAGGTTGCCGGTGGTCGCGTACTGCAGCAGCGCGTCGAAGCGCTGCACGGCGCCGAACTTGGCGACGTAGAGGGCCGAGTCGACGGCGTATTCGTGCAGGTC